>DATKQI010000362.1:0-54278 GCA_035532755.1 Acetobacteraceae bacterium
TGATTTCCTCGGGGCCGAGCTTGGTGTCGCGGGACTCGATTTCGAACTCCTCGATGTGGATCGACGTGTAGTAGTCGTCCTTCACCATCCGCTCGGAGACGAGAATGGCGTCCTCGAAGTTGTAGCCGCGCCACGGCATGAACGCGACGAGCACGTTGCGGCCCAGGGCCAGTTCGCCCAGCTCGGTCGAGGGGCCGTCGGCGATGATGTCGCGCTCGCTGACCCGGTCGCCCACGCGCACCAGCGGGCGCTGGTTGATGCAAGTGGACTGGTTGGATCGCATGAACTTGCGCAGCCGATAGATATCCACGCCGCTGGTGGTGCCGTCATCCGCCGTCGCGCGCACCACGATGCGCGCACCGTCGATCTGATCGACCACGCCCGGCCGGCGGGCCACGATGGTCGCGCCCGAATCGCGCGCCACCGCCGCCTCCATGCCCGTGCCGACCAGCGGGGCATCGGCACGGATCAGCGGCACCGCCTGCCGCTGCATGTTGGAGCCCATCAGCGCGCGGTTCGCGTCGTCGTTCTCCAGGAACGGGATAAGCGCGGCGGCCACGGACACAAGCTGCTTCGGCGATACGTCCACCGCCGTCACATCCTCGGGTTTCACCAGCCGGAAGTCCCCCTGCCGGCGAACGGACACCAGATCTTCGGTGAATCGTCCCTTCGCATCGGTGGGCGCATCGGCCTGGGCGACGACGAGCTTTTCCTCCTCCATCGCCGACAGATATTTCCAGCCATCCTGCACCACGCCATCGGACACCAGCCGGTACGGCGTTTCGATGAAGCCGTACTTGTTCACCTTGGCATAGGTGGCGAGCGAGTTGATCAGGCCGATGTTCGGCCCCTCCGGTGTCTCGATCGGGCAGATGCGGCCGTAATGCGTCGGGTGCACGTCACGCACCTCGAAGCCCGCACGCTCCCGCGTCAGCCCGCCCGGCCCCAGCGCGGACAGGCGGCGCTTGTGCGTCACTTCCGACAGCGGGTTCGTCTGGTCCATGAACTGCGACAGCTGGGAGCTGCCGAAGAACTCCCGCACCGCGGCCGCGGCCGGCTTCGCATTGATCAGGTCATGCGGCATCACGGTGTCGATATC
Source organism: Acetobacteraceae bacterium (assembly GCA_035532755.1). Lineage (GTDB taxonomy): Bacteria > Pseudomonadota > Alphaproteobacteria > Acetobacterales > Acetobacteraceae > DATKQI01. The sequence continues at coordinate 1,100 of DATKQI010000362.1, forward strand.
CACGCTGCCCATGCGCTCGCGGATCGCCCGCTCCATGCGCAGCAGGCCGACGCGATACTGGTTCTCCATCAGTTCCCCGACGGAGCGGACGCGGCGATTGCCGAGATTGTCGATGTCGTCGATCGTACCGCGGCCGTCCTTCAGCTCGCACAGGATCTTCACCGTGCGCAGGATGTCCGCCTTGCGCAGCACGCGCATCGTGTCCGGGCAATCCACCCCCAGACGCATGTTCATCTTCACCCGGCCGACGGCCGAGAGATCGTAGCGGTCGCCATCGAAGAACAGGCCGCGGAACAGCGATTCGGCGGTCTCGCTGGTCGGCGGTTCGCCCGGGCGCATCACCCGGTAGATGTCGATCAGCGCGTCCTCTCGGCTGCTGTTCTTGTCCACCGCCAGCGTGTTGCGAATCCACGGCCCGTTCGACTGATCGACCGCAAGCGTGGGCAGCCGGTCGATCCCGGCCTCCTCAAGCGCGGCAAGCTTGGGTTCGGTCAGCTCCTCACCGGCCTCGGCGAAAATCTCGCCGGTCTCCTCGTTCACCAGATCCACGGCGACAAAGCGGCCCAGCAGGTCCGCGCGGCCGACCAGCACTTCCTTCGTGTTCTCGGCGATACGCCGGGCCACACGCGCCGTCAGCTTGTCGTCGGCTTTCGCCACGACCTCGCCGGTCTGCGCATCGACCAGGCTTTCCAGCAGCTTGATGCCACGGAAGGCATCCGGATCGAACGGCCGCGCCCAACCCTTGGCGGTATGGGTGAACATCACCTGGCCGTAGAAAATGCCCAGGATTTCCTCGGCACCCATGCCGACGATCTCGCCGATCTCGACAGTCTCGCCCTTCGCCGCCCGCGCCTCGCGCAGGGCCAGCGTCTCGGCGCTATCCAGCGCATAGAGCAGGGTAGTGACCGGCAGCTTCCGCTTGCGATCGATGCGGACGTAAACGAGGTCCTTGCTGTCGAATTCGAAATCGAGCCACGACCCCCGATACGGGATCACCCGGGCGGCGAACAGATACTTGCCCGATGCGTGGGTCTTGCCCTTGTCATGATCGAAGAACACGCCCGGCGAGCGGTGCATCTGGCTGACGATCACGCGCTCTGTGCCGTTGATGATGAACGTGCCGTTGTCGGTCATCAGCGGCATGTCGCCCATGTAAACGGGCTGTTCCTTGATGTCGCGGATCGACCGGGCGCCGGTGTCCTCGTCCACATCCCACACGATGAGGCGCAGCACCACCTTCAGCGGCGCGGCGAAGTTCAGGCCGCGCTGGATGCATTCTTCGACGTCGTATTTGGGCTCCTCGAGTTCGTAGTACACGAACTCCAGCCGCCCACGGCCGGCGAAATCGTCGATCGGGAAGACCGATTTGAACACCTCCTGCAGCCCGGTCTGCGTACGCGCATCAGGGCGCACGTTCATCTGCAGGAACGCCTCGTAGCTCGACCGCTGCACATCGATCAGATTCGGCATCGGCGCCACTTCGGGGATCCGCCCGAAGCTTTTGCGAATGCGCTTGCTCACGGTGAACGACTTGCCCGCGCCGCCTGAAATCGCGTTCATCGTCTGTCCTGCTGCCCCATCGTTCTGCTCGCCCACGGCCCCGAACCATCCCCGGCCGCCCGGGACTCGATACAGCCTAGAAATCCAGGAGACAGCCCGAAGGCGCCCCTGCCGTAACGCCGATGCGGGCGGGAATCATGCCGATTCCCACCCGCCCCAGCCCAGCCTCCGAGCGCCGCCCCTGCGGGCCGCGCGCGGATCGCGCCTTATTTGACCTCGACAGTCGCGCCCTGCTCTTCCAGAACCTTCTTGATCTTCGCCGCTTCGTCCTTGTTCGCGCCTTCCTTCACCGTCTTCGGCGCACCCTCCACCAGATCCTTCGCCTCTTTCAGGCCAAGGCCGGTGATGGTCCGGATCTCCTTGATGACGTTGATCTTCTTGTCCCCGGCGGATGCCAGGATCACGGTGAATTCGGTCTGCTCCTCGACCGGGGCGGCCGCGGCCGCAGGTGCCGCGGCCGCAGCCATCGCCACCGGCGCGGCGGCCGAGACGCCCCACTTCTCTTCCAGCAGCTTCGACAGCTCCGCCGCCTCGAGAACGGTCAGGCCGGACAGCTCGTCCACCAGCTTCGACAAATCGGTCATGTTCGTGTGTTCCTACTATCTAGACTTCAGTCGGTTCCATACAAGCCGGGTCCATCCCGGCTGCCAGTGAGTATCTGCCCGATCAGGCCGCTTCGCCCGTCTTGGCATAGGCCCCGAAGACCCGTGCGAGCTGTCCGGCCGGCGCCTGCAATACGCCCGCGATCCGCGTGGCCGGGGCGGCGATCAGCCCCAGCAGCTTCGCGCGCAGCGCATCGAGCGACGGCAGTTCGGCCAGCGCCTTCACCCCCGACGCATCGAGCGTCTGGGTGCCGAGCGCCCCGCCGATCAGCACGAACTTCTCGTTGGTCTTGGCGAACTCGACAGCCGCCTTCGCCACCGCCACCGGATCACGCGACCACGCAAGCGCGGTCGGTCCCTTCAGCAGAGGCTTGATGGCATCGAATCGGGTCCCGTCCAGGGCGAGAGTGGTCAGCCGGTTCTTCGCGACCTTGAAATTCGCCCCTGCCGCACGCATCCGACGCCGCAGATCCGTCACCTGCGCGACCGTGAGCCCCTCGTTGCGGGTCACGATCACCATCGACGTCTCTGCGAACACGGACGCGAGCGAAGCGACGAATTCCCGCTTCTCCGTACGGTCCACGTTGCTCTCCACGTTATGGCCCAGCGCGAACCTGCCGCGCCGGACCGGACTGCCCAAGGACCGGAGGCGGTATACCGCACCCGGTCCGGTTCGCCTGTCCACTCAGCCGGAACCGCCAAAGCCCCGGGGCAAGCCGCTGGCTGCCCCGACATCCCTGGCTTCCCCGTCTCCCGCGCGCGGGCCTTGCGGCCCCTTAAGCCATCCCGAAGAACAGCACGTACGGTCTCGGACAGGTTTCGAAGGGTCCCCCCTCCTGCCCGCCGGCGGTTTCCCGCCGGCGTATCTCTAGCCGCTCAGCCGGCGAGGCTCGCCACATCCACCCGCACGCCGGGGCCCATGGTGGAGCTCAGCGCCACCTTCTGGACATAGGTTCCCTTCGCTCCGGCCGGCTTTGCCTTCTGGATGGCATCGACGAACACGCGCGCGTTCTCGAGCAGCTTCTCCTCGGGGAAGCTCGCCTTGCCGATGCCGGCGTGAATGATCCCCGCCTTCTCGGCACGGAACTCCACCTGGCCCGATTTCGCCGCGGTGATGGCACCCTTCACGTCCATCGTCACGGTGCCGAGCTTGGGGTTCGGCATCAGTCCGCGCGGGCCCAGAATCTTGCCCAGCCGGCCGACCAGCGCCATCATGTCCGGGGTCGCGATGCAACGGTCGAACGCGATCTCGCCGGCCTGCACCTTCTCGGCGAGGTCGTCGGCACCCACCACGTCGGCGCCGGCGGCAGCAGCTTCCTCGGCCTTCGCGCCACGGGCGAACACGCCCACGCGCACCGTCTTGCCGGTGCCGTTCGGCAGGGAAACCAGCCCGCGCACCATCTGGTCCGCATGGCGCGGATCGATCCCGAGATTCATCGACAGCTCGACCGTCTCGTCGAACTTCGCCTTGGCATTGGTCTTCACGAGCTTGATCGCCTCGCCCAGCGCATAGGTCCGGGTGCGGTCGAAACTGGTGTAGCCGTTGGCGAGCCGCTTGTTCATGGCCATCGCGTCAGCCCTCCACCACCGCAAGACCCATCGACCGGGCCGAACCCGCCAGCATGCGCACCGCGCCATCGACGTCGTTCGCGTTCATGTCCTTCATCTTCTGGACCGCGATTTCGCGCAGTTGCGCGATGGTCACCTGGCCCACCGTCGCGCCCTTGCCGGCGGTGGTGGACCCTTTTTCGATCTTCGCGGCCTTCATCAGGAAATACGTGTTCGGCGGGGTCTTGGTGATGAAGGTGAAGGTGCGGTCGGCAAAGGCGGTGATGACCACCGGCACCGGCATCCCGGGTTCCATACCCTGGGTTACCGCATTGAATTCCTTGCAGAATTGCATGATGTTCAGGCCGCGCTGCCCCAGCGCCGGCCCTACCGGCGGCGATGGATTGGCCTTGCCGGCCGGAATTTGCAGCTTGACGTAGCCGACGATTTTCTTCGCCATATCCCTGGCTCCTGTGGCGCGCCGCGCCGTTGTCGTGTCCAAGGACCGCGGTACAACCGATCCATGGCCGCAAGGCCGCAGATCTCCCGCGTTCCGATCAAGCGCCGGCCTCTAGCCGATCGCGCGCGCCCTGTCCAGACTCATTTTTCCGCGCCGCCCTACATGGCCTGGATATCGGATCCCCGGGGAGTCCGGCACCATTCGGCCCAGGCATGCCGCAAGGCGGCCCCCAGGTTGCGGCCGAAGCGCGGCGCATCGCACAGCGGACTCGCCTTCACCCGCACCCGCAGCCCGGCCCGCAAGGCGGCCAGCGCCGGCAGATCCGCAGCTTTCCGCACCGCCAGCGCCACATAGCCCGCCTCATCCTCCGCCACCCAGTCGGCCAACCCCACATTGACCAGATGGCTGAATGCATGGCGCGCGGCGAAGATCTCTCCGGGCATGGTGATGGTCGGCACCCCCATCCACAGCGCCTCGATCGTCGTCAACCCGCCGGTGTAGGGGAACGGGTCGAGCACGATATCGATATCGTTGTACTCGTCCAGCAGAGCCCGGTGCCGTGAGCCGCCGCGAAACTCCACCCGCTCCGCCCCGATACCCTGCGCGGCGAAGGCAGCGCGCAGGCGCTCCGCGGTGGCCGCCTCGGCCACCTGATGGGCTTTCAGCACCAGACGGGATTCCGACACCTGGCGCAGCACCGCGCTCCAGGCCGCGAGCACTCGCGGGGTCACTTTGGCGAGATTATTGAAGCAGCCGAAGGTCACATGGCCGCGCGCCAATGCCGGCAGTGCGCCCACATCCGGGGCATAAGGCGGCGGGCTGTAGCAGACATAGCCGTCGGGGAGGATCAGCAGCCGCTCGGTGTACAGCGGGGCCAGATCCGGCGGCGTCTCCCACCGGTCGGAGATGAGCCAGTCCATCTCGGGCAGGCCGGTGCTGTGGTACTGGCAGCCGACCCATTTCACCTGCACCGGCGCCGGCCGCTGTGCGCACACGGGCAGGCGCCCGGAATCGCCGTGGCCACCCAGATCAATCAGCACATCGATGGCCTCGGCACGGATCAGCGCCGCCAGCGCGGCGTCGCTCAGCGCCCCGGTGTCGTGCCAGACGCTGGCGATTTGCCGGAAACGGCGGGCGAGATGGTCTTCCGCCGTGATCTCCGCGAAGGCAATCAGATCAAACTGCGCCGGATCCAGCGTCTCGAAGCCGGCGATGGTCAGCCAGCCCACCGGATGCACTTTCAGAGAAGGCGACAGCAATCCCACGCGCAATCGCCGCTTCGGGTCCGGTTCGTTGGCGAAAGGCGCGACCGGACCGCGCGGCAGCCGGGCTGCACATTCCTGCAAGGCTGCCAGCATCTCCGCGCCACGCACCTTCTCGGCATAGCTCATCACCTGGCACAGGGCGCGGCGCGGCCGGTGCGATGCCGGATCGGCGGCGATCGCCTGCCGCGCCACGCCGAGTGCCTCGGCCTGCATCCCCACCGAGGTGGTTGCCGCCGCCAGGTTGCACAGTGTGGTGACACTGCCTTCGTGCAGCCGGTCCAGCGCGATCAGCTCCTCGCGGGCCGCCTCGTAGCGATACAGCCGCAGCAGCACGACCGCCCGATCATACCGCAGATCAAGATCGGCCGGGTCGAGCGCGATGGCGCGGCGCAGCGCCTGCTCGGCATCGCCCAGACGCAGCGTGCGGGCGAGCAGCCGGCCCAGAACGGCCACCGGCGGCGCCTGGTCCGGCGCCAGCACCGCCGCCGCCTCGAACATGTCGATCGCCGCGTCACGCAGGCCAAGGCGATCCAGGACCACGCCGCGAGCCATCAGATGCACCACGCTCAGCGGATCGGCGGCACTCGCCGCGTTCAGCCGCGCCAGCTCCGTTTCGGCCGATCCGGCGGTGCAAGCCGCTTCCACACGCTTGAGAGCATAGGCGAGTTCACCCGGGGCGAGCACCTGAGCCTCGGTGAACGCCGCTTCGGCGGCGGCATGATCGCCGGTCTGCACCAGCGCCACCCCGAGCGCATCCCAGGCCGCCGCATCGTCCGGCGCGTGGCCGCAGCGGCGCAGCAGCAGCGATTGCGCCCGTGCGCCTTGCCCCTGGTCGATCAGGAGCCCCGCCAGCCCGAGAAGGGCCTCCCGCCGCGTCGGCGACATGCCCAGCACGTGCAGAAACGCCGCTTCCGCCTCCTGAAACCGGCCGGACCGGCGCAATGCCTCAGCCCGCCGCAGCGGCGGCTCGTCCCACCCCGGGTATGACACTTCCATCCGGCTCAACCGATCGAGGGCAAGCCCCTCCTCGCCTGCCAGCGCGTCCCGCAACATCGCCACCGGGTCGGGTGCCAGGGCCGCCACGTCAGCCATCGTGGCGCACCCGCTCCAGCACGACGAGCAAGCCCGGCACCGGCGCGCCCATCTCTCGGCGCTGCTCCTCCTCCGCGAATGCGCGAATGACGAAGCCCGCACCGCGCGCCGCACGCTCGACATAGTCGCAATCATGGCCGTAGCGGCCGAGGCGGCCCAGCGCGTAATCGGCAGTTCCGTCTGCCGCCCCGCCGACATCGGCCAACCGGGTCTCCAGCGAGAACAGGAACAGCCCACCCGGGGTGAGCCGCTCGTGCACCCGTGCCAGCACCGTCTCCAGCGCGCCGAAATAGCACAGCACATCTGCCGCCAGGATCAGTGGCCACCGCCGTTCGTCCCTGCCGAGCCAGCCAAGCAGTTCGGCCTCGTGCAGCTCGGCGTACAGCCCCTTCTGCCGCGCCACCGCCAGCATCGCCGGGGACAGATCGACGCCCACCCAGGGGCCCACCGGTAATTCCGCCGCTACCAGCCCAACCAGCCCGGTGCCGCAACCGAGGTCGAGCACCGGGCCCACAGGCCTGCCCACCGGGTCCGGCGGCACGAGACGGCGCACCATGGCGTACAGCAATCCCGGCACCCGGTAGCCGAGCGAGATCAGATGCGCCTCGAAGCGGTTCGCATAGCCATCGAATACCGCGCGCACATAGGTATCGGGCGCGCGGTCATATCCCGGCAGCGCACCGGCGGCAGCCACCAGATGCCGGACATAGGAATCATGCGGCCCCAGCTTCAACGTCTCACGGTAGGCCTCCGCTGCCGCGTCGTGGCGGCCGAGGCTGGACAGCGCATGGCCCTGCAGCCCGAACGCACACGCATCGGCGATGCCTGCCTGCCGCGCCGCCTCGGTCAGCGCCACCGCACCGGTGAAGTCGCGCTGCCGCATCGCCAGCAGCGCGGCGGCATTGCGCAGATCGATCCCGGCCGGCATGCGCGCGATCGCCGCCGCCAGCGCGGCCGCCGCTGCGCTCTCTTGGCCTTCGATCTCATATGCGCGCGCCAGGGCGATGGCGGCCGCGGCATTGTCCGGCAACGCGGCCACCGACTCCTGCAGACAGGCCAACGCATCCGCGCCACGATCGAGGTCGATCAGCACGATTCCAAGCAACGCCTTCGCTTCCGGGTCCGCCGGATCCAGAATCACGGCGTCGGCCGCATCGGCGGCTGCCCCTGCCGGGTCATCCAGCTTCATCCGGATCTCCGCCCGCGCCTTGTGGAGGGAGGCCGATCCAGCTGTTCGAGCTATTGCTTGGTCCAGCATCGCCAGCGCCATCTCCGGCCGCCCCTCGGCCAGCAGAAGTTTCGTTTCCAAGCAGGCAAGGTCCACTGCCGGCGGGGCGAGGCGCCGCAGCGCATCGAACAGCGGGCGGGCCACGCTCAGCCGCCCGTTGCCGACGAGATGGCGAACCCGCGTCGCTAATGCGGATGGCTCGATCGACGTGGCAAGCTCAGTCATGCAGGGCTCCTTTTGAGCCGATGGGAAACGGGTGCAGAAGACCATGTGACCAGGTCGCGCGAACGATCGGCAGTACGTCGCGCCTTCAAACCAGCAGACCCTGTGCCTGCACCGCCAGCGCATCGAGATTGGTCTGGCTGGATGTGCCGGCCGCATTCTGCTGCGTTGCGATCAGATAGCGCTGGACAAAGCTCTCGACGAACTTCGGATCCTTGAACTGGGTGATGTCGAGCTGGGTGGTGATCGCTTTCTCCTGCGCGCCCAGATCCTGATAGGCAATCTGCAGCGGGATGCCGAGTGCGGTGGTGACGACTTGCCGCATAACCGGATCGCCCAGAATCTGATCGACCGAAGTGATGCCGGACGCCTCTGCCCGGAAGGTCAGCGCGTTCGACAGCCCCGGTGTCGCGGCATCCAGAGATTGCCGCCACGTCACCTCGGCGTACGCATTGGCGAGCGTGCTGAGCACCTTCGGATTCTGAATGATCGAAAGGCCCTTGTTGGCGAAATCATAGGTCTGGGCCACCGCCTTCCAATTCGTGTCCGACAGCGTATTCGCGAGCGCATTCGGATCGTTCACGTTCGACAGAAGCGCCTGCTGCGCCAGGGCCGTATAGGGCAGATCGGCGCCCAGGCCGTTGGCCGTCAGCAACACCTTCATCACCGTCGGGTTCTGAAGCAGGTCCTGCGGCGACTTGGCCGACTGCACGCCAGCCTGGAAGGCGGCAATGTCGCGCTGAACCTGCGGTTCCGCCGCCGTTGTCGCGATATCGTTGGCTTGGTTCTGTTCGGCCTGTTGCAGCGCCCGCACCGGGTCCTGGTTGCTGGTGGCCCCGGTTCCGGCGGCTTGCCCGTAAATCGTGTTCAGCAGGTTGGCGGCAACGGAACCATCGGGTGGCGTACCGAACAGCATCGTCAAATCGATTGCCATGGCGTTCCTACCGTATCCGGCCGGTTTCAGGCGCCAACCAACCCGGCCGCAATGCTGTCATTCACGACGATCAGGAAATCGAGATTCGGCGCGTCCCGATCCATCTCCCGCTGAACGCTCAGCCCGACCGAGACGATCGAAGCCCGCAACGCGTCGGGCAGCCGGTTCGCCGGGTCACGCACAAGATCCATCACTGTCATCCACAGGCGCCGATTGTCGGCAAGCGCGCGCACACGGGCCACAAGCCCCGCGTCACGCGCAGCATGCAGCGCGCCGTTGGCCCGGCGGAACACGTCCGCCTCCTGCTCACGCACGTCGCGCTGGGACGAGGCGGCCTCATAGGCGCGCGCGGCATAATTCATCGTTGGCATTAGGATATCTCCGTATCCATGAAGGCGCGGCTCCGGCCCATTTCCCCGGAAAATCATGGAGTGAAACCTGACGCGAAGCCGCCGGACGGTGCAGCAGCCATGCCGGATATCACGTCGCGTTCCAGCACCGCATCCTCGTGGCGAATGATGCGTCGCGCCAGTTTCAGCGCGTGGTAGCAATCATCCGCTTCCGCCGCAGCCAACGCACGATCGAGGATTTCACGCGCGAGCGTTGAAGTCGTCACTCGATTGAATGCGTCAATCAGGTCGCGCGCAGCGGCCAGGCCACGCGGTCGCTCCTCATCCGTGCCGATATAGGCGGATTGCAAGGCAAAATAGATGCGCCGCGCCGGGCTGTCCGCCTGATCGGGCGGCATGATCTGCTTGCCGAACAGGAACCTGGCCTTGGCGGTCAACTCGATGCGCGTTTTGGTCCGGAACCGGATCGGTGCGCCGTTGACGATCATCACCTCTCCCTGGCGCAGCTCAAGAACCAGATTCGACATGCGCTCCTTTCTGGCCTCTTACGCCATCGGCTCCCGACAGATCACGCGGAAGCGGCGGCCGCCGTTCTGCCGGCCGCCTCATCCTCCTACTTGAACAGGCTCAGCAACGTCTGCGGCGCCTGATTGGCGATCGACAACGCCTGCGTCCCCAGCTGCTGCTGAATTTGCAGGGCTTGCAGCTGCGCCGATTCCTGCGCCATGTTGGCGTCGATCAGGGAGCCGATCCCGGCGTTCAGCGCATCGATCTTGTCGCTGTTGTACGTGATCTGATTGTTCACATAGGTCGTGTCTGCACCGTAGGTGTTCAGGCTGGTGCCAACCGCGTTGATCTGCTTGACGAAGACCCCGGTAGCAGTCAGGAACGCCGCGACCGAGGCGGCGGCCCCCAGCTGCGTCGATGTGAAAATCATCGAATGGTACATCGCCGACGCACCGGCCGAGGCAATGGTGTAGTTCGTCCCCACCTCGTTGCGGACAACGTTTACGGACCCGGTGGAGCCGCTCGACCCGGCAATATTGCCGATCAGCGTTTTGCCGTTGTAGGTGGCATCCTGGATATCGCTCTTGATATTCTGCACAAAGCTCTGGTACTGCGCAATGTACTGCGTGCGTTCGTTGCCGGTCACCGACCCGTCGGCGAGCTTGACCAGCACATCGCGCATGCTCGTCATCGTGTTCGACATGTTGTTCAGCGCCGAGACCGTGGTGGACAGCAGGCCCTGCGCGTTGCCGAGCTGCTGATTGGCGCTGGTGAGCGCACCGACATCGGACCGCACACGTTGCGCCACGGCATAGGCCGCCCCGTCATCGGTGGCATCCGCCACGCGATAACCCGTGGATATCTGCTTCTGTGTGGCCGCCAGAGCGGTGGCCGTGGAGCTCAGGGATTCGAGCGCGACTTGCGCGCCCATGTTCGTATGAATCGAAAACTGGGACATGGTTTCTTACCTATTACCCAACGCGTTACGCATGCCCCGCATTTTGGCGGGAGAACCCTCATCCTGAGGGATATCAATTAACGCGGGATGAAGCGCTGCCACGACATCACAGATATTGCACGAGCGAGAGGTTGGCCGCGCTCGCGATGAGCTTGTACGAGGATTGCAGCTGCGTCTGCACCAGCGACAGTTTCGACAGCGTGGCCGCCATGTTGACGTCCTGCGCGGCGGATACCTGCCCGATCAGCGCCGTCGCGGTGTTGCCAAGTGTCGTCCTGGTGGCGGCAAGCCCGCTTTGAATATTGCCCAGAACACCGGCATCCTGGTTCATCGCGGTGATCGCGCCGGACAGGCTCGTGCGCGTGTCCTGCACCAAACCCTGGAACCCTGCGTCACCCACCTGCGAACTGCTCAGCGAGCCGATGGTGGCGAGCCCGCGCAGCAGATCGCGCATATAGGACCCTGTGGTGGAACTGCCCCCCGATGTCACGAAGGTGTTGGCGCTCGCCAGCAAGCCCACCGCCACATTCTGTCCGGCCCCCACCTGCACCGTCGCCTGGTTGGCCTGTACCGTGGCGGCGGGCTGCGAGAGCGCCGCCGAAAAGGGTGAGGTGCCGGATGCGTTGGACGACGCCACCGCCAATGTTGCCGCCGCCGTCGCGCCCGCGCCGCTGGCGCCGAGCCCGGCGACGGCCGTGGAAATCTGCGTGTAGAAGCCGGAAGCCAGAATCCCGTCGGGGTTTGGCACAGGGGGGTTGGCGCTGTCCTGGCCGGCAAAGACATACGTGCCGCCATCCGTCGTATCCAGCAGCCCGGCCACCTGCTGCAGCGCCTGCCGTGCCGATGCCGCCACGCTGTCCACAGCGCCGGCATCGAGCCCGTTGAAGGCGTTGAGCTGCGCATAGAAATTCGCGGCGATCTGCCCGATCTGCGTCATCGCCGTCTGCGTCACCGCCATCCGGCCGGTTGCGGCGTCGATATTGGCCTGCCAGGTCTGCAGTCGCGCGATCTGCGGATTGAGGTCGAGCGGCACGCTCGCCGCATCCCCCAGCCCGGCATAGCTGGTCGCGACATAACCGGTGGAAGCCTGCTGCGTGAGCTGATCAAGCTGTTGCCGCACGGTCGTGGCGTTGGCGATCAGCGCATCCAGCATTCCCGCGCTGCCGCCCGAAAGACCGGAAATCGATCCGCTCATCGGCCCATCCCCTAATTGATCGTCTGGAGCAGATCGGCCCACATCGCCTGCGCCGCCGTGATGATCTTGGCATTCGCGCCATAGGCGTTCTGCAGCGTGACCATGGTGGACATCTCGGCATCGATGCTGACCCCGGATCCGGCGGACAGCTTCGCCTGCAAGCTGGTCTGCACGCCCTGCGCGGTTGTCAAGGCGCCGGTCACGGCCGCACTGTCCTGCGCCTGCGCACCGGCAAACACGCTGGCGAGCCCGCCGAGGCTGGCATCCCCGCTGTATGGTGAGGACAATGTGCCGGACGGACCCAGCCCCGTCTGGGCCGCCGCCGGCTGCGGAACGCCCGCCTGCACCTCCGTCCCCATCGCGTAATCCAGCACGCGGGAGATGAGGGCGGTGAATCCGGCCGGCCCGCCGGCGGGATTCGGTGTGAAGGCGCTGGCGCCTGTCCCGCTGCCTGCCACCGCATTGGTGCCATCCCGCACCAGCGCGGGGTTCGCCAGCACCGCCGGATTCGCCTGGATGGTACCGGCAAACCCCACGTACCCGGCCTGCGCAGGGCTGCCGCCGCCACCCGGCACCACACCCGCCGGATTCGTGAACAGCGCCAGCCCCTGCGCGGCGAAGCGCGTCGCCGTTGTGTGTGAAACCTCGTCCAGCTCGGCCTGATAGGTCGGCAATACCTGGTCTCGCAGCGCGACGTTCGCCCCGATCTGCCCACCCGCCATCTGCGCGGTGACGTCGGCGCCGCCGAGCATGATGCCCGGCACGCTGCCGGGATGGCTGGCATTGGCCCCGATCGTGGCACCGGCGAGGCTGAACGGCGAAGAGCCGCCATGCAGCGGCACGCTCAACCCGCTGCCGGTCACCGCCAGCATGTCCCCGTCGGGCTGCGCCAGGAACCTCATGTCCACCAGTTGCGAAACACTCTGGATTGCCGCGTCTCGTTGATTCTCCAGATCGGCCGTACTCTGCCCCTGCGCCTTCAATTGCACGATCCGGCTGCTCAGCGCGCCGATCGTGGACAGCCCGGCATTCAAGGACGACACCTCGCCCACCATCTGGTCCTGTGCCGTCTGCCGAGCGGCGCCCACGCCCTGGCTCAGCGCATTCAGGCCCCGTGCCAGGCTTTGCGCCGCCGCCACCACGGCCTGCTGCTGCGTCTGGTTGCCGGGGTCGTTCGACAATGTCGAGAAGCTGTTCTGAAGCGCCGCAACAAGCCCCGGCAGATCACCGCCTTGGCCCACGGCGCCATTCAACGCATCAATGCCCTGCAGCGCCGCCTGCTGGGTCTGCAACCCCGCCACCATGGCGTTCTGCCCGAACACCTGCCCCTGCAACTGCGTGTTCAGCACCCGCGTGGTCAACCCGGTCTGCACACCGTAGCCCACCCCTCCCGCGCTCAGCGCCTGCTGGGAGGAGATTTCCAACGCATATCCCGGTGTGCTGGCATTCGCCACGTTCTGGGACACGATGGCCAGTTGCCGGTCGATGTTCAGCAACCCGCTGGTGCCGATGGCGAGGGCGGAATCGAGACTCATGGCTGGAACTTGCCCGCTTCGTGGTTACTGAATGATGTTGATGGTCTGCTGCAGCAGCGTGTTCGCCGTCGTCACCACTTTGGTGTTCGCCGAATACGCCTGCTGGGCCACGATCAGCTTGCTGAACTCGGTGGCGATATCGACATTGGAGCTCTCCACCGATCCGGTCACCAGCGTGCCGGCGCCGTTGCTGCCGGCGTATTGCGCGAGCGGCGTGCCGGAGTTGAGGGTCGCGGTGAAAGCCTGGCCGTTCTGCCGCTGCAGCGCGTTCGGATTGCTGAACGTGACCACCGGTACCTGCGCGATGGTACGCGATTGGCCATTGTCGTAGTTCACGGCGATATCGCCGTTCGGCTGGGTGGAGATGGAGCTGAAGCTGCCCGGTGGCACCCCGTTCTGGGCGATGCCGCGCAGGCTGTACTGCGTCCCCGCATATTGCGTGACGCCGTTCGACTGCCCGTAGGTGCCGAGATTGAGCGCGATGGTCTGCGGGCCGTTGCCGAAATTCGCGGTGAAATTCAGGGTTGCCGGCTGGTTGGCGGCGTAGGCCGCGGTAGTCACGGCGCCGGTGCCGTTGGTAATGCTTCCCACCGTGCCATCCGGCACCGCATTGCCGCTGGCGGCGCCGAACTTCACCTCGGCCGAGCCCACGGCCGGGGTGCCGCCGGTGTTGTCCGGCACGTTCACCGCCACTGTCCAATCGTTGTTCGCGTTCTGCGTCCAGTTCAGCGTGACGGTGTGCATGGTGCCCAGGCTGTCGTACACATCGATCTGCGAGGACACCGGCGTGTTCGCCGCCGGTGTTGCCGGCAGGTTCGCCGACAGCGTGAGCGTGGAGGTGGCGACCGGGTTGAAGACCGTCTGGCTCACCTGGATCGGGGAGATCGCGTTCTGGTTGGCGATCCCCGTGGTCGGGTTGACGCTCCAGCCGTTCAGGTAATCGCCGGAGCTGTTCACCAGATAGCCGTTCTTGTCCATCGTGAAGTCGCCGGCGCGGGTGTAGTACTGCTGCGGATCGAAATTCGGCAGCCCGTTGGTCGATCCGGTCTGCTGGCTGACCGGAAAGAACCCCTGGCCGGCAATCGCCATGCCCAGCGGGTTGTCGGTCTGGGTGATCGTGCCCTGCACGTTGTTGATGTAGTCGGGTGTCGCCACCACCCCGCCCGGCTGGTTGTCCGATGGCGTGCTGGATGTCAGGTAGTCCTCGAAGGAGGTATCGACGCGCTTGTAGCCCACCGTCTGGCTGTTCGCGACGTTGTCGCTGATGTTGCCGAAGGCGGCGGACTGGGAGGTCAGCCCGCTGATCGCGGTGTTCATGGCGCCGAACAGAGACATCGAAGGCTCCTGCGTGTGCAACGGGCCGCACGGGTGCGGGCGAATGCGATGACGCAGGAACCGTGCCAGACGAGGCCGCCGTCTGAAGATGGCCGAATCCCCTGGTTGCCGGCCGCCGATGGCGACGACGACCGCCCCGCCCGGCAAGGCTGCCCCGGCAGAATATGCCGATCGGCGAGACCGCCCTCGCGGATAGTCTCCATGCCGCCTGTCAGCCGGCGGATTCCCTGTGCCCCGATTGGCCCGGCTCTTGCTCGTCTCTTGCCGGTGCGATTCATGCCCGCCCTTTCAACAGACGGGCCACGCAGGAGACCGGATGCCGCTTGCCCTGCCCGTCAGCCTCGCTTCGACCCAGGCACACCCCGCCCCGGTTGCCGAGCCGGCCGGCATGATGATGGGTGCCTTCGGCCGGCATCTGACGACTGCACTGAAAGGGCCGGCCACGGCGGCCGATACATCTTCTCTGTCGCCCCTGTCGGCGGCATCCACCGCAGATGTGCCGGCATCGCCGGCACCGGCCACTCAGCCGACACCGATATCGGCCGCCCCCGCCGCCGCGCCACTCGTCACGGTCGCGACAGACACTGTCACGCCGCATGCAGCCGCCAAATCCGCGCAACCCCGCAAACCCCCTGTCAAGGCGACCAGCCGACCAGACGCCGCGGCCACCGCACCCCGACCGCCTGCGCCACAACCACTGCCCGCCAGCGCGGCCGGCATGAGTCCGCCGCTCGCCTCGCTCCCGCCCTTGCCGCAGACCCCGGCCGGGTGTCCGCCTGCCCAACCCACCGGAAACATCTCGGCCGTTGCCCAAGGAGGATACCCGCCGTTCCGGCCCGCCGCCGCGCCAGTCACCCACCCGCCACCGACGGGCGCGATGGCACAATCCGGTGCGACCCGGCTTCCATCGGCGCAGGTGCCGGCCGCCACAGCCGCGGCACAACCGCCCACGCCTGCGCCATCGGCCGACAGCCTTGCCACGCTGCACGCGGCGATGGCCGCTCCCGCGGCCAGCCCTGCCGTACCTTCACCGCACGACACCCCGGCGGCTGCCCCGGCAACGACAACCCATCCCGCCAGCATCACGCCCGCCGCGCAGCTTGTTCCGGCGCTCGTCTCTCTGGGGGGCGCCGCGCCGGCCGGCACCACGCGGCTGACCGTGCGGCTCGATCCGGCCGAGCTGGGCCGGGTGCAGGTCCGCATCGACCGGCAGAAGGACGCACCCGCCACCGTCCAGGTCATCGTGGAGCGCCCGGAAACGCTGACGCTGATGTTGCGGGACCAGACGCATCTGCAGCAGGCGCTGGACCGCGCGGGCGTGGCGACCACAGGCGGCGGTCTCAGCTTCCACCTCGGCAGCCAGGCCCCCTCCACCGCCGAGGGCGAGCCGCAGGACAGGGGCGCTCAAACATCGGCCGCGCGTGCCGCCACCGGGGCATTCCTCAGCCCCGCCCACACCTCGGCAACCACGCCCGTCCGGCTGCGCGCCGGCATCGACATCACCGCCTGACACGCAGGAGCCCGCCATGAGCCTCGCCTCGGTTGCCGCCCAGCAGACCAACGCGGCGGTTTCGGCCGCCAACCTCGCCGCCGCCGGCCTCACCGGCACCGCCAGCACCACCGCCTCCGGCGGCGCCGCGAACGGCCAGAACGCGCTCGCCTCGCTGTCCAGCAATTACAGCGATTTCCTGAAGATGCTGATGACGCAGCTGCAGAACCAGGACCCCACCAACCCGATGGACACCAACCAGTTCACCTCCGAGCTGGTGCAGTTCTCCTCGGTGGAGCAGCAGATCAACACCAATACCAGCCTCACCCAGCTGATCCAGCTCACCCAGGGCGGGGAGCTGATGCAATCCGCCTCCATGCTGGGCGCGCAGGTCACGGCGACTTCGGACCATATTCCGCTGCAGAAAAGCTCGGGCGCGCTGCAATTCACCGCGCCGGCGGCCGAGCCCGTGGCGATCGCCATCTACAACGACCAGGGCGCCAAGATCCGCGATGCCGCGATATCCGCCACGAAGGGCGCGAATGGGTGGGCCTGGAACGGGACGGACAATGCCGGCAACACGGTGCCCGACGGTTCCTACAAGGTGGCCGTGATCGGCGCCAACACCGATGGCACCACCACCGCGCTGCCCTTCACGATCACCGGCACCGCCACGCAGGTGCTCAGCCGGAACAACACGGTCGAATTGCAGCTCGGCGCGCTGACCGTTCCGTTCTCCGCCGTGCAGTCGGTCAACAAGCCCGCCGGAGGGTAGGCAGGAACTGCCTGGCTGTTAACGCGAGGGTAAGCCCTGTCCGGCCATCCTGCGGCGCGCAGCAGGATGTCGCGCAGGCAGGGATGGCCCACGCATGCAGCACAGCGCCCGACCCCCATCGCAACACGCCACCCGGCCGGCACAGGCACGCCGCGCGTGAACGCGGTGCTGGAGGGGTTCAAATCGCTCGGCCCGGCGCGGCTGATCGCCATGGGCGGCGTCGCGCTCGGCGTGCTCGGCCTGCTTGCGCTGCTCGCGCTGCATGGCGGCGGGCAGCCGATGGCACTGCTCTACGGCAACCTCGGCCTGCGCGATTCCGCCGACGTGGTGGATGCGCTGCAAAAAAGCCACATCCCCTACAAGCTCGCCGCCCAGGGCACCGAAATCCTGGTGCCCGCGGATCAGGTGGACGCCTCGCGCCTGCTGCTCGCCAAATCCGGCCTGCCGACCGGCGGATCGATCGGCTATGCGATCTTCGACAAGGCGAATGCGCTGACGATGAACAGCTTCCAGCAGCACATCGACGAAACCCGCGCGCTGGACGGCGAACTGGAACGCACCATCGGGCTGATCCACGGCGTGCGCGGGGCGCGGGTGCAGATCGTGCTGCCGCGGCGGGAGCCGTTCGCCCGCACCGCACGGCCGGCGCAGGCCAGCGTGCTGCTGACCATGGGCGGGGTCGCCCGGCTCGACAGCGGCGGCGTGCAGGCCATCCTGAACCTCATCGCCGCGGCGGTGCCCGGCCTGCGGCCCGAGAACATCGCGATCGTGGACAATCGGGGGGATCTGCTGGCCCGTGCCGGCCAGCCGACCGGGGCGAACGGCGCGGCGATGACCGATTCCGAAATCCGCAGGGCCACCGAGCTGCGGCTGGCGCGCGCGGTGGAGAGCATGCTGGGCCGCACGCTGGGGCCGGACCATGTGCGCGCCGAAGCCACCGTGCAGATGAATTTCGACCGTATCCATGAGGTCCAGCAGAACTTCGATCCGAACGGCCAGGTCGCCCGCAGCGAGCAGAGCGTCACCGATACCTCCACCCACAGCAACCCCGCCAAATCCGTCTCCGTGCAGAACAACCTGCCCAACGCCGCTGCCGGCAGCACCACCGCCGGCTCCCGCCACAAACACCAGGAACGCACCACGAACTACGAGATCAGCAAGACCGTGCGGACGCTGGTCCATGCCGAACCGCAGATCACCCGCATCAGCCTCGCCGTGATGGTCGATGGCACACGGGTTCCCGGCCCGGGCGGCAAGACGGTGTGGAAGCCGCGCAGCGCCCGGCAACTCGCCCAGATCGCCGCGCTGGTGAAAAGCGCCATCGGGTATGACGCGAAGCGCGGCGACCAGGTGGAGATGGCGAGCATGCGGTTCCGCAACGCCGGCCTTGCACCGCAGGCCGCGCCCAAAGGCCTGTTCGGCCTCGCCCTCGGCAAGGCCGACCTGATGCGGCTGGCCGAGACCGGCATGTTGGGCATGATCGCGCTGCTCGCCCTGCTGCTGGTGCTCCGCCCCATGGTGCTGCGGCTGACCATGGCGCCACCAACGGCACTCGCGGCCACCGACGGCCCCGCCGCGCTGCCGCCTGCCGCCGGCGGCATGCTCCCCGCACCCGACCAGCAGCCCGCATCGGCCGCCGCCATCGGCCTGCTGGCCGATGAGAGCATGGTCAACATCGCCCATATCGAGGGCCAGTTGCGCGCCTCCTCCATCCGCCGCATCGCCGAGCTGGCTGACAAGCATCCGGACGAGACTCTGTCGATCGTGCGCAACTGGATCGCGCAGGAGGCCGGCTGATGGCGAAAGCCGATGATTATCGCGCGCTCGCCGGCCCGCAGAAGGCGGCGATGCTGATGCTGGCGCTGGGCGATGAGCAATGCACCCGGCTGTTCGGCATGATGCATGAGGACGAGATCAAGGAGATTTCGGCGGCGATGGCGCAGCTCGGCTCGGTGCGCGCCGATCTCGTCGAACGGCTCTGCCTCGATTTCTCCGACAGCATGGGCACCGCGGGCGCCCTGGTCGGCAGCTTCGAAAGCACCGAGCGGCTGCTGCAGAAAAGCCTCTCGCGCGACCGTGCCGCCCAGATCATGGAGGAGATCCGCGGCCCCGCCGGCCGCACGATGTGGGACAAGCTCGGCAACGTGAACGAGCAGGTGCTCGCGAGCTATCTGAAGAACGAGTACCCGCAGACCGTCGCCGTGGTTCTCTCGCGCATCCGCCCCGATCACGCCGCGCGGGTCCTGGCCCTGCTGCCGGAAGCCTTCGCCATGGAAGTGGTGATGCGCATGCTGCGCATGGAAAGCGTGCAGAAGGATGTGCTGGACGGCGTGGAGCGCACGTTGCGCGCCGAATTCATGTCCAACCTCGCCCGCAGCACGCGGCGCGACGCGCATGAGATGATGGCCGAGATCTTCAACAATCTCGACCGACAGGCCGAGGCCCGCTTCCTCGGCGCACTGGAAGACCGCAACCGGGACGCCGCCGAGCGCATCAAGAAGCTGATGTTCACCTTCGACGACTTGCAGCGCCTCACCCCACCGGCGATGCAGACGCTGCTGCGCGCCGCCGAGAAGGACAAGCTGCCGATCGCACTGAAGGGCGCCACCGAACCGGTGCGGGAGCTGTTCTTTCGCAACCTCTCCGAACGCGCCGCCAAGATGCTGCGCGAGGATATCGAGGCGCTGGGCCCGGTGAAGCTGCGCGACGTGGACGAGGCGCAGGCGGCCATCGTCGCGCTGGCGAAAGACCTCGCCGCCCAGGGCCAGATCGAGATCAGCGAAGGCAAGGATGAGGAGATGCTGCTGTAGCCATGAATGCCCGGCCGGCCATCCCCCTCACGCTGCAGGAGCCTGCGCATGCCCAATGATGTCGAACTCGCGGATTTCCCCGATGCCCCCGCCCCGCCGGCCGACACCACCGGCCCGCGCAGCGCGCGGGAGCTGGAGGCGGTGTACGACATCCCGGTCACCGTCAGCGCCGTGCTGGGCAAGACCACCATGCAGGTCAGCCAGTTGCTGAAGCTCGGTCGCGGCGCCGTGGTCGAGCTCGATCGCAAGCTGGGCGAGGCGATCGACATCTATGTCAACAACCGCCTCGTCGCGCGCGGAGAGGTGGTGATGGTCGATGACAACAAGCTCGGCGTGACGATGACGGAGATCGTCAAGGCGGATCGGGCGCCCTGATGGCACGGCCGGCGGAGGGTTGCGCATGCGTGTGCTGATCATCGGTTCCCTGGCCGGCGAACTGGGCCAGGCGGGGCGCATCGCCATCGCCCGCGGCGCCCAGCTCGATCAGGCGGACGATATCGAGACCGGCCTGTTACACCTGCGCGCCGATGCGCGCGTGGATGTGGTGCTGTGCGACCTCGCACACGATATCGCCTCCCTCGTCCAGGCGTTGCAGGCCGAACGCATCGCCGCCCCGGTGGTCGCTTGCGGCACCGGCACCGACCCCGATGCCGCCGTGCGCGCCATCCGCGCCGGCGCGCGCGAATTCCTGCCGCTTCCACCCGACCCGGATCTGATCGCCGCCATCCTGGAGGCCGCCGCCGGCAACACCCATGCGCTGATCGTGCGCGACCCGGCGATGGCCGCCACGGTGAAGCGCGCTGAACAGGTGGCGATGTCGGATGCCTCGCTGCTGCTGTGCGGCGAATCCGGCACCGGCAAGGAGGTTCTGGCACGCCACATCCATCAGCGTTCCCGCCGCGCCGGCCGCGCCTTCGTCGCGCTCAACTGCGCGGCGATCCCCGAAGCGCTTCTGGAATCGGAGATGTTCGGCCACGAGAAGGGCGCGTTCAGCGGCGCGGTCGGGCGGCGCATCGGCCGCTTCGAGGCGGCGGACGGCGGCACCCTGTTGCTGGACGAGATCAGCGAGATGGATGTACGCCTGCAAGCAAAACTGCTGCGCGCCTTGCAGGAGCGGGAGATCGACCGGCTGGGCGGCACCGCCCCGGTGAAGGTGAACGTGCGCATCCTCGCCACCACCAACCGGGACCTGCCGGGCGAGGTGGCGGCCGGCCGCTTCCGCGAGGATCTGTATTTCCGGTTGAACGTCGTCAGCCTGCGCATCCCGCCGCTGCGCGAACGCCCCGGCGACGTCGCGGCCCTCGCCGAACATTTCGCGCGCCACTATGCCGAAGTGAACGGCATGCCCCTCCGCCCGCTCACCGCCGCCGCGCTGCGGCACCTCGCCGCCCACGCCTGGCGCGGCAACGTGCGGGAACTGGAGAACACCATCCACCGCGCGGTGCTCCTTGCTCCCGGCACGGTGCTTGATGCAGATGCCATCGAACTCTCCCCCGCCGGGCCGCGCGCCGAACATGCCAACGCGCCGCGCGCCGGCATCGGCGAACCCGGCACCGTCGCCGCCCTGGTCGGCCGGCGGATGGAACATGTGGAGCGGGACCTGATCCTGGAAACGCTGGGCCATTGCCTCGGCAACCGCACCCATGCCGCCACCATCCTCGGCATCTCCATCCGCGCGCTCCGCAACAAGCTGCGGGACTACGCGGCACAGGGCCTGCCGGTGCCGCCGCCGGCCTCCGGCGTGATGGCCTGACCGGTGGCGGAGGTCGCTGCCCTCGGCCGGCTCGGCGCGAAGCTGCGGCGGTTCGCGCCGGGCTCGGATGTCGGCCTCGCGCTCGGCGTGGTCGGCTTCCTCTCCGTGCTCATCATGCCGCTGCCGCCGCTGCTGCTGGACATGGGGCTCGCCATCTCGGTCACCTCCGCCATCCTGGTGCTGATGGTGGCGCTGTTCCTGAAGCGCCCGCTCGATTTCACGAGCTTCCCCACGCTGCTGCTGCTCACCACGCTGTTCCGCCTGTCGCTCAACATCGCCACCACCCGCCTCATCCTCTCGCACGGCAGCCAGGGGCCGCTGGCCGCCGGGCATGTGGTGAACGCGTTCGGCGGCTTCCTGATGGGCGGGGATGTAGTGATCGGCCTGATCGTGTTTGCCATCCTGCTGGTGGTGAACTTCATGGTCATCACCAAGGGATCGAGCCGCATCGCCGAGGTCTCGGCCCGCTTCGCCCTCGATTCCATCCCCGGCAAGCAGATGGCGATCGACGCGGACCTCTCGGCCGGCAACATCGACGAAAAGACCGCGCGCCGCCGGCGCAAGGAACTGGAACAAGAAAGCGGCTTCTACGGCGCGATGGACGGGGCGGCGAAATTCGTCCGGGGCGACGCGGTGGCGGCACTCATCATCACCTCCATCAACATCGTCGGCGGGCTCGCCATCGGCATCGTGCAGGATGGCATGCCGGTGGCGGACGCGGTGCAGACCTTCACGCGGCTGACCATCGGCGACGGTCTCGTCTCGCAGATTCCCGCCCTGCTGATCTCCACCGCCGCCGGCATCGTCATCACCAAGGGCGGCACCGAAGGCAGCATGGATCTGGCGCTGGTCAGCCAGCTCGGCAGCAACCCGAAGCCGCTTGCCATGGTGGCCGGCATGGCGGGCGTGCTGGCGCTGATGCCGGGGCTGCCGATGCTGCCCTTCCTCGCCATCGGCGCCCTTGCCGGCGGCGGGGCGTGGCTGCGCCACAAGCACCCCCCGCCGCGCTCGGCCGATGCCGCCGATCCGCCCCCGGCCCCGCCCGGGCCGCTGGAGCCGCCGATCGCGGATACGCTGCGCATCGACATGATCCGTCTCGAACTCGGCTACGGCCTGCTCACGCTCGCCGGCGGCGACCAGCCGCGGCTCACCGAGCAGATCAAGGGCCTGCGCCGCGCCATCGCGGCCGAGATGGGCTTCGTGCTGCCGCCGGTGCGCATCCAGGACAACATGCAGCTTCCGGCTGAAACCTACGCCATCCGCATCAAGGAGATCGAGGCCGGCCGGGGTGAGCTGCGCCCGACCCGGCTGCTGGCGATGGACCCGCGCGGCCAGCCGCCCGACCTGCCGGGCGAAAGCGCGACCGAACCCGCCTTCGGCCTGCCGGCCCTGTGGATCGAGCAGGCGCAGAAGGAGGAGGCGATGTTCCGCGGCTGCACGGTCGTCGATCCCGCAAGCGTGCTCACCACCCATCTCACCGAGATCGCCAAGGAGACGATGGCGGAACTGCTCTCCTACGCCGAGACCCAGAAGCTGCTCGACGACCTGCCGCGCGAGCAGCAGAAGCTGGTCGCCGACCTGATCCCGACGCAGATCACCGTGGGCGGCGTGCAGCGCGTGCTGCAGGCGCTGCTGGCCGAGCGCGTGTCGATCCGCGATCTGCCGACCATCCTCGAAGGCATCCAGGAAGCCTGCGCCGGCGCGGCCCGCGCCATCCCCGCGATCGTGGCCCATGTGCGCGTCCGCCTCGCCCGGCAGATCAGCGATTCGCATGTCGGCGCCGGCGGCTACATCCCGCTGGTCACGCTCTCGCCGGACTGGGAAGCCGCCTTCCTCGAGTCGCTGGCCGGCCCGCCGGAAGACCGGCAGCTCGCCATGGCGCCGGGCAGGCTGCAGGAATTCATGCACGGCTTCCGCGGCGCGTTCGAAAGCGCGGCCGGCGGTGGCGACACCCCGGTGCTGCTCACCGGCAGCGCCATCCGCTTCCATGTGCGCGCCATCGTCGAACGCATCCGCCCCGCCACCGCCGTGCTCGCACAGGCCGAGATATTCCCCCGCGCGCGCATCCGCACATTGGGCACCATCTGATGCGGCTGCGGCTGTTCCGCGCGGCGTCGATGGCCGAGGCGATGGCGCAGCTCCGCGCCGAACTGGGGCCGGAGGCGCTGATCCTGTCCACCCGCCGCTGCGGCGGCGGGGTGGAAATCACCGCCGCGCTGGAACCCGCCCAACCCGATCCGGATGATCCGCCGCCGCTGCCGCAGGCCGATCCCGCACGGCTGGCCACCCTGCTCTACCATGCCGTGCCCCCCGCCCTGCACGCCGCCTTGCAGGATGGCCCGCTGGATGCCGCATTGCGCGCCCTGTTCGTCTTCGCCCGCCTGCCGCTGGGGGGACAGGACAAGCCGCTGCTGCTGGCCGGGGCACCGGGTGCGGGCAAAACCCTCACCGCCGCACGGCTCGCCACAAGGCTCGTGATGGCCGGCGAACGGCCGATGGTCATCTCCGCCGATGGCCAGCGCGCCGGCGCCACCGAACAGCTCGCCGCCTACACCCGCCTGCTGGGGCTCGATCTCGTGGTGGCGAGCCATCCGGTCAGCCTCGCCCGCGCGCTCGCCCGCCGCCCGACGGATACGCCGATGCTGATCGACACCGCCGGCTGCGACATCCACGACCCCGGCCAGCGCACGGCCCTCGCCGACTGTGCCGCGGCCGCCGATGCCACGCTCGCACTGGTGCTGCCGGCCGGGCTCGATGCCGCGGAATCAGCCGACCTGGGCGCCGCCTTCGCCGATGCCGGGGCCGCCGCGCTGATCGTCACGCGGCTCGATCTCAGCCGCCGCCTGGGCGGGGTGCTGGCCGCCGCCTCCGCCGGCCGATTGCCGCTCGCCGAAGCCGGCATCGGCCCGGGTGCCGCGGACGGGCTCGCACCCTGTACGCCCGCGCTGCTCGCCGAACGGCTGCTGCGCCCGCACTCACCCACCCCGGAGCCCCGCCGATGACCCTGATGCTCTCGCCGATCGCCCACGTCCCGGCCACGACCGGCCGCATCCTGGCGGTGGCGTCCGGCAAGGGCGGCGTGGGCAAGACCTGGCTCGCCATCACGCTCGCCCACGCCCTGGCCCGCGCCGGGCAGCGCATATTGCTGTTCGACGGCGATCTCGGGCTCGCCAATGTCGATATCCAGCTCGGCATCGCCCCGCCGCACGATATCGGCGCGGTCATTGCCGGCCGCGTCACGCTCGCCGATGCGGTGGTGGCGTGTCCCGCCGGCGGGTTCGATATCCTGGCCGGCCGCTCCGGTTCCGGCGCGCTGTCGGCGCTCGATCCGGTGGCGCTGGAAGGACTGCTTGCCGGGCTTCGCGCCGCCACCGGCCGCTACGACAGCGTCCTCCTCGATCTCGGTGCCGGGCTCGATCGCGCCGTCCGGCGGATGTCCGCCTTTGCCGATTCGCTGCTGGTGCTCGCGACCGAGGAGCCGACGAGCCTGACGGATGCCTACGCCGCGCTGAAGCTGTTCGCGCGCGACCGGCCGGGCGGGGATGCGCGCGTGGTGGTGAACCAGGCCACCTCCCGCGCGGCGGGGGAACGCACCTTCGCAACACTGGCCCGCGCCTGCCGCAGCTTCCTCGGTACCGCACCGGCGCTCGCCGGCATCATCCGGCGCGATCCGCACGTGCCGGAGGCGATCCGCCGCCAGTCCCTGCTGCTCATGCGCCATCCGGCCAGCCCCGCCGCCGCCGACATCGCCGCCCTGGCCGAGACCTTGCGTTAAGCCCCGGGGCGGCGCGTGCGTCAGAACAGCCCCTCGATCGCCCCGTCCGGCCCCAGGCGGATCGCCTCGGCCGCCGGGTGGCGCGGCAGGCCGGGCATGGTCCTGATCTCGCCGCAGACCGCCACCACGAACCCCGCCCCGGCCGACAGCCGCACTTCCCGCACCGGCAGGATGTGCCCTTCCGGCGCCCCCAGCGCGGCCGGATCGGCGCTGAAGCTGTACTGTGTCTTCGCGATGCACACCGGTACATCGCCGAAACCTGCCGCCTCGAACGCCGCCAGCCGCTTCGCCACCGCCTCAGGCAACGCGATGCCCGCGGCGCGGTACACCTCGCGCGCGATGACGCGGATCTTGTTGGCAAGCGGCATCCTGTCCGGATACAGCGGCGCGAAATGCGCCGTGCGTGCGGCAATGCGCGCCCGCACGGCATCGGCAAGCGCCATTGCGCCGGCCGCGCCATCCGCCCAATGCGTGCAGGGCACCAGCTCCACATCGAGCCCCGCGAGCCCCGCCCGCACCGCCGCGATCTCGGCCTCCGTGTCGGCGGAAAACCCGTTCAGCGCCACCACCACCGGCAGCCCGAACTTCCGCATGTTCTCCACATGCCGCACGAGGTTCACCACTCCCCGCGCCACGGCCGCCGCGTCCTCCGCCCCGAGGGCGGACTTGGCCACGCCGCCGTGCATCTTCAGTGCCCGAATGGTCGCGACGACCACCGCGCAGGCCGGCGCGAGGCCGGCGAGCCGGCATTTGATATCGAGGAACTTCTCGCCGCCCAGATCGGCGCCGAACCCCGCCTCGGTCACCACCACGTCGGCGAGCTTCAGCCCCAGCCGCGTCGCCATCACCGAATTGCAGCCATGTGCGATGTTGGCGAACGGCCCGCCATGCACCAGCGCCGGGGCGCCTTCCAGCGTCTGCACCAGATTGGGCATCAGCGCGTCGCGCAGCAGCGCGGCCGTCGCTCCATCGGCCTTCAGGTCCCCCGCCGTCACCGCCGAACCGTCGCGCCGCTGCGCGACGATGATGCGCCCGAGCCGCGCTTGCAGATCGGCGCGATCGCGCGCCAGACAGAACACCGCCATCACCTCGGAGGCGACGGTGATGTCGAACCCGTCCTCGCGCGGCGCGCCGTTGGCCCCGCCGCCCAGGCCGTTGACGATGCTGCGCAACGCCCGGTCGTTCATGTCGAGCGAGCGGCGCCAGAACACGCGGCGCGGATCGATGCCGAGTTCGTTGCCCCAGAAGATGTGGTTGTCCACCATCGCGGCGAGCAGGTTGTTCGCGCTCGTGATGGCGTGAAAATCGCCGGTGAAATGCAGGTTGATCTGGTCCATCGGCGCCACCTGCGCCCGCCCGCCGCCCGTGGCCCCGCCCTTCTGGCCGAAGCAGGGGCCGAGGCTCGGCTCGCGCAGGCAGATCATCGTGCGCGTGCCGGTCGCGTTCAGCGCGTCGCCGAGCCCGATCGTGGTGGTGGTCTTGCCCTCTCCGGCCGGGGTGGGGCTGATCCCGCTCACCAGCACCAGTGCGCCATCGGGCCGGTCGCTCACGGAATCGATGAAATCGAACCCGATCTTCGCCTTGAACCGACCGTAGGGCTCCAGCGCATCGTCCGGAATGCCCGCGCGCGCCGCGATCTCGCCGATCGGGCGCAGCGATGCCGCACGGGCGATAGCAAGATCGTCGGGCATGGTCCGCTCCCCGTCAGGCCGCGCGCGTGCGGCGGATGCCGATATCCCGCAGCGCCGCGCCCATCGCGTCCAGCGCGCCGCGCATCTGCGCGGGCGTGATGGCGCCGATGCAGCCCACGCGGAAGCTCGGTTCCTTCGTGTTGTAGAAATTGCTGATCAGCACCCCGCGCGCCTTCAGCGCATCGACGAAATGCTGGAGGTTCCACGCCGGATCGGCGGGAGCGAGGATGTTGACCACGATCGGCCCCTGCGCGGTGCGCGACAGGCACGCGGTGAGCCCGAGCGTCGCCGCCCCGTCATGGATCACCCGCATGTTCGCCGCATACCGGGCGAGCCGTTTCGCCGGCCCGCCCTCCTGCGCCAGCCGGTCGAGCGCCACGTCCAGTGCCGCGATCACCTGCGCGGGCGGGGTGAAGCGCGCGCTGCCGGGTTGGGCCCGGCGGGCATTGGCCGCGATGTCCGCCAGATCGAGCGACCAGCTTCCGGCAAGCCCAGGCGCCGCCTCCAGCCGGTCCGCCCGCGCCACCACGAAGGCGAGCCCGGGCAGCCCTTCCAGGCATTTGTTGGCGGTGCAGACCATCGCGTCGATCTCGGGCTGCCCCGACAGGTCGATCGGCAGCGCGCCGAAGGCGGAGACCGCATCCAGGATCATCCGCCGCCCCGCCGCGCGCACCGCCGCGCCGACCGCGGCCGCATCATGCACCACGCCGCTGCTCGTCTCGGAATACACGAGACCGACGTGGGAGATCGCCGGGTCGGCCGCCAGCGCCGCCGCCACCGCCTCGGGGGCGACCGGCTCCACGAGGGAGGCCGGCAGTTCCACCACGACCCGCCCCGCCTCGCGCGCAAGGCGCACCATGCGCTCGGCATAGCTGCCGGTCATCGGCACGAGAATCCGGCCGCCGGGGGGAATGAAGCTGCGCACCGCCGCCTCGATCCCGTAGTGGCCGGAGCCGGGCACGGGCAGGGCGATGTGCTGCGCGGTCCCGCCCGCCAGCACGCGCATTCGCTCCCGCACTCGCGCGTACAGCGCGCAGAAATCCCGGTCCCACGGAGCGAAATCCTGGGCCATGGCGGCACGCACGTCGGGATGGGTGGCCACCGGGCCCGGTATCAGCAGCAGCAAGACGCGCTCCTGTTGTTTATTTGTACCGAGGATTGGCATGACGCAGGCAGGAAATCCACCCCGCCCGCCGCGTGGCCGCTTCGCCTGCCGCGCAGGTTGCTGCTACACTCGCCGCATGACCCTGCCCTTCACACTGCCTGCCTGGATGCCCTGGTGGGTGCCGATCCTGATCCTGGTGCCGGCCCTGCTGTATGCGCTGATGTTCATCCTGATGCCGTTCAGCGTGATCGGCGTGAAAGGCCGGCTCGACGGGGTGGAGGCGCGGCTGGACGAGATCCAGGGCGAGATCCGCAGCCTCTCGCTCCGCCTGCCCGAGCCGCTGCGCAACCCCACGTACGACGACTCCGCCTACGAGATGGCACCCCCCGTCCCGCCGCGGGACCGGCAGGCCACCCCTGTCATCACCCGCCCGCCGATCCCGCCCGCCCCGGAAGAACCCGTGCTGCGTGCCCCGCCCGCCCGCCCCGGCGCCCGCATCCGCCCGCCGGACCCGCCCGAACGCCGCCCCAGCCGCGCCGAGCCACGGCTCGACTGGCCGCGGGACTGACCCCGACCGGAACACCAAAGCCCCGAACGCGAAACCCAGGAGTCCATGATGCGCGTGAGCGTCGTCCAGATGAATCCCGGCCACGACAAGGCCGCCAACATCGACCAGGCGAGCCATCTGATCGCCGGCGCCCTGGCCGAGGACCGGCCGGACATCGTGAGCCTGCCCGAGATCTGGACCTGCCTCGGCGGCGACCAGGCCGCGAAGTTCGACCAGGCCGAGCCGCTGCCGGCCGCCGGCTCCAACGAGCCCGGCGGGGCGGCCTACGAATTCCTCCGCGGCATCGCCCGCAGCCACCGCATCCATGTCCACGGCGGCTCGATCGGGGAGAAGGCGGGGGAGCGGCTGTTCAACACCACGGTGATGTTCGATCCCACCGGGGCCGAGATCGCCCGCTACCGCAAGATCCACCTGTTCGACATCGTTACGCCCGATGGCACCGGCTACCGCGAGAGCGCGACCTTCGGCCATGGGGACCAGGTGGTCACCACCAAGGTGAACGGCACCACGGTCGGCTGCGCCATCTGCTACGACGTGCGCTTCCCCGAACTGTTCCTGGCATTGCGCCGCGCCGGCGCGGAACTCATCTTCCTCCCCGCCGCCTTCACCTTGCAGACCGGCAAGGACCATTGGGAGGCGCTGATCCGCGCCCGCGCGATCGAGACGCAGTGCTGGTTCGCCGCCCCCGCCTGCTGGGGCCGCCATCTGGACGGCGGCGGCGAGCCGCGCTTCACCTACGGCCACTCCCTCCTCGCCGATCCCTGGGGCCATGTGGTGGCCAAGGTGTCGGACGGCACCGGCTGGGCCACCGCGCGCATCGATCCGGCGCTGACCGCGCGCATCCGCCGCGACATGCCCGTGCTTGAACACCGGAAGCTCGTTTGACGGCACTTCCTCCCGGCCCGCCTGTCCCGGCCAACATGACATCCGGCGAGGGAGGCCTGCGCCGCATCGCCTTCCTCGCCGCGCCCACCACGCTCGCCGGTGAAAGCCGCGCCCGCCTGATCGAACGCTACGGAGACCGGAAGCTGGAGGAGGCGGAGATCGTCGTCGCCCTTGGCGGAGACGGCTTCATGCTGGAAACGCTCCACCGCGTGCTGGGCCATGCCCTGCCGGTCTACGGGATGAACTGCGGCTCCGTCGGCTTCCTGATGAACAGCTTCGACGAGGCCGCCCTGCCGCAGCGCCTCGCCAACGCCCAGGCCGCCGTGCTGCACCCGCTGCGCATGCACGCCGTCACCATCACCGGCGCGGTGGAGGAGGCGCTGGCGCTGAACGAGGTCAGCCTGCTGCGCCAGTTGCGGCAGACCGCGAAAATCCGCGTCTCGGTCGATGGCCGCATCCGCCTCGCCGAGCTGAGCTGCGACGGCATCCTGATCTCCACCCCCGCCGGCTCCACCGCCTACAACCTCTCGGCGCACGGCCCGATCGTGCCGCTGTCTGCCAACCTGCTGCCGTTGACCCCGATCAGCGCCTTCCGCCCCCGCCGCTGGCGTGGAGCCCTGCTGCCAAGCGGGGCGGACGTGCTGTTCGAAGTGCTGGAATCCGACAAGCGCCCCGTCGCCGCGGTGGCGGACTTCACCGAGGTGCGGGATGTGGTCTCCGTCGCCGTCACCGAGGATCGCGGCGAATCGGTCACGGTGCTGTTCGACCCCGATCAGGGCCTGTCTGAACGCATCATCACCGAGCAGTTCACGGTTTAGCCGGGGCCGGAGGCTTCGGCGTTGAAGGCGTTGGCGCCGGTTTCGGCGCGGGCGGCTTCGGCGGCGGCCGCTCCGCCAGCCACTTCGCCGCCGCCGCTAGTTCCGGGATGCGTGACGGCGCGCCCAGCGGGCCGCCGATCCGCAGCCCCACATCCGGCGCGCCGGGCAGCGCCGGGTGCAGCGCGAGGCGCACATCGCTGATGCCGCGAGCGAGATCCACGCTGCCTGTCGCACTCACCGTGCCCGCACCGGACTGAAGATCGGCTTTCTCCAGCGCCAAGCTGCCATTGGTGATGCTGCCCTGCGCGGAAAGCGTGTCGAAGCCGGTGCTGCCCCCGGACAAGGCCCCGCGCAAGGCCGCTTCCGCCCCGGCAAGATCGGGCAGCGCCAGCGCGGCCTTCACCGCCCCCAGATCGAAGCCCTGCACCGCGCCCGCCCCCAGCGTCACCGAGGCGCTGCCGGACAGGGTGGCCGCCAGCGCCGCCGGGCTGAAGCCGATGGCCGACACATCCACCCTGCCATCGGACAGGGGCGCCTTCAGCGCCAGCCCATCCACCCGGCCATCGATCCGGGCGCCCGCCAGCCGTGCCTGCACGTTGAACCGGGGTGGGGAAGCGGCAGCATCCACGCTCGCGCTTCCGCTCAGCGTGCCGCCGCCCAGCGTATCGCCCAGCAGGCGCGCCGATTGCAGGTTCACGCTCAGCCGCCCACCGGACAGATCGGCCATGCCGCCGGCCGCGCCCAGCACCGGCGCACCGCGCCACAGCACCTGCCGCACGCCGAACTGGACCGCCGCCTGCCAGCCGCGCAGCCCAGACAGCGGCAGCGGCTGCTTCGCCGGCAGCATCGGCAGCGGCAGCACATCGGCCAGGATGCGCCCGGTCAGGCTGCTGCCCCGCCCATGCGTGGCCAGCGCAAGCTGCCCGCCCGTCCGCAGCATCCCCGCGATCAGCTGGAACGGCCCCGCATGGAGCTGCCCCTTCTGCCCCCCCACCTGGCCGATGAACGAGAACGAACCCTCGCCCAGCCATGCGCCCACACCGGGAAAACCGAGCTGGCCGAGCAGCCGAGGCGCGCCGGGGTCGCGCACTGTCACCGGCCCGGCCCAGCTTCCGGCCGAGAGGTTCAGCACCGGGGCGGCGCGCACGCTCAACCCCGCCATCTCCCCCTTGATGCGCAGCCCGAGCGCCCCCGGCGGCCCCGCCGCCAGCACGCGCAGCGCCACCGGGCCCTGCCACAGCCCGGCCGGCCCGCGCCAGCGCACCGGCAGCAGCGCGGCGAGCGGCGTGGCGAGCGGCGCGGTCACGCCCAGCCGCCCGTGGGAGAACACGCCCTTCGCATCCAGCAGGCCCGAGGCGGTGGCGTGCACGCCCTGCACCGCCCCGTCCAGCCGCCGCAGCGTCAGCCGCCCGCCTTTCGCGGCCGCATCCAGCAGGAAGTGATCGATCCGCAGCCTCCCCAGCCGCGCCCGCGCGGCCGTGATCTGCATGTCGGCATTCAAACCGCCGATCAGCTTCAGCACCTCGGCCAGCCCGGGCGGCGTTCGCAGCAGCCGTGCCGGAACCCACGGGTCGAGCGCCAGCTTGTCGAAGGCAAGTCCCCCGGTGATGGCCGGCTGCTTGCCGAGGGCGAGGGCCAGCCCGCCGCTCACCCGGCTGCCGTCCAGCGTGCCGGCAATCCCGCTCAGCGCCAGATGCCCCGGTTCGGCCCGCACGTCGGCGGAGATAACGAGGCTCTGCATCACGTCCGGCGGCAGATCGAGCGCCGGCAGCAGCTTCGCCCCGGCCAGCCAGTGCAGCGTCACCCGCGGCGCCGGCGCCGACAGCCGGATCGCGCCCTCGAAATACGGCGCCTTGCCGAGCGCCACCGTCCCGCGCAGATGCACCGCGGCCTCGCCGGGCAGCACCGCCTGCGCGCGATGCACCCGCACCTCCCCGTCATGCAGGCCAAGCACCACATGCAGCCCGCGCAGCAGCCCGCCTTCCAGCGTCGCCGCCTCCACCGACAGATGCACCCGCACCGGCAGCGTCCCGGCCGCGCCGCGCAACAGCACCGGCAGCCAGGGATCGAGCGCGACGCGGCTCGCCCGCAGACGCACGACAAGACCCGGCCGGGCGAGGTGCTTCTTCGCCGGCTTCGGCGGGCTTCCCGCCTGCGGCTTCTTCGCGGGAACCCGCGGCAGCACCAGCACCGCCTCGCCGCTGGCCGGCGCGCCCGCGAGCGTGAGCCGCAGGTTCCCGGCCGCGAGGCGATGGCCCGTCGTCGTCAGTTGCGCCTGCGCATCGAACGGCACGGGGGGGGCGGACAGCAGCTTCGACAGATCCCCCCCATGCGCGGAGATCTGCCCGCTCACCTCGCCCTTCGCCGTCATCCGCCCGGAAAAGCGCAGGGCGGTACCGGCAGCCGGCCCGGCGCCATCCAGCACCACATCCAGTGTCGCCGCCCCGGCCGCGTCCGGCTGCGCCAGCCGCAGCCGGACCTGCCAGGCCTGCCCGGCGAAACCCGCCTGCCCGCTCACCCGCAGCGCGGCCCCCACGCCGCCGGTGGTGATGCTCAGCGTGGCGTGGCTCAGCACCGCCCCGCCGACCGTCAGCCGCCCGTCGTCCACATGCGCCGACAGCGCCGACAGCCAGGCCGGCGGCTCGATCGCGAGCAGCCCGCCGTGCAATGGCCAGGGCAGCGCGATGTTCGGCTTGGTCAGCGACAGGTCGCGCGCGTCGATCCGCCCGGCCAGCAGCGGCCCCAGCGCCACCCGCAGCCGCAGCGCCTGGGCGGCCATCCGCACGCCATCCCCGGTATCGGCCACCACGATCCGCTGCGCCGTCAGCACCGGCTCGGGCAGCAGGCTGAGCGTGATCGGCCCCTCGATCGTCACCGGCCGGCCGAGCGTCGCGCTCGCCACCGCCTCGATGGTGGCGCGATGGTTGTTCCAGTCCAGCAGCCGCGGCCCGAACCACAGCGCGGCCACCAGCACCCCGAGCAGTGCCGCGAGAGCAACCAGCAGCAGCCGGAACCCGCGCATCAGCGAACCACGCCGAACGCCGCGCCACGCCTGAACCGCCACCGCCGCAAGCCTCTCATCCGCGAAGTCCCTGCCGAAAGCGGGCGGAGAATGCGGGTGCGGCGGACCTGCGGCAAGCGCCCGATGTTCGATCCGGTGTTTTGCCGGGGCGAACCGGCCCATGCTACAGCCGCAACCATCGGACAGGACAGGCCGTTCACAGCGCAATGGGCTATTGGGGCAAGATCATCGGCGGCGTCGCCGGGTTCGCCGTCGGCGGGCCGGTGGGCGCGGTG
This sequence comes from Acetobacteraceae bacterium, assembly GCA_035532755.1. GTDB lineage: Bacteria > Pseudomonadota > Alphaproteobacteria > Acetobacterales > Acetobacteraceae > DATKQI01. The sequence goes on from DATKQI010000362.1 coordinate 34,857, forward strand.
GTGGGCGCGGCCCTCGGCCACGCCGCGGACAACGGTGGGCTGTCGCAACTCGGCGTGAACATCCCGCACATGTCGCCGGCCGGCCCGGCGCGGATGGCCGCGCTGTTCGGCCGGCGCGATCAGTTGTTCGCGATCAACGTGGTGGTGCTGTCCGCCAAGCTCGCCAAATGCGACGGCCCGGTGAACCGGGCGGAGATCGACGCCTTCAAGCGCCAGTTCCGCATCCCGCCCGAGGGCGTGCGCGACATCGGCCGCCTGTTCGACGAGGCGCGCGACAGCCCCGCCCGCTTCGACGCCTTCGCCGAGCAGCTCGGCGAGCTGTTCACCGACAACCGCGGCCTGCTGGAGGACGTGCTGACGGCGCTGTTCGCCATCGCCCGGGCCGACGGCGCGGTGAACGCGCGGGAGCAGGCGTTCCTCCAGCGCGTGCATTTCCTCTTCCGCCTGGACCGCCTGGCCTGGGACCAGGCCTCCGGCGCCGCGCCGCGCCACCCCCAGGCGGATGACGGGGCCGACCCGTACGCCGTGCTCGGCCTGCCGCGCCAGGCGACGGGAGAGGAGCTGCACGCCGCCTGGAAGCGGCTGATGCGGGAGAACCATCCGGACAGCCTCGCCGCCCGCGGCGTGCCGCCGGAATTCGTCGCCCGCGCCACCGACAAGGTCGCCCGCATCAACGCGGCCTGGGACGCGATCAAGCGCGAACGGGGCATCACATGAAGCCGGGACTCATGCCGGCCGGCATCGCATGACGCCGATCCGCGACCTGCCGAGCCCGAACCACAACGAACGCCCGCCCGGCACGCCGATCGACATGCTGGTGCTGCACTACACCGGCATGCAGACCGCCCAGGCGGCGCTGGACCGGCTGCGCGACCCGGTACCCGCTGTGTCGTCGCACTACGTGGTGGACGAGGATGGCACGGTCTTCCGCCTCGTCGATGAAACCCGCCGCGCCTGGCATGCCGGCGCATCCTTCTGGCGCGGCCACACCGGGCTCAACGACCGTTCGGTCGGCATCGAGATCGTCAACCCGGGCCACGAATGGGGCTACCGCCCGTTCCCGGTGCTCCAGCTTGCCGCGGTGTGCGACCTCTGCCTGTCGATCCTCTCCCGCCATCCCATCCCCGCGCGCAACGTGATCGCCCACAGCGACATCGCGCCGGACCGCAAGCAGGACCCCGGCGAGCTGTTCGACTGGCCGGGCCTCGCCCGCAACGGCGTGGGCCTGTGGCCGGAAGGCGTGCCCGATGCCGGAACCGAAGACGCGGTGGGCGATGCCGTTGCCTTGCGAGAGGTGCGCGCGGCGCTGGTGCGGATCGGCTACGACGTGGCGGCCGGGGGCGCGTTCGATCCCGCCCTGTCGGCCGTGCTGAATGCGTTCCAGCGCCACTGGCGTCCGGAGGCGGTCACCGGCGCGGCGGACGCGGGCACGCGGCTGCGGCTGCTCGCCGTTGCGCGTCTTTGCGGATGACATCCCGACTGCCGCTGTTCGGCTGTGTCCCGGTCTGAATTTCTGTCATGGGCGGGATCCGGTCGCATGTCTGATCCGAACCTGCGATGCGGCTGCATCGCCGGCGAGGCACCGCGCCGCCGAAGGCTGGGGACGCAGCAGCAAATAGAACGCGGCGAAGTGCGTGATCATCAGCACGGGCACGTAGATGATCGGGATCGCGTAGGTGGCGCCCAACGCCCCCGCCAGCGCCGGAAGGCCGACCTGAATGCCATGATAATAGTCGATGATGATGTCGGCCGCGCCCACCAGATTGAAGGCGACGACGAACAGCCGGAAGAGCGGGCGCGACCTTGCCGTCAGAAGCGCCGACATGGCCAGCACACCGGTCGCGAAGTCGCCGTAGGCGGCGAAGGTGGCGAAGCCGGCGGGCAGATTGGCGCCGACGACGCCTGGAAGGATGAAGACGAGCCCGAAGAAGCGGAAGCTGTGCAGAGTCGCGATGGCGCGTTGCGCCTCGACCCGGTCCATCGCCCTGAGCTTCGGCCAAACATAGGCGCCGAAGCAAAGCAGCCACGGGACGTAACCGAGAAGAAGATGGATCTCGAAAATCGTTGCCGGTGACATTTGGGCTCCTATCGGCGCGATTTCGCTGCCTCGGCCCGGTGGCGCCGGCGTAGTTGGCGCAGCGACAGCACGTGCAGCAGGATTGAGCTCGGCACCACGAAAGCAGGGGTCAGCACACCCGGATAAGCCCCGGCGCCGATGCTCGATGCACTCGGAACGATCAACTGCAACGGGCCGGGCGAGGTGATCATCCCCAAGGTGATTGCGACGGCGAAGTCAACGAGGCCGAAAATATTCCAGATGATTGCCGCCCTTCGGCCCTGAGCCGTGCCGGTCGCCACGACGATCGCCGCCGGCACGGCGAACAGGCCGGTCAGAACGTCGCCAATTCCCGCCGGCAACGCGAACACGCCCGGCAGCGTGCCGTGCAGCCAGGCAGCGAGAGCCCAGCTGCCGAATACGCGGTAAAGCTGAAGAGCGACGAGCCAGCTCGCCGGCATCGCATCAAGCACCTGTCCCATCCGCTTCGACAGCAGCAGCAGCGGCGCGCCGATGATCGCCGGCAGGAAGATCGCCAGCGGCAACATCGGCGATGGCGAGGCGCCCGTGTGGAAGACACCGTTGATGGCCGCGCTCCAGGCGAGGGCGAACCAAAGCGTGTACGGGACCATGACCGCGAGCCAGGTCATGCGGCGCTGGTCCGGCTTCAGCTCGGTGCTTTCGAGGCCGAGCCACAAACCGACCGCGATAACTCCATGGGCCATCAACTGATGGGCCGTGGTCTGAACACCGCTGGCCGGGATGATCGGTTGCCAGCAGATCAGCAGTATCCACAGCAGCGTGAGCGGCGCGATCCAAAGCAGGCTGCGCCAGGCGGGGCGCGGCGCAACGATACCGGCAGAAACAGCGGCGGCGGTCATCAGCGGTCCTCCATGCGGCTTCTCGGATCAGATGTTGATTGACGCGGCCTCGAACACCGCGGTCAGGACGCCGAGCCGGCCTTCCATGAGATTTCGCCCGAGGTTGGCGGCAAGCTGCGCGATATCCGGCCCCATCACCGTGCCGAGATTTGGCGAAGGGGGCGGCCCGGACTCGCGCAGTTGGGCAAACCACGCCTTGGCGGCCTCCGTGTCGTCCTGCCACGCCAGCGTGCGGAACCCGGCCGGTTCGATCGCCTCGCGCGTCGCATCCGCGGTCAACAGAAAGCTCGTTGCCGGCGTTCGCGCCCAGGGGAGCGGATAGTGCGGCTCGCCGCCGTTCAACACGACGTCGAAGGCCGCAAACCTGCCGCCTGACTTCAACACGCGGCGGATCTCGCGGTAGAGCCGCGCCCGGTCGGAGATGTTCATCGCCACGTGCTGCAGCAGCACGACGTCGAAACGCCCGTCGTCAAATGGAAGCTCCAGCGCGCTGGCGGCCTGGAACGACACCTGCCCACCCTGTCCCGTACGCTCGGTCAGATAGCGCGCGGCATCCACGAAAGGCTCGCTGAGATCGACGCCCGTCACCCGGCAGCCACAGATCGCAGCCAGAAAGCGCGCCGGCCCGCCGACGCCCGAGCCGACATCCAGAACCGACATGTCCGCGGCAATCCCGGCCAGCTTGGCAAGTTCGGCGGTCGCGGCGAGGCCGCGTGTGTGAAACTGGTCGAGGGCGGCCAGCTGCTGGGGCATGAGAATCCGATCCTCCGGCCCGAGGGCCATGAGCACCGTCTTCAGCCGCTCGCTCAGGCCGGTCGCGCGATAGTGGTCGCGCACACCATCAAGAATGTCGGTCATCGCAGCGTTCTTCCTCGCTTCAGGTCCTTTCCCAGACATAGGACCACTTCCTGCGAGCGGCTATCCGCGATAATGTTGACAGGTTATGAAGCAGAACTTCACAGTCAGGCAAGGCGCGCTCGACGGCGTGGAGGCGTTCCTGAGCGTTGCCCAGCACCGCAGTTTTCGCAAAGCGGCCGCGGAACTCGGGGTAACGCCATCGGCCATCAGCCAGGCGGTACGCGCACTCGAAGCGCGTGTCGGCGCGGCGCTCTTCATACGCACCACACGGAGCGTCGGCCTGACCGAAGCCGGCGAACGGTTCCTTTCGCGCGCGAAGCCCGCCTTCGAGGAGCTCACCGCCGCAAGCGAGGCCGCGCGTGAACTCGGACGGCGGCCGGCCGGGCTGTTGCGCCTCACGGTGCCGCGCGCCGTGGTGCCGATCCTGCTGGAGCCGCTGATCGCATCCTTCTGCCAAGCCTATCCCGAGGTCGAGGTGGAGATCGCCGCAAGCGAGGAGCTGGTCGATATCGCGGTCGAAGGATTTGACGCCGGCGTCCGGCTGGGCCAGTTCATCGCCGCGGACATGGTCGCGGTGCGGCTCACGCCGCCGTTCCCCTTCGTGGTCGTGGGCAGCCCCGAGTATCTGCGCAGGCGGGGACGGCCCGAGCGTATCGACGATCTGCGCCAGCATGCCTGCCTGCGCATTCGCCGCTCGAACGGGTCGATCGGGCCTTGGTCGTTTGTCAACGGCAACAGGCCGATCGAGGCGATCCTCTCGGGGCCGCTGATCGCCCACGATTTTCCCACCATTCTTGGCGCGGCCGTCGAAGGTCTGGGTCTTGCGCAGGTGCCTGGGCCGATCGCCGCCGGAGCGGTGAAAGCGGGAAAACTCGAACGCGTACTGGAGTCGTTCGCGCCGATGGCGCCAGGGGTGTTTCTCTACTATCCCGGTCACCGGCAACTCACGCCGAAGCTGCGAGCCTTCATCGATCACGTGAAGAACCGCCCGGGCGCCGCCAAAACAACCCGAATTCACACGGATGATGGTCGAACACGAGGCAGGAAGATGCGCTGACCTCAGGCAGCGCGGACTCGAGTAGATTGACCTCGGAGCCAGATGCTGGGCGCCTGCTTTCGGAAGAGGTGTTAACCCGTCCTCAACGGCCTATTCCGGCGTCGGTCTGTGACCGGAAGGCGTGCCCGATGCCGGCACCGGCGAGGCGGTGCGCGATGCGGAAGCCTTGCGCGAGGTGCGCGCGGCGCTGGTGCGGATCGGCTACGACGTGGCGCCCGAGGGCGCGTTCGATCCCGCCCTGTCGGCCGTGCTGCACGCCTTCCAGCGCCACTGGCGGCCGGAGGCGGTCACCGGCGAGGCGGATGCGGGCACACGGCTGCGACTGTTGGCGGTGGCGCGGTTGTGTGGGTGATTTTTACTCTGAACGGACCAAATTCGGCAGATAACACTCTATAGAGTAGGCAAATTTTTCTGACGAATTATTGGCCACTTCGCAAAAGCAAATACCCAAAACATTGTGATATTTACTATTGGAATAAGCACCAGTAGCGCCAACAACCCATTGTAGCCAGCCTTCTGGACAATTTTACAAGATGGGACCAAAAAAATCACAGCAAAAAAAATGATAATCATCCAGTGCCAGATGCTCATTGAACCCATGATATTCTCCCTAAACGTTTCATCTTTAATTTCTTATAGCACACGGACCTACGGCTCCGTCGCCTCCGTCACCAGCCCGGCATAGAGTTCCGCCAGCCGCACTGTCAACGCGCCCGGCAGGGCCGGCAACACGCGCCCGTCGATCGTCCGCACCGGCGTCACCCCGCCGAAGGTGCCGGTCACGAACGCCTCCTCGGCGTTGTACACATCGAGCAGCGTGAAATCGGCGCAGGAGACCGGCACGCCGTGCGCCTGGCACAGCGCGATGATCTTGGCCCGCGTGATGCCGTTGAAGCAGCTGCGCCCGGTGGAGGTGCACACCACGCCGCCGCGCACGAAGAAAAAGTTGGTCGCGTTGCAGCTTGCGACGAACCCCGCGTCGTCCAGCATCAGCGCCTCGTCCGCGCCCAGGCGGTAGGCCTGGATCAGCGCGGTGATCAGCGGCAGGCGGCTGTGGGAGTTCAGCCGCATGTCGAACTGGTCCGGCCGCGTGCAGCGGACCGCGGCGGTGGCGAGCGCGAGCCCATCGCGCGCCAGCGCCGGGTTCGGCACCTTGTGCTCGGCCACGATCACCACGGTCGCCGGGCCGATGCCCTGGCGCGGGTCCTGGCTCGGCGTCTTCTTCATCCCGCGGGTGACCATCAGGCGCAGATGCACCCCGTCGTGCATCGCGTTCGCCCGGCACGTCTCGGTCAGCGCGGCGACGATCTGCGCGCGCGTCAGCCCGATATCGAGGTAGATCGCCCGCGCGCCCTGGAACAGCCGGTCCAGATGCTCCTCCAGGAACAGCAGCCGGCTGCGGTGCAGCCGCAGCCCTTCCCAGACCCCATCCCCGGCGATGAAGCCCGCATCGAACACTGACACCACCGCCGCCGCGCGCGGCACCAGCCGCCCGTTCAGCCACACCAGGATGTCGGCGTTGCGCGGATCCTCGGCGATGTCCTGGCTGCCGGCCATGGGCTCAGAGGCCTTCCGCAGCGGGGATCATTCCACCGGCACCCGCAGTGCGATGTCGGCCAGGCTCTCCCCCCGCGTCGCCGCCCGCGTCCGCGCCCATAGCACCAGCCCCGCGGCGATGATCGCCGCGACCGCGCTCTGGAACAGCGGCTGGAACGCGAGCGGGGTATGCGGCAGCACCGAAACCGCCGCGATCAGCACCAGCGTGATCGGCACCGAGACCACCGCCGCCGCCAGCACCCATGGGCTGCGCGCCAGCCCCGCCGTCCAGGCTGTGCCGCGAAACCGTCCCGAGAAGCGGATGTTGAGCGCGGCGAGTGCGACCAGCAGCCACACGATCAGCAGGCTGAGCGAACGCACGATCACCCCGAGCGCCCAGCCGACGAAGACCGACTGCACGAGAAACAACGAGGCCAGCCCCGCCGTCGTCGCCAGCGCGGCGACCGGCACGCGGCGGCCGGAGGTCTCGGCGAACCGCGCCGGCACCATCCGGTCCTCGCCCCAGGCGAACAGGATGCGGGAGGTGATCATCATCTGCGGCGCCAGCGTCTTGCCCACGATCAGCGCCACCGCGAAATCCACGATCACCCCGATCCAGCGCGGCGCGACGATGCCGATCAGCCCCGGCGCGGTGGCGAGGGCGGCGTGGTGGGAACGGATCAGCCCCAGCACCGCCCACCAGGGTGCCGCGTGAAACAGCGCCGCCGTCACCACCGTATAGAGCACCACCGCCACCAGCCAGCCCAGCACGATGCCGCGCGGCATGGTGTGCCCGGCATCGCGCGCCTCCCCGCCCAGCGCGGGCGCGGCGCTGATCCCGCCATAGGCGAACACGAACAGCGTGCAGACCGACAGGAACGCGCCGAGCGTGCCCGATTGCGGGTGCGCCGGCGGCGCCAGCACCAGATGCAGCCGGCTGCCGACGAGGCTCACGAACCGCCCCGGCGGGGTGGCGAAGCCGAAACCCGCGATCACCGCCGCGGTCAGCACGATCACGCCGAGCAGCACCGTGACGAACCGGCCATAATGGCGCACGCCGCTCGCATGGATCGCGAAGATCCCCCAGATCGCGCCAAGCCCGATCACCAGCCGGCCCGCCGGCGTCATCAGCACATGCCCCGGCAGCCCGATCGCGATGAACGCCTGGCCCAGGAAGGTCGAGAAGGCGAAGGCGATGAAGCCCATCGCCGCGGTCACGCTGATCCACCACAGGAAGCTCGCGATGAACCCCGCCGGCAGGTTCAGCCCGCGCGCGATCCAGACATAGGCGGAGCCGGCGCGGGGCATGGCGGCCGAGAACCGCGCGTACAGCAATGTCTTGCTGGCCACCACGAGGCCGGTGACGAGCATGGCGAGCGGCACGAGATCGCGCACCGCCGGATACACGCCGAGGCTCTGCACCGCGACGAAGTTGATCCCCGCCCCGAACTCCCCCGCCACGCCCGAGGCGACGATGGCGAGCACGCCCAGCACCTTGCTGAGCCGGTACGCCGGCCGTTCGCCACGGCCGGGATCAAACGCCCGGTTCATCGCACGCTCCCCCGCTGCCGGGCGGGATGATGCCCCGCCCGGCAACCGCCCGCAACAGCGCCATGGCGGGCGGGTGCGTGCTGCTCCGCGCGGCTATTTCGCGAGTTCGAAATACCGGCGCGCGGCGGCGTTCTGGTTCTCGTAGATCGAGCCCTGGTGCCGGGCCGGCGGCAGCGGCATCCGCACCGGCACATCGGCAAGCCGCGGCGCGATGGTCGGAGATCCGGAAACGATCCGGGAATCGAACTCCGCCAGATCCTTCACGCCCATCAACGGCCACGCATCGGCCGCGGTGAACTCGTACAGCAGCAGCGAGCGCGGCAGGTCGGAGCGGTTCTGCGCCGAACCGTGGACGGCGCGGGCGTGATGGAAGCTCATCGACCCCGCCCGCCCGGTCAGCCTCACCACGCCGGCGAAATCGAGCCCGCATGCCTCGGGGTCCATCGCGCCGCAGAAGGCGCCGTTCGCGTGGTGATCGAACACCGGGCCGCGATGGGTGTCCGGCACGATCATCAGCGGGCCGTTCTGCTCGGTCGCATCGTCCAGCATCACGCCGACGGCCAGCACATCGTCGTTCGTGTGCGGGTAGAACGCCCAATCCTGGTGCCATTCCACCGGGGAGCCGTAGTGCGGCGCCTTCATGTTGATCTTCGATCCGTGCAGCCGCACCGCCGGCCCCAGCAGGGCGTGCAGCACCGCGAGCAGCCGTGGGGCGTGCGCGATCTCCCGAAACAGCGGGTGGTGCAGATGCGGCGTCTTGATCCGGCGCACCCGCGGCGCATCGGGCCGGTGCGAGGGTTCGAGATCGTACACCGCGGTGTGCGCCTCCAGCCCGCGCGCGCCTTCCAGCATCTCCGCCAGCGCCGCCCGGGCGCGGGAGAGCAGGTCCGCATCCATCACATCCGGCACCACGAGGTAGCCCTGCGTTCGGTAGAACGCGACGTCGGTCGCGGAAATCGGGGGTTGCGTGATCGCCATGGGCGCCCTCCTTCACATCGTTCCATCCCGCTCTGCGGCGGGTCATGGTAGCGCTAACTGTTAGCGCTACCATTCGCAGGCTACCGCTGCCGCCGCTTTCGCGCAATCATGGAATCGAAGAGTCGGATCGGAACCCATGGACACCAGCAGAAAGCCCGGCCCGGTACGCATCCAGGATGTCGCGGCGAAGGCCGGCATCTCGGCCATCACCGTCTCGCGCGTGCTGCACCAGCCCGCGCAGGTGGCGGCGGGAACGCGGGCGCGGGTGCATGCCGCGATCGAGGCGCTGGGCTACATCCCCGATCTCGCCGCCTCCGCGCTGGCCAGCCGGCGCAGCGGCATCGTCGGCGTGCTGGTGCCCACCATCGCCAATTCCGTGTTCAGCGAAACCGTGGCCGGCCTGTCGGACGCGCTGGCCGACACCGGCTTGCAGACCCTGCTGGGCGACTACGGCTATTCGGCCGACCGGGAGGCGGCCTTGCTGCGCGCGATGCTCGGCCGGCGGGCGGAGGCGATCGTGGCGGTGGGCCTGATCCGCGACCCCGCCCTGCGCCGGATGCTGCGGGCCAGCGGCGTGCCGGTGGTGGAGACATGGGACCTCGCGGACGACCCGATCGACCTGATGGTCGGCTTCAGCAACGAGGCCGCGGGAGCCGCGATGGGCCATCACCTGCTGGTGCGGCACTATCGCCAGATCGCCTTCGTGGGTGGTGTGGACGAACGCGCCGCCGCGCGCTTCGCCGGCCTGCGCCGCGTGATCGCCCCGGTCCATGGCGCGACGCTGACCCGGCTCGACCGGAGCGGCGATCTGTCGATCGAGGCCGGGCGCGCCGGGCTCGCCGCCCTGCTCGACCGCCCGCACCGGCTGGATGCGGTGTTCTTCGCCTCCGACGTGCTCGCCGCGGGGGGGCTGCTGGAGGCGGCGGCGCGCGGGCTGTCGGTGCCGCGGCAGATCGCCATCGCGGGGCTGGGGGATCTGGAGATCGGGCGGGCGCTCTCCCCCCCGCTCACCACGCTGCGCATCCACGCGCACGAGATGGGGCGGCGCGCGGGGGAGATGCTGACGCGGCGGCTGGCCGGGGAAGCAGTGCCGGGTGCGGCCGTGGATGTGGGCTTCGAACTCGTCGTGCGCGGCAGCACCTGATCGGCCATTGACGCGCCGGCCGCGCCGCGGCACATCGGGGCCGCCAGACGGCCGGACGGCCGCTGTCGGGGTTCCGCGCAGGCGGGCCGCGATGGAGGAAAGTCCGGGCTCCACGGGAATGCGGTGCCGGCTAACGGCCGGCGGGGGCGACCCCAGGGACAGTGCCACAGAGAACAGACCGCCCGCACGCCTTCTGGTTCGCCAGGGTGCCTGCGGGCAAGGGTGAAACGGTGCGGCAAGAGCGCACCGCGCCCCCGGCAACGGGGGCGGCAGGGTAAACCCCACCGGGAGCAAGACCGAATAGGGGCGGCCGGCGGCATCCCGGAAGGGGTGTGACGCAAGGGCATTCCCGCCCTGTCGCCCGGGTAGGTCGCGCCAGGCGCGCCGCGAGGCGCGTCGCAGAGGAATGGCCGTCCCGCGCCAGACGACCGGCGCGGACAGAACCCGGCTTACAGGCCGTCTGGCACTTCTTTTCGTCCCCGAATCCTCCTCGTGATTCAGGCGTTGTCCACAAGAACAAACCACGAATACTTGCGGGCAGGCAGAGAACCGCCCGTCAAAGCTTCACTGCATCCGTAAACCTTTGACGAATCCACAGAAAATCCAGGTCGTTACCGGTTCGACCTGCCAATTCCCTTTGACGCCCATATTTGCCCATGATATCCCATGACATCCCAAGGACGGCGGCGTACCGCGCCCCGTCGGCAGACAGGATCAACGGCGCGGCGGCAGGCAGGCGCAACCAAGAAGGGGCTCGGACCCGGCCGGATGACCCATTTCCTCGGCACCCACCAGAACCGGTTGGACGCCAAGGGCCGCGTCTCTGTTCCCGCGCCCTTCCGCACCGCGCTCAAGGTGCAGGAATCCGGCCTGATCCTGCGCCCTTCCCACAAGCACCCTTGCATCGAGGCGTGGCCCGCCACGGTGTTCGGCACGCTCGCCACCCCGCTCGACCGGCTCGACCTGTTCAGCGAGGCCCATGACGATCTGGCCGCGGCGCTGTATGCGGACGCCTTCCCCGTCGAATCGGACAAGGAGGGCCGCATCGTTCTGCCCGAGCCGCTGGTGCTGCATGCCGGACTGACCGAGGCCGTGGTCTTCATGGGCCTCGGCCGCACCTTCCAGATCTGGGAACCAGCCGCCGCCGAGCGCCGCCGGGCGGAGGCGCGCGAGCGCGCGCGTTCGCGCGGGCTGACGCTTCCCGCCGCCACGGGAGGCGCTGCATGACCGGCCACATCCCCGTCATGCTCTCCGAGGTGCTGGAGCAGCTCGCTCCGCGCGCGGGCGGTGTGTATCTCGACGGCACCTTCGGCGGCGGCGGCTATGCCGCGGCCATCCTGGACAGCGCACCCTGCACACTGTGGGCGATCGACCGCGATCCGGCCGCCATCGCCCGCGGCGCGGCGCTGGCCGCCCGCCATCCGGGCCGGCTGCACCTGATCGAGGGGCGGTTCGGCGAGATGCTCGCGCTGCTCGCCGCGCACGGGGTGGCGGCACTCGACGGCGTGGTGCTCGATCTCGGCGTGTCGTCCTTCCAGATCGACGATCCGGCGCGCGGCTTCAGCTTCCGCACCGACGGTCCGCTCGACATGCGCATGGGCCATGCCGGCCCCACCGCGGCCGATCTGGTCAACCGGCTGGGCGAACGCGAACTCGCCGATGTGCTCCATGAATTCGGGGAGGAGCGTCTTTCCCGCCGGATCGCGCGCGCCATCGTCGCCGCGCGCGCCGCCGGACCGATCGCGACCACCGCCCGGCTCGCCGCCATCATCCGCGCCGTGGTGCCGCCCGACCGCTCGGGCATCGACCCCGCCACCCGCAGCTTCCAGGCGCTGCGCATCCGGGTGAACGAGGAGCTGGCGGAGATCGAGGCCGGGCTGGTTCAGGCCGCATCGCTGCTCGCCCCCGGCGGGCGGCTGGTGGTGGTGTCGTTCCATTCGCTCGAAGACCGTCTGGTCAAGCATTTCATGGCGGAGGCCGCCGGCCGGCAGCCCGCGCCCTCCCGGCACGATCCGGGCGGCCTCACGGCACGGCCGGCGCCGGCGTTCGGGCTGCTCACCGGCAAGCCGCTGCGCCCGACGGATGCCGAATGCGCCGCCAACCCGCGTGCCCGCAGCGCGCGGCTGCGCGCGCTCTCGCGTTTCCCCGCCGAGGGAGCGGCCGCATGATCCGCCCGTTCACCTGCATCACCGCGCTGCTGGCGGCCGCCTCGGGCCTGTATCTGTACCAGGTGAAGCAGAACGCGCTGGTGCTGGATGCGCGGATCACCCGCACCGTGCACGCCGCCGACGCGGCGCGCGAGCGCACCCGCTTCCTGCACGCCGAATGGGCACTGCTGAACGACCCGCAGCGGCTGCAGAGCCTGGCCACGCAGTATCTCACGCTGAAGCCGATGGGCCCGGCCCAACTGCTCACGCTGCGGCAACTGGCCGACCGGCTGCCCGCGCCCGGCACGCCGCCGCCTGCCTCCGCGATGCCGGCACCCGGCCTTCCCCCGGACATGCCGATGGCCACCGCATCCGGGCCGGCGCCGACGCTCGCCTCCGCCACCGCCGCCATCCCGGCCGGGGCCGATCCCGCCGCCCTGGCGACCGCGGCACCGGCAGACGCCACCCTGGTGACGGACGCGCCGCTGCCGCCGCCCCCGCCGGCCGCGCCAGCAGCCCCACCGCCGGTTCGGCTCGCAGTTGCTCCGGTGGCGCCGTCGTTCGCACCGCCGGCGCCACGGCCCGCACCTGCCCTCCGCCAGGCGGCGCTGCCCCGGCCGATGCCGGCGCCGGCGCCGTACCGGATGCCCGCCGCGCGTGCGCCGATCGGCGCGCGCGTGCTGTCCGTAGCAGCGTCCGAACCGCGCTCCACCGTGGCTGGACCGGCGCCGGCCATCGCCCCGCCGTTCGGTTCCTCATCCGGTTCCTCCTTGGGAATGGCGAGTGCCAACCTCGCTCCGCCGGTGCCCTTCAGCCAGGTCACCGGGCGATGAGCGACGCCCCGCCCCCGCACGCCGCGCCGACCCGCCCGTGGTCGCGCAGCCCGGCCAACCCGTCCGGCACGCCGCGCGCGGGCGCGGTGCCGCGCATGGAGACGGTGCGCGTCACCGCGCCCGACCTCGCCCGCCGCGCCGCGCTCACCCGCATGCGCAGCCGCATCGGCTTCTCCGCGGTCTTCTTCGTGGCGCTGTTCGGCGCGGTGGCGGTGAAGCTCGCCATCGCCACCACGATCGATCCGATGCTGCCGAAGCCGGCCGTGGTGGAGAGCCGGGTGCCGAGCACGGTGAGCCTGCCGCCGCCGGACCGGGCGATGATCACCGACCGCAACGGCCAGATCATGGCCGTCTCCCTCCCCGCCGCCACGCTGTATGCCGATCCGCGGCAGATGATCGACACGAACAAGGTGGCCCAGCAGCTCAAGCAGGCGCTGCCGGGCATCGACGAGGCGCTGATCCGCCGCCGCCTCGCCTCCGGCGCGGCCTTCGTCTATATCGACCGGCAGATCACCCCGCGCCAGGAACTGGCGATCAACGACCTCGGCATCCCCGGGCTCTACTTCCAGCAGACCCAGCGCCGCCGCTACCCGCTCGGCCGGGTCGCGGCCCAGGTGCTGGGCGGGGTGAATGTGGATCAGCAGGGCATTGCCGGCGTCGAGAAATTCTTCAACCACCGCCTCGCCACCGATCCCAAGCCGCTGCGCCTGTCGATCGACGTGCGGGTGCAGGCGATCCTGCGCGATGCGGTGGCCGGCACGGTGAAATCCTTCCACGCGGTGGGCGGCTGCGGCATCGTGATGGATGCGCGCAATGCCCGCGTGCTGGGCATGGTCAGCATTCCCGATTTCGATGCGAACAATCTCGGCTCGGCGCCCGCCGCGGCGCGGTTCAACCGCTGCGCCACCGGCACCTATGAGCCGGGCAGCGTGTTCAAGCTGCAGACGATGGGCATGGCGCTGAACGACCGCGTCATCAACGTGTGGGACCAGTTCAACACCTCCCACCCCATCTCCATCGGCCGCTTCGCCATCACCGATTTCGAGCCGGTGCGCCGCTGGCTGTATGTGCCTGAAATCCTCTCGATGTCCTCCAACATCGGCGCCGCCCGCATCGCGCTGCTGGCGGGCGCGCGCCGGCAGCGGGCGTGGCTGCGCAGGATGGGCCTGTTCACCCGGGAGGGGATCGAGCTGCCGGAGGCGGCGATGCCGCAGGTGCAGCCGCGCAACAGCTGGGGCAAGGCCACCACGATGACGGTCGCCTTCGGCAACGGCATCGCGGTCACGCCGCTGCACCTGGTCACCACCATGGTCGCGCTCGTCGATGGCGGCATCCTCTACCGGCCGACGCTGCTGGCCCGCCGCCCCGGCAGCCCGCCGCGCCGGGGCGTGCGGGTGATGCGCCGGCAGACATCGGACACCATGCGCCGGCTGATGCGCGATGTGGTGCTGGCGGGCACCGGCATCGGGGCGCGCGTGCCCGGCTACTTCGTCGGCGGCAAGACCGGAACCTCGCAAAAGATCGCGGCGAGCGGCGGCTACCGGCTGCACAGCAACCTCGCCTCGTTCATCTCCGCCTTCCCGATCAACGCGCCGCGCTACGTCGTGTACATCATGATCGACGCGCCGATCGGCAACGCCTCCACCGGCGGCTACTCGACCGGCGGGGAGGTGGCGGGGCCGGCGGTGGGGCAGGTGATCGCGCGGATCGGCCCGATGCTGGGGGTGATGCCTGAAACCCAGGATGCGGCCACCATCCAGGCCTCGCTCGCGCTGCCGATGCAGCCGGCCGCCCCGCCCGGCGCGGTGAAGCTCGGCCCCGGCAATCCGGGGAAGGACGCGACCGATTCCCTGGTCGGTGTGCCGCCACGGCGGGAGGCGCGGCGGATCGCCCACCGGCAGCCGGCGATGGCGGTGCCGATCGCCCCCATCCTGCCCCGCCGCAGCGTGCTGCCGCCGTCCCTGCGGCACGAGACCGCCCTGCGCTATGTGGTGAAAAAAGCGGGCAACGAAGCGGGCAGTGGTGCGGCTCGGTGAGATGATGCGCAGCACCCCCGCCCTTGCCGGGCTCGCCGACCGCGCGCCCTGGCGCGCGGTCGCGGGGCTCGCCATCACCGGGCTGACCGCCGACAGCCGGAAGGTGCAGCCCGGCTTCCTGTTCGCCGCCATCGAGGGCGCGCGCGCCGACGGCCGCAGCTTCATCGCCGACGCGGTAGCGCGCGGCGCGGCGGTGGTGCTGGCCCCGCCCGGCACGCCCTGGCCGCCCGGCGTGCCGCCGCGTGCATTGATCGAGGACCCGGCGCCGCGGCTGCGCCTCGCCCAGCTCGCCGCGGCTTTCGCCGGCGCCCAGCCGGAGCACGTGGTCGCCGTCACCGGCACCAACGGCAAGACCAGCACGGCGGAATTCCTGCGCCAGATCTGGGCGCAGGCCGGCCACCAGGCCGCGAGCCTCGGCACGCTCGGCCTGATCGCGCCAGGGATGGAGCCCGGCCCCGGCCTCACCACGCCCGACCCCGTTGCGCTGGCCGACACCCTCGCCCGGCTTGCCCGCGCCGGCATCGCCCGTGCCGCGATCGAGGCGTCATCCCACGGGCTCGACCAGTTCCGGCTCGACGGCGTGCGGCTGGAGGCCGGCGCCTTCACCAACCTCACCCGCGACCATCTCGACTATCACGGCAGCCTGCCCGCCTATCGCGCGGCCAAGCTGCGGCTGTTCGCCGAGCTGCTGCCGGCCGGGGCGCCGGCCTTCGCCACCACCGCGCTCGACCCCGAGACGAGCACCGCCCTTGCCGCGATCGCCGCCGAACGCCGCCTGCGGCTTGGCTTCGTCGGCGAGGGCGGCACCGCCATCGCCCTGCTGCGCGCCACGCCCAGCCCCGACGGCCAGGATCTCGATCTGCGGATGGACGGCGCATCGCACACGGTGCACCTGCCCCTGCCCGGCCGGTTCCAGGCCGACAACGCATTGCTCGCCGCCGCCCTCGCCCACGCCCTGGGCGATGCGCAGGCGCTCGACCGGCTGCCGCGGCTTGCCGGCGTGCGCGGCCGGATGGAACGCGCCGCCGTGCTGGCGAACGGCGCGACCGTCTATGTCGATTACGCCCACACGCCCGACGCGCTGGAGCGGCTGCTGACCGCGCTGCGCCCGCACACGAAGGGCCTGCTGCACGTGGTGTTCGGCGCCGGCGGCGACCGGGACCGCGGCAAGCGCCCGCTGATGGGCGCGGCCGCCGCCCGCCACGCCGACCGCATCATCGTCACCGACGACAACCCCCGCACCGAGGACCCCGCCGCGATCCGCGCCGCCGTTCTCGCCGCCTGCCCCGGCGCGGCCGAGATCGGCGACCGCGCGGCGGCGATCGAGGCCGGGCTGAACGCGCTCGGCCCGGGCGATGTGCTCGCGGTGGCCGGCAAGGGCCACGAGCAGGGCCAGACGGTCGGCACCATCACCCTTCCCTTCGATGACGTGACGGTGGTCCGCCGCCTGACAGGTACCGCATGACCCCGCTCTGGACCGCCCCGCTCTGGACCGCACAGCATCTCGCCATCGCCACCGGCGGGGCGATGGCCGTTCCGTTCGACGCCACCGGCGTCTCCATCGACACGCGCACCCTCCGCCCCGGCGACCTGTTCGTCGCACTCGCCGGAGAATCGCGCGACGGGCATGATTTCGTCGCCGACGCGCTGGCCAGGGGCGCGGCCGGCGCGCTGGTGCATCACGACATCGCCGGCCTGCCGCCGGGGGCGAAGCTGCTGCGCGTGGACGACACGCTCGCCGCCCTGCACCGCCTGGGCGAGTTCGCCCGCGCCCGCTTCACCGGCCGGATGGCCGCCATCACCGGCAGCGTGGGCAAGACCACGACGAAGGAGATGCTGCGCCGCATTCTCTCCACGGCCGGCCCCACCCATGCGGCCGAAGCCTCCTACAACAACCAGTGGGGCCTGCCGCTCACCCTCGCCCGGCTGCCGCCGGAGGCCGCGTTCTGCGTGGCCGAGATCGGCACCAACCATCCGGGGGAGATCGCCCCGCTCGCCCGCCTCGCCCGGCCGCATGTCGCGCTGATCACCGCGATCGAGAAGGCCCATGTCGGCCATTTCGGCTCGATCGAGGCGATCGCGGACGAGAAGGCCGCGCTGCTGGAAGGGCTGGAGCCCGGCGGCACAGCCATCCTGCCACGCGACACGCCGCTGCTGGCCCGCCTCGCCCCCCGCGCGCGGGGGGCGAAGACCCTGACCTTCGGCACGGCCCTGCTGGCCGAGGCGCGGCTGCTGGAAGCCGAGAGCGATGCCGACAGCGTGTCGGTGATGGCGCGGCTGTCGGGGGATGTGGTCAGCCTGCGCCTCGCCGCGCCCGGTGCGCACATGGCGATGAACGCGCTTGCCGCACTGGCCGCCGCCACTGCCCTCGGCCTGCCGCCTGCCGCGGCGGCCGCCGCGCTCGATGGTTTCGCCCCGCTCGCCGGCCGCGGCGCGCGCCGCCGCATTGCGCGGCCCGATGGCGAGGTGCTGCTGCTGGACGAAAGCTACAACGCCTCCGCCGTCGCGGTGCGCGCGGCGCTGGCCGTGCTGAAGCTGCAGCCGGCCACCCGCCGTGTCGTCGTGCTGGGCGACATGCTGGAGCTGGGCGAGGACGGCCCGGCCGAGCATGAGGGGTTGGCCGATGCGGTCGCCGAGACCGCCGACCTGCTGTTCACCTGCGGCCCGCTGATGCGGCTGGTGTTCGATGCCGCACCGGCCGCCATCCGGGGTGCGCATGCGGAGAATTCGGCCGCCCTCGCCCCCGTCGTCGCCGATGCGCTGCGCGCGGGCGATGCGGTGCTGGTCAAGGGCAGCCTCGGGATGCGCATGCGCGCGGTCGTCGATGCGCTCATCCAGGGCCGGGGCTGATGCTCTACAACCTGCTCACCCCGCTCGCCTCCCATGTGCACCTGTTCAACCTCGTGCGCTATCTCAGCTTCCGCTCGGGCGCGGCCTGCCTCACCGGGCTCGTCGTCAGCTTCCTGCTGGGGCCGCGGCTGATCCGCTGGCTGCGCTCGGTGCAGCGCCAGGGCCAGCCGATCCGCACCGACGGGCCGGAACGCCACCTGATCGAGAAGAAGGGCACGCCGACGATGGGCGGCGTGCTGATCCTGATCGCGCTCACGGTCTCCACGCTGCTCTGGGTCGATCTGCGGAACCCCTATGTGTGGCCGGTGCTGTTCGTCACGCTGGGCTACGGCGCGCTCGGCTTCGCGGACGACTGGCTGAAGCTCACCCGGCGCAACACGCGGGGGCTGCCGGGGCGGGTGAAGCTGGTCGGGCAGGCGGCGATCGGGCTGTTGGCCGCGGCATGGATCAGCCGGCTGATCCCCGGCGCGCTCGGGTCCGGGGTCGCGGTGCCGGTGTTCAAGGAGGTGCTGATCCCGCTTGGCATCTTCTTCCCGATCTTCGGGATGTTCGTGATGATGGGCGCATCCAACGCGGTGAACCTCACTGACGGGCTGGACGGGCTCGCGATCGTGCCGACCATCATCGCGGCCGGCGTGTTCTCCCTGATCGCCTACCTCGTCGGCAACCGCATCTTCGCCGACTACCTGCAGCTTCACTTCATCCCCGGCGTGGGCGAGCTTGCGGTGTTCTGCTCGGCGCTGATCGGCGCGGGACTCGGGTTCCTGTGGTACAATGCACCGCCGGCGGCGGTGTTCATGGGCGACACCGGCAGTCTTGCGCTGGGCGGCGCGCTCGGCGCCGTCGCGGTCGCCACCAAGCACGAGATCGTGCTCGCGATCGTGGGCGGGCTGTTCGTGGTGGAGACCGTCTCCGTCATCGTCCAGGTGTTCTGGTACAAGCGCACCGGGCGGCGGGTGTTCCTGATGGCGCCGCTGCACCATCATTTCGAGAAGAAGGGCTGGGCCGAGGCCACCATCGTCATCCGCTTCTGGATCATCTCCATGATCCTCGCGCTGGCGGGGCTCGCCACCCTGAAGATCCGATGAGCGGCTTTCCGAAAATCCTCGCCGGATCGCGGTTCTTCGTTCTCGGCCTCGGCCGCAACGGGCTGCCGGCCGCCACCGCGCTGGCCGCCATGGGCGCGGACGTCATCGCGTGGGACGACACGCCTGCCGCCCGCGCCGAGGCCGCGCGCCAGGGCATCGCGCTCGCCGATCCGGAGGTCGGCGATTTCCACGCGGATGCGCTGGTGCTCTCGCCGGGCATCCCGCACACCCTGCCCGCGCCGCACCCGGCCGCGGCGCGCGCCGCCGCACAGGGCATCCCGATCCTGTCGGATGCCGACCTGCTGTACCGCGCGGTGCGCGCCGCCGGCTCCGCCGCGCGGTTCGCCGGCATCACCGGCACCAACGGCAAATCGACCACCACCGCATTGCTCGCGCACATCCTGGCC
>DATKQI010000363.1:0-7833 GCA_035532755.1 Acetobacteraceae bacterium
GCTTCTAGCTCGTTGTGTTCCATGACGGGTGACTCCATTTCTATGTCGCGCCCTTGTTGCACGGACTCGCCGTGACTGTCCGTGCTTCGTTGCCTGAGGGTAGTGGTGTATGCGGCCGAACCCGGGCATACCCGCCATGCGCAATCCGCATCCGTCCGCCGCTGTCCGGCCCGATAACGGGGGTGGGGTTGTGGGTCTGACTCGTTATGACCTTATAAGCCATTGATTATATTATGAATACGCCCGGTATCGGAGGACGCCCGGACCTCCAGGGCCCCCGCCCGCTTCTGGCCTCCCGCTATTTGCGTTCCTGCACGGGCCCCGACAGGAACAGGGCGGTGTTGACCACGCCCAGGTGCGTGAGCGCCTGCGGGATGTTGCCCATCATCCGCCGGCTGGGCACGTGATATTCCTCGCTGAGCAACCCGACATCGTTGGACAGCGCCAGCACGCGCTCCAGCATCGTCCGCGCATCCGCATCGCGCCCCTGCAGCTTCATGCAGTCGGCGAGCCAGCAACTGCAGGCCAGGAAGGCGCCTTCCTGGGGTTCCCCGCCACGCGCCTTCAGCCGCCGTACCAGCCCGCCGTCCATCAGCTCCCGCTCGACCGCGGCGACGGTGCCGGTGATGCGCGGATCGTCCGCCGGCAGGAAATGCACGATCGGCAGCAGCAGCAGCGAGGCGTCGATCTCCTCGCTGCCGAACGCCCGCACGAAATGGCCGCGGCCGGTGTGGAAGCCCTGGGCGCATACGTCATCATGGATCTGCTGCCGCAGCGCGGTGAGCCGCTTCACCCGTTCCGGGCCGGCCGCCTTGTGGGTCCGCGCGCCCTTCAGGTAGCGGTCGATCCCGACCCAGGCCATCACCTGCGAATAGGTGTAGCGCTGCGGATCGCCGCGGGTTTCCCAGATATCCGACCCCGGCTTGTCCCAGATCGATTCGAGGTAGTGCACCAGCGCCGTCTCCACCTCGATCCCGCGCCGCTCGCGCGGGATGCCGGCCGCGGAGGCGACATGCATCGCCTCCAGCAATTCCCCGTACACATCGAGCTGCGTCTGCACCGAGGCGGCGTTGCCGACCCGCACCGGCCGCGCGCCCTCGTAGCCCGGCAGCCAGTCCGCCTCCCATTCGTCCAGCCTCCGCGCGCCATCGACGCGATAGACGATGCGCATCTGCTCCGGAGAGCCGGCGACCGCGCGCAGAATCCAGTCCCGCCAGGCCGTCGCTTCCTCGTGATAGCCGGCGTTGAGCAGCGCGGTGAGCGTGAAGGTCGCGTCCCGCAGCCAGCAGAAGCGATAGTCCCAGTTCATCGATCCGCCGGGCATCTCCGGCAGCGAGGTCGTCGCCGCGGCGACCAGCCCGCCGGTGCGCTGATGGATGAGCGCCTTCAGCGTGATCAGCGAGCGCCGCACCTGGGCGGGCCAGTCGCATGGCTTGTCGAACCGACTGATCCAGTCTTCCCAGAATGCCTGCGTCTGCGAAAGCGCCTGCTCCACATCCGGCTGTTCCGGCGCGGGCAGCGACGAATCGCCATAGGCGAGCACGAAGGGGATGCGCTCGCCCGCCTTCACCGTGAACGACGCCGACGCCTCGGCCCGGCCGGGCCGAACCTTCAGCGGGGCATGGAGTACCACGAGGTCCGGCCCCACCTCCGCGAGCAGCCCGTTGCCATGCGGCTGCGACCAGGGCGGCATGGAGCCGTATTCGAAGCGCAGGCGCAGGGCGAGGTGCATCGGCACCTCGCCCCGCACGCCTTCGACGATGCGGATGAGCATCGACGCCCCCTGCCGCTGGGGCATGAAATCGATCAGCCGCACCGTGCCGGCATCCGTTTCGAACGTCGTTTCCAGGATCAGCGTGTCGCCGCGGTAGCGGCGCGTGGTGCCGGTGACGGGGCCGGCCGGGGCGATGCGCCAATGGCCGTGGCGTTCATCCCCCAGCAGGGCAGTGAAGCACGGGTCGCTGTCGAAGCGCGGCCAGCACAGGAAATCGACCGAGCCGTCGCGCGCGATCAGCGCCGCCGTCTCGCCGTCTCCTACCAGCGCGTAGTCCTCGATGCGTGCCGCCATGCTCCGTCATCTCCCGTTCGTGAACGCAAAAAGCCTAAGCCTCCGCCGCGGGCTCGCGGCTGGCGCGGACCTTGTCTACGCGCCGCCCGTCCATCGCAGCCACCTCCAGCCGCCATCCCGCGAACACGATGGTGTCACCCGCGCGGGGCACCCGCCGCAGCAGGGCAAGCAGCAGGCCGCCGGCGGTGTGGTAGCTGCCTTCGGCGGGCAGGTCCGGCAGCTTCAGCCGCGCCTTCAGCTCGTCCGCCGGCATCAGCCCGTCCAGCAGCAGCGCCCCGCGGGCGTCGGGCGTGAGGCCGGGGCCGGCTTCGGGCGCCGCGTCCGCCGGATCTCCCACGATCGCTTCGAGGATGTCGGCGGCCGTCACCACGCCCTCGAAGCTGCCGTACTCGTCCATCACCAGGGCCATGCCCAGCGGGTCCGCCTTCAACCGCTCCAGCGCATCGAGCGCGGAGACCGCATCCGGCACGATCATCGGCTGGCGGAGCGCCGCGGCGAGGGAGAGTTCGCCGCCGTCGAGGATGCGATCGAGGATGTCCTTCGCCTGCACTACGCCCACCACGTTGTCCACCGATCCCTCGCACACCACGAAGCGGGAATGCGGGGCGGATTTCAGCACGGCGATGATCTCCCGCTTCGGGTCCGTGCGGTCGATCCAGACCAGCTCCGTGCGCGGCGTCATGATCGCGCGCACCGGCTTGTCGGCCAGCCGCAACACCCGCTCGATCATCTCCCGCTCCTCGGTTTCCAGCACGCCGGTCTGCGCGCCCTCGATCAGCAGCGCCTTCAGCTCCTCCTCCGTCACCGTCTGGCGGACGAAGCGGGCGGAGCCCATCAGCCGCAGCACGAGTTCGGTCGAGCGGCCGAGCAGCCAGATGGCCGGGCTGCCGATCCGGGCGACGATGGCGAGCGGCCGGGCCACCCGCGTGGCGATTGCCTCGGGGCGGCGCAGCGCGAGCTGCTTCGGCACCAGTTCGCCCAGCACCAGCGTGAGATAGGTGATGACGAGCACCGTGAGCAGGAAGGCGAGCGTGCCGGAGACGGGCGCGAGCAGCGGCACGAGCGCGAGCCAGGAGGCCACGCGGTCCGCCAGCCGCGCGCCGCTGAACACGCCGGTGAGGATGCCGACCAGCGTGATGCCGACCTGCACCGTGGGCAGGAAGCGCTGCGGGTCCGCCGCCAGCTGCCGCGCCAGGGCGGCACCCGCCACGCCCTTGCGCTCCAGCACCGCGAGCCGGGCGCCACGGGCGGAGATCAGCGCGAGTTCGCCCATCGCGAACAGCGCGTTCAGAAGAATCAGCAGCGCGATCACGCCGCATTCCACCAGCACCGCCATCGCCCTGCACCTCCCGCCTGATCCGGCCCCACCATAACGGCGCCGGCCTGCCGCGCCATCTGCGATGCTGCCTTGCGATCCTGGCGGAGCATCCGGCGTGAATGCCTTGGTTCTGCCACAATGAGGCCGAGGCCGCGCCGCAGTGCAGCAGTTACTGGCGGTTGCAGCGTGCGGATCTTCCGCCGCCACACAGGATGCGACCATGAGCAGTGCCACCGGCGCCGCGACCGATCCGCTCGGTCGAATAGAAAGCAGCAAGATCAGTCGTTTCTTTCATTCAACCACATTGTTCGCGGTGTTCGGCGCCGCGTTCGGCTGCCTCGCCATATGGGCCGTGCTGAACCGGCCGGTGCCGATGGCCGGCTATCATGGCACTATCGGCGGGCTTGCCTTCTCGCCCTTCCGGGCCGGGCAGAGCCCGCAGGCGAACGACTATCCCACCCCCGCCCAGATCCGGGCGGACCTGAAGCTGGCCGCGGGGATGACGCACCAGATCCGCACCTACACCGTGCAGGGCGTGCTTGGCGACATTCCGAAGCTCGCCGCCGGCCTGCCGCTCAAGATCACGCTCGGCGGCTGGCTGGACACGCACCCGAAGGCGAACGCGGCCGAACTGAAACGGCTGATCGCGGTTGCGAACCGCAGCCCGAACGTGAACCACGTGCTGGTGGGCAACGAGGTGCTGCTGCGCAAGGACCTCACCCCCGGCCAGCTCATCGCCGACATCCGGCAGGTGAAGGCCGCGGTGCATGTGCCGGTTTCCACCGCCGAGCCCTGGCATGTCTGGCTGGCCCATCCCGCGCTTGGGAACGCGGTGGACTACATCACCATCCATCTGCTGCCCTACTGGGAGGGGCTGCCGGTCAGCGACGCGCTGAAGTTCACCATGGAGAAGCTGCACGAGGTGCAGGCCGCGTTTCCGGGCAAGCATGTGGTGATCGGCGAGATCGGCTGGCCGTCCAACGGCATCGACATCGGCGCGGCGCGGGCGAGCCGGGTGAACCAGGCGGAATTCATGCGCCGGTTCTTCAACATCGCCCAGCAGCAGCATCTCGACTATTTCGTGATGGAGGCGTTCGACCAGCCCTGGAAGACCAGCTTCGAGGGCCGGGCCGCCGGCTACTGGGGCATGTTCACCCTCGGCCGCCACGCCAAATGGCCGATGACCGGGCCGGTGACGGAGAACCCCACCTGGCGCTGGTGGGCGGGCTTCAGCGTCGGGTTCGCCGCGCTGTTCTCCTGGCTGCTGCTGTGGCGGCGCCCGGATATCCGCCTGCCCGGCAAGCTGCTGCTGACGGTGCTGGCCCAGGGTTTCGGCGCCACGCTGTGCAGCGTGCTGATGACGATGGGAGAGAGCTATCTCTCCGGCCTCGCCGCCGTGGTATGGGGCGGGCTGGCCGCGGGGCAGGCCCTGCTGCTGGTGCTGCTGCTGGCCGACAGCTTCGAACTGGCCGAGACGGTGTGGGGGCGTGCAACCCGCCGCCGCTACGTGCCGGTGCCGGCCGCGCCGGATGCGGTGCTG
The DNA here is from genome assembly GCA_035532755.1 of Acetobacteraceae bacterium. Lineage (GTDB taxonomy): Bacteria > Pseudomonadota > Alphaproteobacteria > Acetobacterales > Acetobacteraceae > DATKQI01. Next base: position 4,927 of record DATKQI010000363.1, read on the forward strand.
CCCAAGGTGTCGATCCACATCCCGATCTGCAACGAGCCGCCGCACATGGTCCGCCAGACGCTCGATGCGCTCGCCGCACTCGACTACCCGGACTATGAGGTGCTGGTGATCGACAACAACACCACCGACCCCGCGGTGTGGGAGCCGGTGGCCGAGCATTGCGCACGGCTGGGCGAGAGGTTCCGCTTCTTCCACCTGGGCAAATGGAAGGGCTTCAAGGCCGGCGCGCTGAACTTCGCGCTGCGCGAGACCGCGGCGGATGCCGAGATCGTCGGCGTGCTGGACAGCGACTATGTCGTCTCCCCCGACTGGCTGCGCTGCATGGTGCCGGCCTTCGCCAACCCGCGCGTGGGCTTCGTGCAATCCCCGCAGGACTACCGGGACAATGACGGTTCGTTCTTCAAGCGGCTGATGTTCTGGGAATATGCCGGGTTCTTCCAGCTTGGCATGGTGACGCGCAACGAGCGCAACGCGATCATCCAGCACGGCACGATGACGCTGATCCGCAAGCCGGCGCTACAGGATGCGGGCGCCTGGGCGGAGTGGTGCATCTGCGAGGATGCGGAACTTGGGCTGAAGCTGTTCCGCAACGGCTGGGAGGCGGTGTACGCGAAGGAAAGCTTCGGCCGGGGCGTGATGCCGGACGATTTCGCCGCCTTCCGCAAGCAGCGCTTCCGCTGGGCCTATGGCGCCATGCAGATCTGCCGCCGCCACTGGCAGGCGCTGGTCAACCCGTTCAACCAGGACCTCACGCCCGGCCAGCGCTGGCATTTCGTGATGGGCTGGCTGCCCTGGGTGGGCGATGCGCTGGGGCTGATGTTCCTGGTGATGGGGCTTGGCTGGTCGGTCGGGCTGATCCTCGATCCGGTGCGATTCGAATTCCCGATCGTGCTGTTCATGCTGCCCTCGATCGGGCTGTTCGTCTTCAAGCTGTTCCAGATCCTCACGCTCTATTCGGCGCGCGTGCCGTGCCGGATGTCGGACCGGATCGGCGCCGCGCTCGCCGGGCTCGCGCTCAGCCACACCATCGGCAAGGCGGTGTGGAAGGGGCTGGTGGTGCGCAGCGCGCCGTTCCTGCGCACGCCGAAGATGAAGGACGCGCCGGCGCTGGTGCAGGGTCTGGTGATGGCACGTGAAGAGGCTGTTCTGCTGGGTCTGACCTGGGTGGCGATGATCGGCGTGGCGATCGTCTCCCACCTCGCGACGCCCGAATCGCGGCTGTGGTGCGTGGTGCTGCTGACCCAGTCGCTTCCCTACCTTGCGTCCGTGGCGGTTTCCGTGTTCGCCGCCGTACCTGCCCCCCGTCGGGTCGCGCTGCCGCGCCCGGCACAGGCGCAACGCGCCGGTGCGAGCCTTGCGGCTCGCGCTGGTGCCGGCGACTAGGGCAGGATGCGGCGGTGAACCGGCCGGCGGCTCCTTCCCCTCCCGGGGGCCGCCGGCCGCGCACGGGGAGTACGGCTCATGACACGTTCATTGAATGCCATCGCGATCCTGCTCGGCGTGGCCGGGCTGGTCCCCTTCCTCGCCTGCGGCTATGCAGCGACCGCCTGGACCGGGGTGCCGGCGGGCAATGCCCTGCTCGCCCTGCTAGCCTATGGCGCGGTGACGCTGTCGTTCCTGGGCGGGGTGCATTGGGGCTTCGCCCTCGGCGAGCCATCGACCCTGTTGCCGCCGCCGGCGGCGAGCGGCCTGCGGATCGACCAGATGCGGCTTCTCCTCGGCGTGGTGCCGTCTCTGGTCGGCTGGGTGGCGCTGCTGGTGCAGATCGTCTTCGCCTCCGCCGAATCGGGCCTCGCGGTCCTGATCGCGGGCTTCGTGGGGGCGGTGGCGGTGGAGGCGCAGGCGCGGCAGCGGGCGCTCGTGCCGGCGCGCTACATGTGGCTGCGCTGGCTGCTGAGCATCATCGTGGTGGCGGTGCTGACCACGGTGCTGGTCCTGCGCCTGCTGGGAGCCCGGATCATTCTTTGATGACGCTTCATTTTTCTGTTTGATTCATGATTTATTAGCTTCTCGATCAGCGAGGAGCCCGTCCATGCCACCGGACGTAAAGCCCACCGCCCGAATCATCGCATTTCCGCGCCGGGACAACCCTCCGGCGACGGAGCGGTTGCAGGCGGCGTTGGCGGCACTGGACGCGGCCCTGGCCGAACAGGGCGCGGCGGTCGCCGACTGGCAGCAGACGATCGCCGATCTGCGCGGCGCGCTTGGGCGCCTCGATTCCTCCCTGGGAAGCTTTCGCGGCCGGCTCGGAACGCTTGGCGCCAGGGTGGACGGGCTTCACGAACAGGCGATCCGGCTCGAAGCCTGGGCGAGTCGCACTGCTGGCAGTGCCGATCGCGCTTGACGCGGGCCCTTCGGGCTCGCCATACCGCGCCGCAACGGCGGGCAGCAGAGCGAGCGCACGATCCCGATGATCGATTCCGAACCGGGGCTCGACCCCGCCGACTGGTCCAGCCTGCGCAGCCTCGGCCACCGCATGCTGGACGACATGATCGACTACATCGCCGACATCCGCGACCGCCCGGTCTGGCAGAAGATGCCCGACGCGGCGCGGGCGGCGCTGCGAGAGCCCCTGCCCGCCGGCCCCGGCGATCTGGCCGAGACATACGACCGTTTCCGGCAGGAGGTGCTGCCCTACGCCACCGGCAACGTGCACCCGCGCTTCATGGGCTGGGTCCATGGCGGCGGCAGTGCGGTGGGCATGCTGGCGGAGATGCTGGCGGCCGGGTTGAACGCCAATCTCGGCGGGCGGGACCATGCGCCGATCGAGGTGGAGCGGCAGGTGATCCGCTGGGCGGCGGAGATGCTGGGCTTCCCGGAGGAGGCGAGCGGCCTGCTGGTCACCGGCACATCCTACGCCAACCTGATCGCGGTGCTGGTGGCGCGCAGCGCGCGGCTCGGCACCGC
>DATKQI010000364.1:0-4882 GCA_035532755.1 Acetobacteraceae bacterium
GCAGACATCGAACAGCCTTGATCTCGCGATCAGCGGCAACGGCTATTTCCAGGTCACGCTGCCCTCGGGCGACACCGCCTACACGCGGGACGGCACTTTCGGCCTCGCGCCCGACGGCACCATCGTCACCGCCGACGGCTACGTGGTGCAGCCCGGCGTGGTGATCCCCTCCAACGCCACCAACGTCACCATCAACCCCTCCGGTCAGGTGCAGGTGACACTCGACGGGCAGACCGCGCCGCAGACGGTCGGCACGATCCAGCTCGCCGTCTTCCCCAACGAGGCCGGGCTGGATGCCCAGGGCAGCAACCTGTTCCTGCAAACCACCGCCTCCGGCAACCCGGTCTCCGGCAGCCCCGCCGCGCCCGGCTTCGGCAAGGTGATGCAAGGCTTCATCGAAACCTCGAACGTCAACGTCGTCTCCGAGATCACCAACCTCATCACCGCCCAGCGCGCCTACGAGATGAACAGCCGCGTCATCACCGCATCGAACGAAATGCTCTCCACGCTGACCAATCTCCGCTGAGGATGGCCCCGATGCCGCGTTCCCGCCTGTTCCATCTGCTGTTTTCGGCCATTCTTCTGCTCCCTGGCCCCGCCCGCGCGGACACGGCCGCGCTGCGCGCGTTCGTCACGCTCCACGCGCCGGTCGTCAGGCTGTCGGATCTGTTCACCCATGCGGGCCGGCGCGCGCACGAAGTGCTCGGCCCCGGCCCCGCGCCAGGGGCGCGCATCGTGGTGCCGGCGGCGCAACTCGCCGCCATCGCCGCGCAATACGATGTGCGCTGGCACCCGCTCTCCCCGGCCGACCGCGCGGTGCTCGACCGTCCGGGCCGGCCGGTGCCGCGCGCCGACATCCTCGCCACGCTGCATGCCGCCCTCGCCCAATCCGGCGCGCCTGCGTCGTTCGACGTCACGCTCACCGGCTTCGCCCCGCCGCTCGTTCCGCCCGCGGCACTCGCCCGGCCGGTGGTGGAGCAGATCGACTACGACCCCGCCACCGGCCGCTTCGCCGCCATGGTCGGCATCGCCGCGAAAGGGATGGACCCGCTCCATGTGCCGGTTTCCGGCCTCGTGCGGCGCGTGGTCATTCTGCCCGTGGCCACGCACACCCTCCTCGCGGGCCAGGTGCTGCGGCCGGCCGACCTGCGGCTCTCCCCGGTCCGCGCGAAGCTGCAGCGCGTGCCCATGGTTCGCCGCCTGCAACAGGCCCTGGGGATGGCGCTGCGCCGGTCGGTCGCCGTCGGGCAGCCGCTTCCGGCATCGGACCTGATGCGTCCGGCGCTCGTGCGCCGTGGCGGGGCGGTGCTGATGCTGCTCGACGGCAATGGGCTCAGCCTCACCGCCCAGGGCACCGCCCTGCAATCCGGCGCGGCCGGAGACACGGTCCGTGTCGTCAACCCCGCCTCCCATGCGGTGCTGGAGGCTCGGGTGACCGGGCCGGACCAGGTGCGCATCGCCCCCGGCAGCCTGCCCCTCTCCGCCCCGCGCGCCATGCGGGTGGCGGCGCGATGATGCGGCGCATCCTCCCGATTGCTCCGTTCGCGCTCGCGCTGCTGCTGCCCGGCTGCGGCGTGCTGTCGCAATTGTCGGAGATCGGCCACCCGCCGGCGATGTCGCCCATCACCAACCCCACCTCGGGGCCGAAATGGCGCCCGGTCAGCATGCCGATGCCCGCCCCGCGCACCGCTCCACCGCAGGCGGACAGCCTGTGGCGCCCCGGTTCGCGCGCCTTCTTCCAGGACCAGCGGGCCTCCCATGTCGGCGACATCGTGACCATCCTGGTCGATATCTCCGACAACGCCACACTGAAGAACGCTTCCTCCGCCACCCGGGCCGGCGGCGAATCGCTCGGCGTGCCCAACCTGTTCGGGCTGGAGGCCCAGCTTCCCAACCTGCTCACCAAGGCGGTCGATCCGAAATCGCTGCTCTCGGCCAACAGCACCGGCAACTACGCCGGCGCGGGCCAGATCCAGCGCAACGAGACCGTCACCCTCAGCCTCGCCGGCGTCATCACCCAGGTGCTGCCGAACGGCAATCTCGTCGTCTCGGCCAGCCAGGAGATGCGGGTGAACAGCGAACTCCGCGTGCTCACCGTCAACGGTGTCATCCGCCCGCAGGACATTTCGAGCGAGAACACGGTGAAAAGCGAACGCCTCGCCGAGGCGCGCATCAGCTACGGCGGCCGCGGCCAACTCACCACCGTGCAGACCCCGCGCGTGGGCCAGCAGGTGCTCGACACGCTCCTGCCGTTCTGAAGGCGTCCCCGCTCAGCTCATGTCCTCGTGCCACGTGCGGCCGTCGCGCTCGATCAGCGCGATGGCGGCCGAGGGGCCCCAGGTTCCGGCGGTGTAGGATTTCGGCGCGTCATTGGTGCCGTGCCACGCATCCAGGATCGGATCGACCCAGGACCACGCAGCCTCCACCTCGTCGCGGCGCATGAACAGGGTCTGGTTGCCGCGCACGACATCCAGCACCAGGCGCTCATAGGCATCCGGGTTCCGCACGTTGAAGGCTTCGGCGAAACTCATGTCCAGCGGCACATGCTGCAGCCGCATCCCGCCGGGGCCGGGGTCCTTGATCATCAGCCACAGGTTCACCCCTTCGTCCGGCTGCACGCGGATGACGAGGCGGTTGGCGAGGATCGCGCCCGCTGCCGGTTCGAACACCGAATGCGGGATCGGGCGGAAGGCGATGACGATCTCGGATACGCGTTTGGCGAGCCGCTTGCCGGTGCGCAGGTAGAATGGCACCCCGGCCCAGCGCCAGTTCTCCACCTCCACCTTCAGCGCGACGAAGGTCTCGGTCTGGCTGCGCGGGGCGCCGAGTTCCTTGAGGTAGCCTTCCACCGGCCCGCCGGCCGAAGCCCCGGCGGCATACTGGCCACGCACCGTCACCGCTGCGGCGTTCTGCTCGTCGATGCGTTTCAGCGCCTTCAGCACCTTCAGCTTCTCGTCCCGCACCGCCCCGGCATCCATCGATGTCGGCGGCTCCATCGCGACGAGGCAGAGAAGCTGCAGCATGTGGTTCTGCACCATGTCGCGCAGCGCCCCCGCGGTGTCGTAATAGCCGGCCCGGGTCTCCAGCCCGAGGTTCTCCGCCACCGTGATCTGCACATGGTCGATATGCGCGGCGTTCCACAGCGGCTCGAACAGGGCATTGGCGAAGCGCAGCGCCATCAGGTTCTGCACCGTCTCCTTCCCCAGGTAATGGTCGATCCGGTAGATGCTGGACTCGGGGAAGATCCGGCCCACCGCGTCGTTCAGCGCGCGGGCGGATTCGAGGTCCTTGCCCACCGGCTTCTCGATCACCACGCGGCTTTGCGGCGTGACCAGCTTGTGCGCCTGGAGGTGCTCGCAGATCGTGGTGAACAGATCGGGCGCGGTCGCGAGGTAGAAGATGCGGATGCGCTCCGCCCCGTCGGCCAACCGCTTCTCCAGCGCCTTCCACCCGTGCGCCGACCCGGCATCGACCGAGAGGTAGCCGATCCGGGCAAGGAATCGCTCCAGCACCGCCTTGTCGATATCCTCCTTGCTGACATGATCGACGATCGCCTGCCGCGCCATGGCGACGAACTCCTCGTCGCTCAGCTCCCGCCGGGACGCGCCGATGATCCGCGCCTGCTCCGGCAGCTGGCCGCTCTGGTCGCGGTGGTACAGCGCCGGCAGCAGCTTGCGGCGGGAAAGGTCGCCGGTGGCGCCGAACACGACGAGATCGAAGGGATCGACGGCGATGATGCGTGTGACCATCCGCCCATCCTGCCCGATTCCGCCCGTCCGTCCAGCCCGATGATCATGAAATTTCGTCCCTCGTACAAATAGGAGACCATCCGATCTTGACGCAGGCGGCGGCGCGGCGGAGGGATTCGGCGCAACAGAAGGCCACCGCATGGACAAGCCAAAGCCGCCGGAATTGCCGGGCACCGAAGCCGTCTCTCCCCGCTACCGCGACCTGGACGCCTGGGATACCGCGACCGCGGTCGAGGCGCTGTGGGAAGGGCAGATGGCCGCCGTTGCCGCCATCCGGCCTGCGCTGCCTGCGATCGCCGCCGCGGCGGAAGCTGCCGCCACTCGTCTCGCTACCGGCGGCCGCCTCGCCTATGCCGGCGCCGGCACCTCCGGGCGGCTCGCCGCGCTGGATGGGGCCGAGCTGCATCCCACCTTCGCCTGGCCCACGGACCGGCTGGTCGTGCTGTTCGCCGGCGGCCCCGCCGCCCTCACTCGCGCGGCCGAAACGGCGGAGGACGATCCCGCCGCCGCCCGCGCCGCCGTGGCGGCGGCCGGGATCGGCGCGGCGGATGTGGTGATCGGCCTCGCCGCCAGCGGTTCCACCCCCTACACGGTTGCCGCCATCACGGAGGCCCGCAGCCGTGGCGCGCTTGCCATCGGCATCGCCAACAGCCCCGGCGCGAAGCTGCTGGCCGCCGCAGACCACGCCATCCTGATCGACACCGGCGCGGAGGCGATCGCAGGATCGACGCGGATGAAGGCCGGCACCGCGCAGAAGGCCGTGCTCACCCTGCTCTCCACCGCGATCATGCTCCGGCTCGGCCGGGTCTATCGCGGGCAGATGGTGGCGATGCCGGCGCGCAACGCGAAACTGCACGCCCGCGCCCGGCGCATCCTGGCCGACATCGCCGGCTGCACGCCGGATGAGGCCGATGCGGCGCTGAAAGCCGCGGGAGACAACCTGCCGCTCGCCACGATCATGCTGCACGGCCTGGAGCGTCGCGAGGCCGAAGCCCTGCTCGCCCGCCACGGCGGCGCGCTGCGCCCCGCCCTCGCCGCACTGACGGAACCATCCGCATGAGCCTCCACGCCCTGATCGCCCCGCGCCTGTTCACCGGCGAGGAGATGCTGCCCGCCCGCGCCGTGCTGATCGA
>DATKQI010000365.1:0-3014 GCA_035532755.1 Acetobacteraceae bacterium
CGCCTCGGCCGCGTCGCGCGCGGCCTTGACGCTGTCGGCGACGACGAAGGCCACCGGATCGCCGACATGGCGCACCGCGCCCTGCGCCAGCACCGGATGCGGCGGCGTCGCCATCGCCGAGCCGTCGCGATTGACCAGCGCGACCGCGCAGGGCAGCGGCCCGATGCCGTCCGCGCTCAGATCGGCACCGGTATAGACCGCCGCCACGCCGGGCAGCGCCGCCGCCGCCGCGGTGTCGATCGACGTGATCGTCGCGGCGGCGTGCGGGCTGCGCAACACGACGCCGTACAGCATTCCCGGCAGCCGGATGTCGTCGGTGTAGCGCCCGTGGCCGAGCAGCAAGCGCGGGTCTTCCACGCGACGGACAGGCTGGGCGAGGCCGAACTTGGTCATGGCAGGCAGTCTCCGGCTGGGTCGTGTTCGGGGCCGCAGCATGCCCGCATCGCCCCCGCGAGGGAAAGGGGGCCGCACGCTCGCCGCCCCTCTGGCCTTGCGCCGCCGGAGCCGATACGTCCCACCGCCATGACCTCCCGAGCCCTCCCGCTGGAAACCGTGTCCGTCGACGTGCCGGACCCGGCCGTGCCCGCCTACGAGGCCGCGCTGCGCAGCGCCTGCGCGACCGTCGGCCTGTTCCGCGACGAGACCACCGGCATCTGGCGCCTGGAAGGCGTAAAGCCGGTCGGGACGAACGATCCCGCCCTGGTCGCCGGCCTCGCGCTGGCGGCGGCGCTGACCGGGATCGACGCCCCGCTCGCGCGCCGCCCGGTGGCCGCGGAGGGCTGGCTGGAGCGCAGCTACGCCGGCTTCCCGGAACAACGGGTTGGCCGCCGCTTCGCCCTGCGCGGGACGCATCTGCGCGGGCCGGCGGCGGCGGGGCGCATCACCCTCACCCTCGACGCCGGCGCGGCGTTCGGCTCCGGCGAACACGGCTCGACCCGCGGCTGCCTGCGCGCGCTGGAAGCGGTGGCGCGAGGCCGGCCACGACGCATCCTCGATCTCGGCACCGGGTCGGGCATCCTGGCAATGGCCGCGGCGCGGCTGCTGGGCCGGCAGGTGCTGGCGGTGGATATCGACCCATGGGCCGTGCGCGTGGCAGCGCGCAACGCACGCCAGAATGGCCTCGGACCAAGGATCGCGTGCCGACGCGCGGACGGATGGCGCAGCCCGGTGGTGCGGACAGGCGGACCCTACGACCTCGTGCTGGCGAACATCCTGGCCCGGCCGCTGTGCCGGATGGCGCACGACCTTGCGCACCATCTCGCCCCCGGCGGGCACGTGATCCTGGCCGGGCTGCTGGCCACCCAGGCGCGCGCGGTGCTGGCGGCGCACCGGCGGTCGGGGCTCGTGCTGGCGGCGCGGCTGGCTGAGGGGCCGTGGACCACGCTCGTGCTGCGGGCCGGCCGGCCGCGCGTCTGATCCCCGCAGCCTAATGTCCGCCGCCGCCGGCGGCCACGCCCTTCCGCAGCATGGCGACCGCGAGCACGGCCGCGAGCAGCACGGCGCCGAGCATCGCGAAACAATCCGCGTAGCCCATGAAGGTCGCCTGCGCGCGGATGGTCTGCCCGACCGCGATCATCGCCCGGTGCATCGCGCCGGCCATATCCGGCGTCCCGTGCGTCACGAAATACTGCTGCAACAGGTCGAGCCGCGTCCGGGTCGCCGGCTGCAGTACCGAGACATCGGCGTTGATCATGAAGGAATGGTACTGCTCGCGCTGGGTGAAGAACGTCTCCAGCGCCGCCGTGCCGATCGCGCCCCCGAGGTTGCGCAGCATGTTGAACAGGCCGGACGCACTGCCGGCCTCGGTGGAGGTGATGCCGACCATGGCGATGGCGGACAGGGGCGTCATGACCAGTGCCTGGCCGAGGGCGCGCGTGATGTCCGGCACCAGCAGTTGCGGCGCCGCGTAGTTGGCGTCCAGATGCAGGTTCATGAAGCAGCTCACCGAGAACACCAGCAGGCCGCAGCCGACCAGGAACCTGGGATCGACCCGCCGCATCAGCATCGGCACGAACGGGATGATCACGAGCTGCGGCAGCCCGGTCCAGGCCATCACCTGCCCGATCTGCTCCGAATCGAATCCCTGCGCCACCGCCAGGTATTGCGGCAGCAGGTAGGCCGAGCCGTACAGCGCGAAGCCGAGCAGGAAATTGCCGAGCGTGCCCAGACCGAAATTGCGCCGCGCCAGCAGCCGAAGCTGGATCAGCGGCTCCCGCCGCCACAGCTCCACGACGATGAACGCGCTCAGCATCACCGCGGCGAGCAGGCTGAGGCGCACGATGAAGGGCGAGCCGAACCAGTCGTAGACGTTCCCGTCGTCCAGCACGGTCTGCAAGGCGGCGAGCCCCACCGCCATCAGCGCGATGCCGATCCAGTCGCCCCGGCGCAGCAGGCCCAACTGCATCGGCGCCCGCGGCAGGCCGTAGATCAGCGCCGGCACCATGACCGCGCCGGGAATGAGGTTGATGTAGAAGATCGTCGGCCAGCCGTAGGTATCGGTCAGCCAGCCGCCGACGGTGGGCCCGATCGCCGGGGCGAAGGTCGCCGTGATCGCGAATCCGGCCAGCCCGATCGCCCGCTTGGACGGCGGCAGCATGGCGACGATGATGGTGAACGCGAGCGGGATCATCACCCCGCCGGTGAAGCCCTGCAGCGCCCGCAGCACGATCATCTGCGGCAAGGTGTGCGCCTGCCCGCAGGCGGCCGAGAAGACCAGGAACAGCACCGTGTTGGTGATCAGGTAGCGGCGCAGCGAGAACACCCGGCTGAGGAAATCGGTCATCGGGATGACGATGATCTCGCCGATCAGGTAGGCGGTGATCACCCAGGCGCCGTTGATGCCCCCGGTGCCGATGCCACCCTCGATATACGGGAGGGAGGCATTGGTGATCTGGATGTTCAGCACCGCCATGAAGGCGCCGATGATGGCGCCGCCGACCGCGATCCAGGTGCGCAGCGGGACGGAAGCCTCCCCGGCAGGGGCGATGTCGGCCATCTCAGACGGCGATCATGCG
>DATKQI010000366.1:0-7249 GCA_035532755.1 Acetobacteraceae bacterium
CCTCGGCACCGCGCCCGGGCGGCAGCGACACGGTCACGATCCCGGTCACCTTGCGCCATGGCGTCCTCAGCGCCGAGGGGCTGCCGCTGCTGCGACTGCCGCCGTTGCAGTTGCCGTCGCCCGCGCGGTAACCGGGGGCGACGGCCGGCGGATCAGTTCGCCAGTTCGCGCATTTCGGCGAACAGGTCGGATTTGTGCTCGAAGCCGATGCCGGGCAGGTCGGGCAGGGTGACGATGCCGCCTTCCACCCGCACGCCGTCGGGGAAGCCGCCGTAGGGCTGGAACACGTCGGGGTAGCTCTCGTTGCCGCCCAGGCCGAGCCCGGCGGCGATCATGAGCGACATCTGGTGCCCGCCGTGCGGGATGCAGCGCCGCCAGGACCAGCCGTGCTCGGTGAGCATCGCCAGGGTGCGCTGGTATTCGCACAGGCCGTAGGACAGCGCGCAATCGAATTGCAGCCAGTCGCGATCGGGGCGCATCCCGCCGTAGCGAATCAGGTTGCGCGCGTCCTGGTGGCTGAACAGGTTCTCCCCGGTCGCCATCGGGCCGGGGTAGAATTCCGCCAGCGCGGCCTGCAACCTGTAGTCCAGCGGATCGCCGGCTTCCTCGTACCAGAACAGCGGGTAGTCGCGCAGCAGCTTGGCGTAGGCGATGGCGGTGTCGAGGTCGAAGCGGCCGTTGGCATCCACCGCCAGTTGCGCGTCCTTGCCGATTTCGGCCAGCACGGCCTCGATCCGACGCGCGTCCTCGGCGATGCCTTCGCCGCCGATCTTCATCTTCACGACGCTGTAGCCGCGGTCGAGGTAGCTGCGCATCTCGGCGCGCAGCGCGGCAAGATCCTTGCCGGGGTAGTAATAGCCGCCGGCGGCATAGACGAACACGCGCGGGTCGGCCTGTCGGCCGTGGCGTTCCGCGAGCAGGCGGAACAGCGGCTGGCCGGCGATCTTCGCCACCGCGTCCCACACCGCCATGTCGATGGTACCGACCGCGACCGAGCGTTCGCCGTGCCCGCCCGGCTTCTCGTTGCTCATCATCGCCGCCCAGATGCGGTCGGGGTCGAGGTTCTCCCCGGTCGCATCGAGCAGGGAGGCCGGATCGGCGCCGGTCACCCGGTCGGCGAAACGCTCGCGGATCAGCCCGCCCTGGCCGTAGCGGCCGTTGGAGTTGAAGCCGAAGCCGATCACCGGCTTGCCGTCGCGGATCACGTTGGTGACGACGGCAACCAGGCTCGCGGTCATCTTGCTGAAGTCGATGTAGGCGTTGCGGATCGGCGAGGCGATGCGGCAGGTGCGTTCGCGGATCTCGGTGATGCGGACGGGCATGGGCGGGGCACTCCGGCGGGACGGGGCAGTGGTAACGAACGCGGTGGCGATCGGGAAGGGTGGGCGGCGCGCTACAGCGACGCGCCCCCGCAGACCAGGATCTGCTGGCCGGTGATCGCCCCGGCCTCGGGCGACAACAGGAAGGCGGCCAGCGCCGCAACCTCCTGGACGCTGACGAAGCGGCCGATCGGCGGCAGGCGTGGCGGCACGCCACTGCGGGCCGGGTCGCGCAGCATCGGCGTGTCGGTGGCACCGGGGGCAATCACGTTCACGGTGATGCCGCGCGGCGCCAGTTCGAGCGCCCAGGAGCGCGCCATGCCGACCAGCGCCGCCTTGCTGGCGGCATAGGCGCTGCGCCCGGCGGCGCCGGCGGCGGTTCGGCTGCCAATCAGCACGATGCGCCCGCCGGCGGGCAAGGATGGCGCCAGGTGGTCGGCCAATTGCGCTGCTGCCGCCACGTGCAGGGCCCACATCGCCGCCGCCGCCTCCGGGGCGAGCGCGCCGAGCGGCGCCACGCGCATAAAGCCCGCCGCGTGCACCAGCGCTGTCACGCCGCGCAGGTTCCGCAGCGCCGACCCGACCGCCGCCGGATCGGCGAGGTCGAGCGCCACCGGGGCGAACCCGGACGCGGTAAGCGTCGGCGGGGCGCGGTCGAGCCCGCTCACCCGCCAGCCGTCGGCGAGCAACCGGGCGGCGATCGCCGCGCCGATGCCCGAGCTCGATCCGGTCACCACGGCGTGGGCGGGCGCCGCCACGCCCGCTTCCGCCGGCCCGGCCCCGCCCGCGCCGCTCATGCGTGGTATGCGGCAGCCTGGGCCGCGATCTGCTTCGGATCGAAGTCGTTGATCGCGTCGATCAGGTCGTTGGTGTAGAGCGGCGCCACGTCCTTGATGTGCAGCCCGTCCAGCGCCGCCTCGGCAACGAACTCGTGGGGGTTGATGCTGCCCATCTTGGCGCCGGGATAGGGCGGGCGATACAGCCGGATGCGCCGGCCGATGCTGATCAGCACCGCCTTGACCGCCTGCTCGGTGGTGCTGCCGCGCGGTGCCGTCTGCGGGAACATCTTGATGAACGCCGCGGCGCCGGCTTCGGGGTTGGCAAGGATGAACTGCGAGGCCTTGCAGACCGAGCGGCCGAATCCCACCGCCAGCGCCCGGTCGGCGGCGAGGAACTTCTTCGGCGCCATCAGGAACTGGCCGCCGATCAGCGGGATGTTCGCTGGCCGCGGCAGGAAGTGCAGCTTGATACCCGCGGCCTCGATCTCGCCGAATCCGACGTCGAAATAGGCCAGCGCGTCGATCGCGTGGCGCTGCAGCGCGACGCCGGCGGCAACCCCCTCGCCGACCGCGATCCATTTCACCTGGGTGGTGGGATCGATGCCGATGTTCTTCAGCACGTCCTTGGTCACCGGATACTCGGTGCCGCCGAAACCGGAGATGCCGATGCGCTTGCCCTTGAGCTGGGCGTAGGACGTGATCTTCGAGCCCGGCAGCACCGCCACGTCCCATTTGTACGGGTAGGTGTATTCGTAGAAATTGACGTCCTTGCCCCACTCGCCCTTCGCCAGCAGCGGCAACTCGAACGCCGGCACGCCGATCCCGATATCGACGTCGCCGCGATCCACCGCGACCTGGACGTTGGCGTTGGTGCCGAGCGCGCGCGGCACCAGGGTGAAGCCTTCGGCGCGATTGTAGCCCAACGCCTCGCCGATCACCGTGTTGATGACGACCGCGCTCATCGACTTGAGGCCGATGCCGAAGCGCAGCGGGCGCAGCCCGGCCGCGTCGGCCCGGCCCGGTCCGACGGCGAGCGCCGCCGCGAACGCCCCGCCGGCCAGCGCGAGCTGGCGCCGGGTGGGCTGGAAGGTTTCTGTCATTGCGTCTTCTCCCTAGCGTTTGCCGCGGTCGGCCCAATGCACGACCCGGCGTTCGAGCGCCCGCACCACACCGTGCAGCGCCATTCCCAAAGCCCCGAGGATGATCAGGGCGGCGAACACCCCGGCGACATCGGTCACCGATTGCGCCTGCGTGATGACCACCCCCATGCCCTGTTGCGCGCCGAGGAATTCGGCCACGATGGTGCCGAGCAGCGCGTACACCACCGCCATGTCGAGACCGGCGAAGATGTACGGCGCGGCATTCGGCAGCTTGACCAGCCGGTAGGTCTCGAACCGGGTGGCCGACAGCGAGCGCATCAGGTCGATCCGTTCCGGTTCGATCGCGCGCAGCCCGGTGAAGCTGTTGATCATCACCGGGAACAATGCGAGCAGCGCCGCGATCGCGATCTTGGAGCCGTCGCCGAAGCCGAACCAGATCACCACCAGCGGCGCGATGGCCACCTTGGGCAGGCATTGCAGCGCAAAGGCGTACGGCATCAGCAGCCGCTCGACGGTGCGGCTTTCCGCCATCACCGAGCCGAGCAGCAGCCCGACGCCGGAGCCGACCAGGAAGCCAAGGGCAGCGTTGCGGAACGTGCTCCAGAGGGGCAGGTAGTAGCCAATCGGACTCGCCGGGCTGACGGCAATGCCCGACCACAGCGCACGCACCACCGCGCCGGGCGCCGGCAGGATGTAGCCCGGCAGATGCAGCAGATGCACGGCGGCTTCCCAGGCGCCGATCAGCACGACCAGGCCGAGTGCGGCGACCAGCATATGCGCGCCTTCGCCGCGCGCGGCCCGCGCCGCCGGACGCGCGCGCCCCGGCGCGCCGGCCAGCGCCTGCCCCTGGGCGCCGCTCATGTCACGTCTCCTTCGGCGTTCAGCAGGGTGCGTATCTCGCGTGCCAGCGCCGGATAGGCGGGGCTGCTCACGATGGTATCGAAACTGCGCGGACGCGGGATCGGCACAGCAAGCTCGCGCAGGATGCGGCCGGGTCGCGCCGACATCACCACCACCCGGTCGCCCAGGAAGATCGCCTCCGAGATGCTGTGCGTGATCAGCAGCACGGTCTTGCCGCTCACCTGCCAGATGCGCTGCAATTCGCTGTTCATCCGTTCGCGGGTAAGCGCGTCGAGTGCGCCGAACCGCTCGTCCATCAACAAGATGCGCGGATCGCGCACCAGGGCGCGGCAGATGCCGGCGCGCTGCTGCATGCCGCCGGACAGTTCGTACGGATAGCGTTCGCCGAAGTCGCGCAGCCCGGCGATCCCGAGCAGATCGTCGATGCGCACCTCCGCCGGGCGGTGCCGGCCGCCGACCCGCAACGGTAGGCGGATGTTTTCGCGCACGGTGAGCCAGGGCAGCAGGTTCGCCGCCTGAAAGACGACGCCGACATCCGACGACGGTCCCGTGACCGTCGTCCCGTCCAGCGACAACGCGCCCTCCTCGCAGTCGTCGAGCCCCGCCAGCAGCCGCAGCAAGGTGCTCTTGCCGCAGCCGGACGGGCCGACGACGCAGACGAATTCGCCCTCGCCGATCGCGAGGTCGACGCCGGCGAGGGCACGCACTTCCCCGCCGGAGGCCGTGCGGTAGGTCTTGGCGACCCCACGCAGCGTTATCAGCGGCTGCGTCGGCGCCGGCGACATCGGCTCGCCGTGGTCAAGAACCAGCGGCATGGAAGCAGCCATGTGGGTGGTCTCCTTGTTTCCTCGGGCGGCCGCTTGGCACGGCTCTTGGTGACAACGAACGGTCAGGGCCAGCGGCCCCGCCGGCGCGGGCGGCAGGTCAGGCGGCGGCGCGTTCGACAAGGCCGGCCGCGGCCACCGCGGCACGGATGCGTGCAAGTTCCGCCGGGCTCGGCGCTTGAGTTGGCGGCCGCACGCGCGCGTCCCGCAGGATGCCGGCCGCCTGCATCGCCGCCTTCATGCAGGCGTGCGCCTCGCCGGTCGGCTCGCCGCCGCCGTAGACAGCTTCCTTGAGCGGATCGATCCGCGCCTGGATCGCCATCGCGCGATGCAGGTCGCCCTGCTTCACCGCTTCCAGCAGGTCGGCGATCAACCCCGGCACCAGGGAAGCGAAACCGACCAACGCGCCGTCCACGCCCTGCACCATCGATGCCAGCAGGTATTCGTCGTGGCAGGTGAGCAGCGCCTTGTCCGGCGCCACCGCGCGGATCGCGCGGATGTCGCGCGCGTATTTGTTCATCTCCCGCGTGCCGATCTTGAACGCCTGCACGTAGGGAAGCTGCGCCAGCTCGGCGAGCAGTTCCGAGGCGAACGACGCCTTGGTCCAGGCCGGATAGACATGCACCACGAGCGGCAGGCCGGTAGCGCGGCCGATCGCAGTGAAATACTCGATCACATGCGCGGTGCGGAAACCGAACCGAAGCCAATGGTGCGGCGGCATGACGTCGAGCCCCACCGCCCCAGCCTCCTTCGCCCAGCCCGCCTGCTCGACCGCGTCGGCGATCCCCTCGCATACGACGGACGAAATGACCGGGCAGATGCCGCGCGTCGATTCGGCAACGATACGGGTCACTTCGGCGCGTTCGCGCGGGGTGAGGGAGAATACCTCGCCGGTATGGCCGTTGGTCATCAGCGCAACCACGCCCTTCTGCGCGCCGAGCCAGGCGGTGAACCGGCGCAGCTCCGCCTCGTCGAGCGCGCCGTCGGCCCGGAACGGCACCGCGATGGCGGGGATCAGGCCGTGGAAATTGATCTGGGACACTAACATCTCCTGGATTGCAACGGGAGGATCAGCCGAGGGCCGTCTGCGGCGCGAAGCCGCCGGAAGCCTGCAACGCGCGCGACAGGGCGGCAGCGGCGGTCAGCACCGGCTGGCGCGCCGCCGCTTCGAACGCGGCAATCGTCATGCGCGAGCCGGGTGCGGCGACGCTGAGACCGGCGATCGGCACGCCGTCGAGATCGACCACAGGCGCCGATAGCACCCGCAGCCCGAGCACGGTTTCCTGGTCGGACAGCGCGTAGCCCCGCGCACGCACCTGGTCGAGCCGGCTCAGCAACGTATCGAGGCCGGTCAGGGTGTGCTGAGTTAGCGGCTCGCGTGGCCGCGATTCCAGGATCTTGATCTGCGTCGCCCGCGCCAGGCCGCTCAGGATCGCCTGGCCGATCGCGGTGGCGTAGGCCGGCACCCGGCTGCCGATGCGAACGTCGACGCCAAGCCGGGTCAGCCCAGCCTGGATGCGTTCGATATAGACGACCTCGGCCCCGTCCAACACACCGACCGACGCCGCCTCGTTCACCTCGCCGACCAGGGCCCGCAGCACCGGACGCGCGAGCGCCCGCAGGTCGGAGCGGGCGATCGCGTTGAAGCCAAGCCCCAGGCACTTGAGAGTCAGGCGGAAACGGCGGCTATCGGCGATCTTCTCGACGTAGCCGAGCATCACCAAGGTGTTGAGCAGGCGGAAAGCGGTGGCGTTGTCGCTGCCGGAACGTCGCGCGACTTCGGCCAGGGTGAGTTCCGGCTGCTCGCTGGTGAAGGCCTCGAGCACGCGGAATCCCTTGGCGAGGGACTGCACCACGTTCTTGTCGGCCGGCTTGCCGTCGCTCGGGTTCATGCGTTCCGTCCCGGGAATTCGGAATACGAACTTTTGTTCGCGTGATCTGCGGCGAATTACGATTGCCCCGATTGGGTGTCAAGCGAAATCGCACGCATCTGTCGGGGCGGTCGTCGGCAGCGGAATCTTGGCGTGGCGGGCGGCTTCCGCCGCTCGCCCCCCGCCCGAAGACGGGAATGTCCCGGACCTGCTGGGGGCAGCCCGGCGTGGCGATGCGCCCGACCGCCCGCCGCGCCACGGCGCGGTGGTTCAGTGCAGGGGGAAGATGCGGATCGCCGCGCGCTCGCTCAGGGCAGCGCCGGCCGTGCCCCGTCCGCCGACCCGCGCACGCGCGGCAGCAGGATCATGTCCCACGGGCTCGGCATCTCGCCCACCGGCACGTGGATCAGCGCCGGGGCGCGGGCGGCGAGCGCGTCGCGCAGCGCCGCCTCCAGCGCCGCCGGCGTCGTCGCGCGCCAGGCGCGCAGGCCGAAG
>DATKQI010000367.1:0-6383 GCA_035532755.1 Acetobacteraceae bacterium
CGCGGGGTCGAACCCGATGGGGGTGCGGCCGTTCAGGGACAGGGTGTGGGCGGTGTGGGCCCGGCCGACGATGGCGGCGGCTTCATCGGCGTCCACCACATCGGGCATCTGGCCGGCGAGGCCGAGGATCACCGCCGGTTCCGTGCCGTGGCCCTTCCCGGTCCAGGCCAGGGAGCCGTAGAGGTCTATCCGGACGCGGTGCACGCCGGCCGGCAGCGCGGCGGCGAAGGCGGCGGCGGCCTTCATCGGCCCGACCGTGTGGGAGGAGGATGGGCCGATGCCGATCTTGAACAAATCGAATACGCTGATCATGGCCCCACCATCCGCCGAATTGCGCCGTTTGGCGAGAAGCCAGCCGGCCTGCGCGCAGAATGGAACCGACCGCGCGTTTGAGCATGTTTGCTTTTAGCAAACATGCTCAAACTCATATTTCGCGAGCATTTTCATCGGCTTGGAATCACTGCGCGATTCCATTTGAGCCGATAATGCTCTATAACGGCACGCCCGCGAGGTTGCGGCTGGTGCGGATGGTTTGCAGCGTCTGCACCCGGCTGACGCTGGCGGCCCCGGTGAGGCGCTGGGTGAGCTGGTTCTCGTGCGTGGTGTCGCGCGCCACCAGCCGCAGCAGGAAATCCCCGCCGCCGCGGATCATGTGGCATTCGCGCACCTCCGGCCAGGCGGCGACCGTTTTCTCGAAGGCGGACAGCACGGTTTCCTTCTGGCTGTCCAGCCCGACGACGGCGAAGAAGACGATGGTCCAGCCCAGGGTCGGCGGATCGGTGTCGGCGTGGTAGCCGCGGATCACGCCCGCTTCCTCCAGCCGGCGGACGCGGCGCAGGCAGGGCGGGGCGGAGATGCCGGCGCGGCGGGCGAGTTCCACGTTCGTCATCCGCCCGTCGATCTGCAATTCGGACAGGATGCGGCGGTCGATCGCGTCCAGCTCGGGCTGATCCGGTCTTTCTGTTTTCATGCGCGGGCCGGTTTCATGTCTGGACGTTTCAACGAAAGGGGGTGACGAGAAATATTATTATAAGGCCGCGCGCCCGCAAAGGGCGAAAGGGAACGGCCAGGACATCATTCCGGCGGGAAACATGTCATGGTTGTTGCAGTTTCCTTGCCTGTTCGCCCGCCATGCCGATATCGTAGCCATGCACGAATCGCTGGACTCCCGAATTATGTCCCAAACGCCTCATACGCCGGCCCTGCGCACCCGCATGCTGATCATCGGCGCGGGCCCGGCCGGCTATACCGCCGCGATCTATGCCGCACGGGCGAACCTGGAGCCGATCCTGTTCGCCGGGCTGCAGCCGGGCGGGCAGCTCACCATCACCACCGACGTGGAGAACTACCCCGGCTTCGCCGAGGTGATCCAGGGGCCGTGGCTGATGGAGCAGATGTCCGCCCAGGCCGCGCATGTCGGCACGCGGATCGTGAACGACCTGATCGCACAGGTGGATTTCTCCGTCCGCCCGTTCCGCTGCACCGCCGATTCGAGCGATGTGGTGCTGGCCGATGCGGTGGTGATCGCGACCGGCGCGCAGGCGCGCTGGCTCGGGCTGCCGTCCGAACAGGCGCTGCAAGGGGCGGGCGTATCGGCCTGCGCGACGTGCGACGGGTTCTTCTATCGCGGCAAGGATGTCGCCGTGATCGGCGGGGGCAACACCGCGGTGGAGGAGGCGCTGTACCTCACCCACCACGCGAAGCATGTCACGCTCGTCCATCGGCGCGATGCGCTGCGGGCGGAGAAGATCTTGCAGGACCGGCTGTTCGCGCACCCGCGCATTTCCGTGGTGTGGAACGCCGTGGTGGAGGAGATCACCGCCGCCGGCGCGCCGCCCACGGTGAACGGCGTGCGGCTGCGCGATGTGCATACCGGCGCGATCCGCACGATCGGCGTGGACGGCGTGTTCGTCGCCATCGGGCATACGCCGAACACCGGGCTGTTTGCCGGGCAGGTGGCGATGGATGCCGATGGCTATGTGCAGACCGCCCCGGGCAGCACCCGCACCTCGGTGCAGGGGGTGTTCGCAGCGGGCGATGTGCAGGACCGGGTGTTCCGGCAAGCGGTGACGGCGGCCGGCACCGGCTGCATGGCCGCGCTGGAGGCGGAGAAGTGGCTGGCGGCGCAGATGCACGGGGCGGCGCTGGAAGCGGCGTGAAACGACACAATAGCCTGGGAAAGATTGCCCGGGCGCAACAGGGGCCGATCCTCGGAACCGGAGGTCGGGTATGGCTGGAACGATGGACTGGGACAAGCTGCGCGTGTTCCACGCGGTGGCCGAGGCAGGCAGCTTCACGCATGCGGGGGATACGCTCAACCTGAGCCAATCGGCGGTTTCCCGCCAGATTTCGGCGCTGGAGGAGGCACTGCAGGTGCCGCTGTTCCACCGCCACGCGCGCGGGCTGATCCTGACCGAGCAGGGCGAGAGCCTGAACCGCACGGTGCGCGAGGTGTTCGCCAAGCTCGCGATGACCGAGGCGCTGCTGACCGAGAGCAAGGAGAAGCCGGCCGGGCGGCTGAAGGTGACGACCACGGTGGGCTTCGGCTCGACCTGGCTGGCGCCACGGCTGCATGGCTTCATCGACCTGTATCCGGACGTCACCATCTCCCTGTTGCTGGACGACGGGGACCTCGATCTGGCGATGCGCGAGGCGGATGTGGCGATCCGCATGCACCCGCCGAAGCAGCCCGACTTGGTGCAGCGGCATCTGATGGAGATCCAGTGGCAGGTGTTCGCCGCGCCGGACTACCTGAAGACGCACGGCGTGCCGCAGCGGGCGGAGGATCTGGATGCGCATCGGCTGATCCTGTTCGGCGACTATCATCCGCCCGTGTCCGACATCAACTGGCTGGCCGATGCGGGGCGGCGCCCAGGCAGCCCGCGCCGGGCGGTGCTGGAGGTGAACAGCCTGCACGGCATCCATCTGGCGCTGCGCTCCGGCCTGGGCGTGGGCGTGCTGCCGGATTTCCTGGCGCAGGAGGCCGAGGGGCTGGTGCGCCTGCTGCCCGACCTGAAGCCGCCGAAGGTGGACGTGTTCTTCGTCTATCCGGAGGAACTGCGGAATTCGAAGCGGGTGGCGGTGTTCCGCGACTTCCTGCTGGCGCAGCTCGCCGGCCGGGGATGAACGCTATCCGCCGGTGAGTGCGCGGGCGACCGCCTCGGCCACGCGAATACCGTCCACCCCGGCCGAGAGGATGCCGCCGGCGAAGCCCGCGCCCTCCCCGGCCGGGAACAGGCCGGCGGTATTCACGCTTTGGAAGCTCCCGCCCCGCGAGATGCGCAGCGGGGCGGAAGTGCGTGTTTCCACCCCCGTCATCACCGCATCCTCCATCGCGAATCCCTTGATCTGCCGATCGAAGGCGGGCAACGCCTCGCGGATCGCGACGACCGCGTAGTCCGGCAGGCAGGTGGACAGATCGGCCGGCTGCACGCCCGGCCGATAGGAGGGCACGACCGCGCCCAGTGCGGCGGAGGGGCGGCCGGCCAGGAAATCGCCCACACGCTGGGCCGGCGCGGCATATGTGCTGCCGCCGGCGAGGAAGGCGCGCTCCTCCCACCGGCGCTGGAAGGCGATCCCGGCGAGCGGGCCGCCCGGATAATCGGCGGGGGTGATGCCGACGACGATGCCGGCATTCGCATTGCGCTCGTTGCGCGAATACTGGCTCATGCCGTTGGTGACGACCTGCCCCGGCTCGGAAGCCGCGGCCACCACGGTGCCGCCGGGGCACATGCAGAAGCTGTAAACCGCCCGGCCGTTGGCGCAGTGGTGCACGAGCTTGTAATCCGCCGCCCCGAGCGCCTTGTGGCCCGCGGCGTCGCCGAAGCGGCAGCGGTCGATGAGCGATTGCGGGTGCTCGATGCGCACGCCGATCGAGAACGGCTTCGCCTCCATCCGCACGCCGCGCGCGTGCAGCATCTGGAAGGTGTCGCGCGCGCTGTGGCCGATCGCCAGCACCACGGCGTCGGCCGCGATCACCGTGCCGTCGGCGAGCACCACGCCGCGCAGGCGGCCGCCGCCGTCCGGCGCGCGGGCGATGTCGAGATCGGCCACGCGGCTGTTGAAGCGGTATTCCCCGCCCAAGGATTCGATGGCGGCACGCATGCTCTCCACCATGCCGACCAGCCGGAACGTGCCGATATGGGGCTTGGCGAGATGCAGGATTTCGGCCGGGGCGCCGGCCTTGACGAATTCCGTCAGCACCTTCCGGCCGCGATGCGCCTTGTCCGTGATCTGGCTGTACAGCTTGCCGTCGGAAAACGTGCCCGCACCGCCCTCGCCGAACTGCACGTTGGATTCCGGGTTCAGCACCCCGCGCCGCCACAGTCCCCAGGTGTCCTTCGTGCGTTCCCGCACCGTCTTGCCGCGATCGAGGATGAGGGGGCGAAAGCCCATCTGCGCGAGCGTCAGCGCCGCGAACAGCCCGCACGGGCCGGTGCCGATCACCACCGGCCGCAGCGGCAGGCGCGCGGGCGCCTTCGCGACGAATTTGTACGACATATCGGGTGCGGGCATGACCGTGCCATCCCCGGCGCAGGCTGCGAGCACCGCCGCCTCGTCCGCGACGGTCGCATCGAGCGTATAGATCAGCGCGATGGCCGATTTTCGGCGCGCATCGACGGCCTGGCGAAAGACGGACCAGCCGAGCAGCGCTTCCGGCCCGATGCGCAGCCGTTGCTGGATGGCCGCGCGGATCGCGCCGTCCCCGTGATCGAGAGGGAGCTTGAGTTCGGTGAGTCGGAGCATCGGGCGGGGTTCCAGCAGGGGTGCGGCCGGCCGCTCCAGCCGGGTGGCGCGACATGCAGGGCAGTGCCGGCCATGATAGGCGGCCTTCCGGTTTCAGGCCAACAATGGCCGGGACCATTCACCGCTGAATGGCATGCAACCATCGTTTTGCGCACTTGACACCCGATTGCCACGGGGCTGCAAAAACGCCATGCGGCATCGGCATGGCCGGTGCCGGCATTTCGCGGTGGCACAACGAGCACTCGCACAATACCTTTCCATTGTTGGTTGTTTCTTGCGTCGAGCCTCTGCCGCACAATGTTTTCGTGCAGAGGGACTGTGGTGCAAGTTGTGAATATGGCGGACCGCCCGCCAGAGTTCCGGTGTCACGGCCGGAAGTGGGGTTTCGACCCCTACGTCTCCCAGACGTGAAGCCTCCCTGTTAACTTCCCTGCCAGATCATTGATCTGGCAGGGATTTTCTTTTCAATGCCCTCACGTTCCGACGCGCCGGCACGAGGTTCATCACCGGTGGCGGATACGATCCCTGCCGCACGCGGCGCGTGCATCGTCCAGGTGTGGCAGGTGTGGGTGGCATCATGGGTGCCCGTGGATGCGGCGCGGTTCAGGCCGCCCCGGTCAGTTCGACGATCAGGCGGGCAAGGTCGGCCGGCCGTTCCATATGCGCCATGTGGCCTGCATCGGCGAAGCGCTCCACGCGCACCCCGGCCGGCAGGCCATCCGCGTGAGCCGCGGGAATGATGCGGTCCTGCGCGCCCCAGACAACCAGCGCCGGGATCGTGACGGCATTCAGCGCGGCCCGGTGGGAGGCGGTCTGCCGCCCATCCACGAAGTTCGCCGCGGCGATCGCCTGCAACGCCGCCTCCACCCCGTCGAGCCGCTTGTAGCGCAGCAATGCTTCGACCATCTCCCGGCCGATCAGCGACGGGTCGGCGAACAGCATCTCCAGCACCGGCTGCAGCTGCTTGCCGCGCCGGGCGGCGATGAAGCCTGCGATGTAGTCCTTGTTGATCTCCGCCCCCAGCCCGGCCGGGGAGATCAGCGTGAGCGACAGCGCCTGCGGGGCGAGTGCCAGAGCCACCGCCCCACCCAGCGAATGGCCGACCAGATGGGCGGAGCCGATCCCCCGTTCGCGCATCAGCGTCGCGACCGCGCGGGCGAGTGCCGGCGCATCCGCCCCGTTCAGCACCTTGCCGGAACCGCCATGGCCGGGCAGGTCGATCGCGAGGGTGCGGAAATGCTCGGCCAGCAGCGGCTGAAGGAACATCCAGTTGTTCAGGTCGCCGCCGAAGCCGTGGATCAGGACCAGCGGCGGCGCATCCTCCGGCCCGGCTTCCAGCACCTGGATCGGGCCTTCGGCGGTTGCCACGCGCACCGGCTCCGGCGCGGCGGCCTCGGCGGCGGCCGATTGCGCGAAGCTTGCCTGCGCGTCGGCGATGAAGGCGTCGATCTCCTCCGCGTTCGCCACGGCGGCATCGACCACGCCGATGAGCGCGCCCACCGGCACCGTCTCCCCGGGCTTCACCACCTGCCGGCGCAGCGTGCCGGCGGCGGGGCTTTCATAGGAGGCGGTGATCTTGCTCGTTTCGATATCGGCGACCTCGTCCCCCGCCGCCACGGCCTCCCCCTCCGCCTTCA
>DATKQI010000368.1:0-3351 GCA_035532755.1 Acetobacteraceae bacterium
GCTGATGCCGCAATTCCCGACCACCACCGTCGTCACGCCCTGAGACATCTTGCACAGCATGCACGAAGGCCCGCACAGCACGGCGCGGTCGTCATGCGTATGCGCGTCGATGAAGCCAGGCGCGAGCGCCTTCCCGGTGGCGACCACCTCGCGATCTGCGGAGGCGGCGCCGAGATCGCCGACCGCGACGATGCGGTCGCCGGTCACGCCGACATCGCCGGTGCGCCGCGCATCGCCGGTGCCGTCGAAAATCGTGGCGTCGCGGATGATCAGATCGCAGCGAAGGGCCATGGCACTATCCTCTCAGCTTCTCGGTTGCCGCCGCATCGATCGCGCCGCTCGCGGAAACAGCCACCTTGTAAAGATCCCGTGCGGCGACGACCGATACCAGCCCGTCACGCACATCCCGTGCGACCTGCGCCGGCAGCCGCGTCGCGGGATCGCCCATGCCGCCCCCGCCAGGAAGCTCCAGCACCAGCCTGTCACCTTCGGGGATGATCTGAAACCCCTTGGTGCGCAGCACAACCCCAGACGCCAGCGCGACACGCCCGGCCGCACCGGGCAAGCCACCGTCGCGGCCTTTCGGTGGATGCGCGACGCGGTCGAAGATGGCATTGCAGGCGAATTCCAGGTCGTCCTTCGCGCCGATCTCCATGATCTGGCCCACCCCGCCGCGCGTGCGGCCGGCGCCGCCACTGTCGGGCCGCAATTCCTTGCGCCAAAACACCACCGGGGCGACATTCTCCGTCGCCTCCACCGGCATGGTGCGCACGCCGGACGGGAAGGCTGTGCCGCTCAGCCCGTCCTGCCCCGGCCGCGCGCCGGTGCCGCCGGAATTGAAGGTGATCACCTCGAAATCCGGCGGAACGCGGCGATTGCCGCGTGCCTGGCCGGAGACCTGGGCGCCTCCGCGCAGCGGCGGGTTCCACAGGCATGAGGCGCCTTCCGCCGCCACCCGATCGGGCACCGCCTGATGCAGGCAGCCCATCATCAGGTCGGGGATCAGATGGCCGATCACATGGCGGACGGAGACCGGATAGGGGCGCGGCGCGTTCAGGATGCAGCCTTCCGGAATGGCCATGCGGAAGGGTTGCAGGCTTGCCCAGTTGTTCGGGATCGCAGGCGCCACCACCACCTTGATGCCGAAGCACGCATAGGCGCGGGTATAGGGGCCGGGCACGTTGATCCCGCGCTGCGACAGGCCGGACGTGCCGGCGAAATCAACCTCTATGGCATCGCGGAGGATGCGCATTGCCGCCGCCAGCCGCACCGGCTCCTCATACCCGTCGGAATAGATCTCCCCGGCGAACGTGCCCTTCGGCAGGGCGCGGACCTGATCGAGCGTCGCGCGCAGCGAGTTGTCGAAGATGAATGCCGCCAGCGGATCGAGGCTGTCGAGCCCGAACTCCCGCATCATCCCAGCGAGCCGCCGCGCGCCGGCATCGTTGCAGGCGCACAGCGAATACACATCCCCCTCCAGCTCCACCGGCAGGCGGGAGCCCACGCGGAGGAAGTCGAAGAACGTCTCGTTCGGGCGCCCGGCATCGAAGCATTTGACGATGGGGATATACAGCCCCTCCTCGAACACCGACCGTCCTTCCGGCCCCATGCCCAGCCCGCCCACGTCGATCACATGCGCGGTGTTCGCGAACAGGCCGACGATGCGCCCGTCGAGGAAGGCGGGCGTGACCACCGTCAGGTCGTGCAGGTGTCCGGTGCCAAGCCAGGGGTCGTTGGTGATGTAGTGGTCGCCCGGGCGCATCGTCGCGGCGGGAAACTTCTTCAGGAAATGGCTGACGCTCTCCATCATCGAATTCACATGACCAGGCGTGCCGGTGACGGCCTGGGCCAGCATCCGCCCCTTCAGATCGAAGATGCCGGCCGACAGATCGCCCGCCTCCCGGACCGTGGTGCTGAAAGCGGTTCGGATCATCGTCTGCGCCTGTTCCTCGACGACGGCGATCAGCCGGTTCCACATGATCTGTCGCTGGATCTGCGCCAGCGCGCCGGCTGCTCCGCTCATCGGGTTTCCTCCCGCCGCAGGTCGAGATAGGCATGCGCGTCCACGGTTGCGGCCCAACCGGGGCCGACCAGGGTGGATGTCTCGTCCTCGGCGATGATCGCAGGGCCGGCGATGCGTGCGCCCGGCGACAGATGCGTGCGCTGATGGATGGCCCAGCGCCTAATATTTCCGGTTGCGGTGTCGCACACATCCCGCCCGGCCGGAGCGGCATCGGCACCAGTTGCCGGTTGCGGGTCCGGCCCGGGGCGTGGCGCGGTGGCGACCTGCACGGCAAAACTCAGCACTTCCACATCCGATCCCGGCACCGGCCGGTCATAGGTGCGGGTGTATTCCGCATCATAGGCGGCGCGGATCGCCGGCACGTCCTCCGGCCGCAGCGCGCGCACCGGGAGCGTCACCGGAATCTCATGCCCCTGCCCCACGTAGCGCATATAGGCGATGCGGGTCTGTCCCACCGGGGCGCCGAACCTGCCCTGCGCAACCACGGCCTCGGCTTCGGCTGCCATCTCCGCCAACAGCGCGTTCACCGCTGCCATATCGAAGCGGGTGAAGCGCTGATACAGGCTGCGCACCACTTCGTACCCCACCGGCGCACGCAGGAAGCCAATGGCGCTGCCCACCCCGGCACCCGACGGCACCAGCACCCGATCGATCCCGAGCTTCTCGGCCACGCGATAGCCATGTACCGGGCCGCCCCCGCCGAAGGCGATCAGGGTGCGCCCCT
The DNA here is from genome assembly GCA_035532755.1 of Acetobacteraceae bacterium. Lineage (GTDB taxonomy): Bacteria > Pseudomonadota > Alphaproteobacteria > Acetobacterales > Acetobacteraceae > DATKQI01. The sequence goes on from DATKQI010000368.1 coordinate 2,748, forward strand.
CCTGCGTCTTGCCCGATTCGATGGCATGCACGCGTGCCGCGTTCGCCATGTTCTCGTCCACCATTTCGACCACGCCGAGCGCGGCCATTCCCGGCGAGAGCCCGAGCGTGTTGCCGACTGCGCCCGTCATCGCGGTTTCCGCCGCCGCGGCATCCAACCGCAAGGCGCCGCCGGCGAAATGGGCCGGATCGTAGCGGCCGAGCAGCAGGTTCGCATCCGTCACCGCCGGGCGGGTGCCGCCGCGACCATAGCAGGCCGGGCCCGGATCGGCGCCCGCGCTTTCCGGCCCCACGGCAATGCGGCCCAGCGTATCGACCTGTGCGAGCGAGCCGCCGCCGGCCCCGATCTCCACCATCTCGATCACCGGGATGCGCAGGGGCAGGCCGGACCCCTTCTGGAACCGGCCGATCCGCGCGACCTCGAAGCTGCGGGCCGTCTGCGGGCGGAAATCGTCGATCAGGCAGATCTTCGCGGTGGTGCCACCCATGTCGAAGGACAGCACGCGGTCGAGCCCGCAGCGGCGGGCGACGTCGGCGGCGAAGATCGCTCCGCCGGCCGGCCCGCTTTCCACAAGGCGGATGGGAAAACGGCAGGCGGTCTGGAT
>DATKQI010000369.1:0-5720 GCA_035532755.1 Acetobacteraceae bacterium
GCGTCGATCAATATGTCCTGGCTGGCCGAGAGGAACGCGACCAGGGCCGCCGCCGTCACCGCAAGGATCGGCCCGCGCGAAGGGCTGGACAGGGCCAGCATCACGCAGGCGGCCGTCAGCAGCGGCTGCACCGCGAGCAGCCACCCCCGCCGCCGGCCGAACCGCCACAGCGGCCCCGGCGGGGCGACATGGTCCATCAGCGGCGCCCAGAGGAATTTCAGCGTATAGGCCAGCCCGATATTCGCCGTCAGCCCGATCGCGGCGAGCGAGACGCCATCCGTGCTCATCCACTGCCGCAGGGTGAAGCCCGACAGCGGCAGCGGCAGGCCGGAGGCGAAGCCGAACGCCGTCATCAGCCACAGCCGCCGATCCATCAGGATCGTGCGGGCAGACCGGGCCTGGGTGTCGCCATCGCGGGGCATCAGCCACTCATACCGGCGTTGCCGTGATTCGTCAGCGGCGATCGGACCCGGCTTTGTCTGCCCTGGCCTGTCGCCCTGGCCTTGCCTTGCGGCGATGACACTCTAAGGTGCGGCGTGATTTGTCTGGTTATTGGGGGAAGCGCCGAATTATGGCAGACGGGCATGAAGGCGGCGGGGCAGGCAGGCTGCGCAGCCGGCGGTGGTTCGACAATCCGCACAATCCGGGGATGACGGCGCTCTATATCGAGCGATATCTCAATTTCGGCCTGACGCGCGAGGAATTGCAGTCCGGCAAGCCGATCATCGGCATCGCCCAGACGGGTTCGGACCTCTCGCCGTGCAACCGCCATCACCTCGATCTGGCGAGCCGGGTGCGGGACGGCATCCGGGATTCGGGCGGCATTCCGCTCGAATTCCCGCTGCACCCGATCCAGGAGACCGGCAAGCGGCCGACGGCGGCACTCGATCGCAACCTCGCCTACCTCGGGCTCGTCGAGGTGCTGCACGGCTATCCGCTGGATGGCGTGGTGCTCACCACCGGCTGCGACAAGACCACGCCGGCCTGCCTGATGGGCGCGGCCACGGTGAACATCCCCGCGATCGTGCTCTCCGGCGGCCCGATGCTCGATGGCTGGTTCAAGGGCAAGCTCGCCGGCTCCGGCACCGTGGTGTGGGAGGCGCGCAAGCTGCTGGCCGAGGGCAAGCTCGAATACGAGGAGTTCATGAACATGGTGACCTCCTCGGCGCCCTCCGTCGGCCATTGCAACACCATGGGCACGGCCAGCTCGATGAACTCGCTCGCCGAGGCCCTGGGGATGAGCCTGCCGGGCTGCGCGATGATCCCCGGGCCGTACCGGGAACGCGGGCAGATGGCCTATGCCACCGGCCGGCGCATCGTGGAAATGGTGCACGAGAACCTCCGCCCGTCCGACATCATGACGAAGGCGGCGTTCGAGAACGCGGTGGTGGCCGCGGCCGCGCTCGGCGCCTCCTCCAACTGCCCGATCCACATGGTCGCGATCGCCCGGCACATGGGCGTGGACCACACGCTGGACGACTGGCAGCGCCTCGGCACCACCATCCCGCTGCTGGTCGATGTGCAGCCGGCGGGGCGGTTCCTGTCCGAAAGCTTCCATCGCGCCGGCGGCGTGCCGGCGGTGATGAAGGAACTGCTGGACGCCGGCAAGCTGCACGGCGATGCGATGACGGTGAACGGCAGGACGCTCGCCGAGAACCTCGCGAACGTGGGCGAGCCGGACCGCGAGGTGATCCGCCCGTACCGCGCGCCGATGAAGGAGAATGCGGGCTACGCCGTGATGTCCGGCAACCTGTTCGACTCCGCGGTGATGAAGGTCGCGGTGATCGACCGGGAGTTCCGGGAGCGTTTCCTGTCGGACCCGGCGCACCCGAACGTGTTCGAAGGCAAGGCGATCGTCTTCGTGGGGCCGGAGGACTACCACGCCCGCATCGAGGACCCCGATCTGGGCGTGGACGAGATGAGCGTGCTGATCGTGCGCAACTGCGGCCCGGTGGGCTATCCGGGCAGTGCCGAGGTGGTGAACATGCAGCCGCCGGCCGCACTTCTGAAGAAGGGCGTCAACGCCCTGCCGACGATGGGGGACGGGCGGCAATCCGGCACCTCCGGCAGCCCGTCGATCCTGAATGTCTCGCCCGAGGCGGCGGTGGGCGGCGGGCTCGCGCTGCTGCGCACCGGGGACCGCATCCGCATCGACCTGAATGCGAACAAGGTCGATGTGCTGATGCCGGAGGCGGAGCTTGCGGCGCGGCGTGCGGCCTGGAGCGCGCCCGATTTGCAGAACAAGACGCCGTGGGAGCAGATCTACCGCTCCATGGTCGGGCAGATGGGCACCGGCGCGTGCCTGGAGCCGGCCACGCTGTTCCTCAACATCGTCGAGACGCGCGGCGAATCCCGCGATAATCACTGACAAGGCGGGCATTAAGGATGCAGGCAATGGCAGGCAGGCTGGCGGGCAAGACCGCGTTCGTCACCGCGGCGGCCCAGGGGATCGGGCGCGCCACCGCGCTCGCCTTCGCAGCCGAAGGCGCGCGGGTGATCGCGACGGATCTGAACGAGGCGAAGCTGGCCGAGATCGCGGGCGGGGCCATCGCCACCGCGAAGCTCGATGCGCTCGATCCGGCGGCGATCGGCGCGGCGGCGAAGGCGGCGGGCGCGGTGGACATCCTGTTCAACTGCGCGGGCTTCGTCCATCAGGGCAGCGTTCTGGAGGCGACGGAGGAGGAATGGGGCTTCGCGTTCGACCTCAACGTCCGCTCGATGTTCCGCACCATCCGCGCCTTCCTGCCGGGCATGCTGGAGAAGGGCGGCGGGGCGATCGTGAACGTGGCTTCCGCCGCGGGCAGCATCAAGGGCGCGCCGGGCCGCTGCATCTACGGCACCACCAAGGCGGCTGTGGTCGGGCTCACGAAATCGGTCGCGGCGGATTTCGTGAAGCAGGGGGTGCGCTGCAACTGCATCTGCCCCGGCACCATCGAAACGCCGAGCCTGCAGGACCGCATCGCCGCCAATGCCGCGCAGGCGGGATCGATAGAGGCGGCGCGGGCGATCTTCGTCGCCCGGCAGGCGATGGGGCGGCTGGGCACGGCGGAGGAGATCGCGGCACTCGCGGTCTATCTCGCCAGCGACGAATCGCGCTTCGTGACGGGCCAGCCGATCGTGATCGACGGCGGCTGGACGGTATAGGGAACCGAAAGACATGAAACTTCTGCGCTATGGACAGCCCGGCAGCGAAAACCCGGGCATGCTCGCCCCCGATGGCACGGTCCGCGATCTATCCGGCGTGCTGGCCGAACTGGACGGCGCGGCCCTGTCGCCCGGCGCGCTCGGAAGGCTCGCGGCCCTCGAATGGCGATCCCTGCCGCAGGTGGAGATGGCGGGCATGCGGCTCGGCGCTTGCGTGGCGCGCCCGCTGAACTTCGTGTGCATCGGCCTGAACTACGCCGACCATGCGGCGGAAACCGGCGCGCCGATCCCGAAGGAGCCGATCATCTTCCTCAAGTCGCTCGGCGCCTATTGCGGCCCGAATGACGACGTGATGATCCCGCGCGGGTCGAAAAAGACCGATTGGGAAGTGGAGCTGGGCGTGGTGATCGGCACCACCGCTCGTTCTGTGCCCGAGCATGCGGCGATGGACCACGTGGCGGGCTACTGCGTGATCAACGACGTGAGCGAGCGCGAATTCCAGACCGAGCGCGGCGGCACCTGGGACAAGGGCAAGGGCTGCGACACCTTCGGCCCCACCGGCCCCTGGCTCGTCACGCAGGACGAGGTAGCGGACCCGCAGAACCTCGCCATGTGGCTGGAGGTGGACGGCAAGCGCATGCAGAACGGCAGCACGAAAACGATGATCTTCGGCGTGAAGAAGCTCGTCAGCTACGTCAGCCACTTCATCACCCTGCATGCGGGGGACATCATCAGCACCGGCACCCCGCCCGGCGTGGGCATGGGCATCAAGCCCGAGCCGGTGTTCCTCAAGCCGGGGCAGACCATCCGCCTCGGGATCGAGGGGCTGGGCGAGCAGACGCAGCAGGTCGTCGCGGCCGGTTGAGCAGGGCGGGCGGAGGCGCTTGACCGCAGGCGCCCCGCCGCGCAAACCCGCCCGATGAGCGTTCTGTTCCCGCGCCGCGCCACTTTCCGCCCGGCATGAGCGGCGCGAACCTCTCCGGCACCGCCGCGCGTGCGCAAGGGCTGGTCGCCACCCCCGCCCGCGCGCTTGCCGCGCTGATCGTCGCGGGCACCGCCGTGCGGCTCGTTTTCGGCATGGCCATGGGGCTCGGCGTGGACGAGAGCTACATGGTGGCGGCCAGCCGGCACCTGGAGCTGTCGTATTTCGACCATCCGCCGATCTCCTGGTGGCTCGCGCACGCCTCCGCCGCGCTGCTGGGCAGCCAGGCGCCGGTGGTGGTGCGGCTGCCGTTCATCCTGCTGTTCGCGCTGTCCACCTGGCTGATGTACCGCCTGGGCAGCCTGCTGTTCAGCCCGCGCGCCGGGTTCTGGGCGGCGGTGCTGTTCAACCTCTCGCCCGTGCTGGGGATCACCACCGGCGGCTGGGTGCTGCCGGACGGGCCGCTCGACTGCGCGCTGCTCGGCGGCATCGTCTGCATGGTCCGGGCGCTCGGGCTGGAACGGGATGCGCCCGCCGCGCCCGAACCCGCGTGGTGGACGGCGGCCGGGTTGTGCGCCGGGCTTGCCATGCTGTCGAAATACTCGGCCGTGCTCACGCTCGCCGGGGTGTTCCTGTTCCTGCTGACGGAAAGGCGCAGCCGGCATTGGCTCGCCCGGCCGCAACCCTGGCTCGCCTGCGCGCTGGCGGCGCTGATGTTCGCGCCCGTGCTGGTGTGGAACGCGCTGAACCACTGGGCTTCCTTCGCCTTCCAGGGCGGGCGGGCGGATGGGCTGCGCTTCCACCCGTTCATGCCGTTCGTGGTGTTCGGCGGCGAATCGCTGTTCCTGCTGCCCTGGATCTGGCTGCCGCTGATGGTGGTGCTGGTGCAGGCCATCCGCCGCGGCCCGGCCGAGCGGCGCGGCTGGTTCCTGGTCTGCGCCGGCATCATCCCCGTCGTGCTGTTCGCCGTGGTCTCCATCTGGTCGTCCCAGAAGGTGCTGTTCCACTGGGCCGCACCGGGCTACATGATGCTGTTCCCGCTGCTCGGCGCGGCCGTGGCCCGCCGGCTGGATGCGCAGGACCGGCATGCGCGGCGCTGGCTTTCCTTCACCACGGCCTTCGTCCTGGGCGGGCTGCTGTTCGTCGGCAGCCAGGTGCAGTTCAACTGGCTGCCCGCCATCCTCGGCCCGTTCCCGCTCGGCCGCGCGCCGGATATCGAGGCGGTGGACTGGACCTCGCTGCGCCATGCGCTGGCCCGCCGGGGGCTGCTGAACCGGCCGAACCTCGTCGTCGCCGGGCTGCGCTGGAACGATGCGGGGAAGATCGACTACGCGCTGCGCGGGCGCCTGCCGGTGACGTGCCTGGGCAACGACCCGCGCGAGTTCGGCTTCATCGCCCCGCCTTCCGCCTTCGTCGGCGACGATGTGCTGATCGTGGCCACGCGCGGCAATCCCGGCCAGGTCGAGAAGCAGTACGCGCCGTTCTTCGATTCGATCCGGCAGTTGCCGCCGGTGATGATCCGCCACGCCGGGCGCCCCCTGCTGGAGGCGCCCCTGCTGCTCGGGCGCCATCTGCGCGCCATCCCGGCCCCGGCGGAAACCCGGGGCGGGGGCTGAACCCGGCCGCCCCGCCACCCCCGCGCGTCAGCGCGGCG
>DATKQI010000370.1:0-6113 GCA_035532755.1 Acetobacteraceae bacterium
GCACATCGTTGCCGCCAAGACCGAAGACGTAGTCGACACCGTTGGCTTCGCACCAGCTCATCGCCTCGTGGCGGCCATAATGGCCGTCACCGCGAATGGTGATGTTCGTCGTGGGCCAGTGCGTGCGGATGCGGCGCACCAGGCGTCTGAGTCGCCTGCGCACCTCACGGCCCGAGGGCGTTTTGCCCGACCGCAACAACCCCGCCACCGGCCGCGCGGTCGCCGTCTCGTAGACATGCATCGGCAGGAAGCAGCGTTCGCCGTAATGCGAGTTGAACAGGGAGAGTTGCCGCGCGCCATGCACGACATCGACGGTGTCATCGATACCCAGCGTCACCTCAGGCGGCGGGCGCGGATAGCCGGCGCAATAGATATCGATCAGGGCGTAGCTCATCGCCGCCACCTCGCGGCGGGTGGGCGTGTTCTCCAGCCGCGACACGGTCGGCTGGGAACACAGATCGATGCCGCTGTCGGGCAGGCGTCCGCAGGCCAGCTTGATGCCGGGATCGCTGCACAGATGGTCGAGATCGTTGCCGTCCTCATAGCCGCAGGCGATGGCGAGCATGCGGGCGCGCAGAATGTCGGCGACGCCATGCGTCAACAGGTTCGGATCACGCGCATCGGCGATCAGGGCCGCCAACTTGTCGGCGAGGCCGAGGCGCCGTTCGTGCACAAATCCCAAAAATGAAAGGAGAAAAATTCAACCTTGACCCCATCATGAAACACAAACCATAAACCACGGACGGGTCAACTCTCGGTGGAATTCCCGGGTCAGATTTCAGCGGAAATCAACACGCAAACCAATGGCATGGTCGAGCGCTTCAACCGCCGTCTCAGCGAACATCTCGATCGCCTGCCACAGAACCACGTCGCTCACCACAGGCGCTTCGCAGATCACGCCGAACGCGACGCCTATCTCCACACCTTCGTCACCAACTACAACCAAACAAGGCTGCGATGCATCGGCTATCTCACACCAAGCCAACTCCTCACCAATCTCACGGAACAGAACACGAAGGCCGGGGTCCAGGCGTTCGTGTCGCCGGCCTGCACCGGCCTGACGAAAGATGGAGTGGGATGCAGGGGTTTGTGCCGTCACATGCCGTCTACCCGGTCGACGGTGGCGCCGCCGGTCGCGATGCCTGAATATGCGTGAATTCCCGATGGTATTCCCCGGCCAGCTTGCGGATCACCTGCCCGATCTTCGTGTAGTCGTATTCGTTAAGGTTCGCGAGAGATGCGCGTGCCGACGGATGCAGCGTGCCGAATCCCTTGCCGGGCAGGAGCACCACGCCGCCCTCCTCGGCGAGGCGGAACAGCATCTCGAGCGGCTCCTTGCGCGCCAGCACCCAGCGGGCGAACTCGGGGCCGTACAGCTCCGTCGCGATGCCCTCGAGATCGAGCAGCGCGTAGTAGTCCGTGCCGTTCGGATTCTGCGGCGTGAGGGTTCCCAGCTCGCGATAGAGCGCATCTTGGCGCCGCCGGATGATCCGCTTCATTGCCTGTTTATAGGCATCGGGTTCGTCCATCAGCGCGAACAGCGCGAACAGCGCCATCTGGACCTGCTGGGGCGTGGACAGACCGGCCGTGTGGTTCAGGCAGACGGCCCGGCTGTCGGCCACCAGCCGGTCGATGAATTTCATGTTCCTCGGATCAACCATCAGAGAGCCGTAGCGCGCATCCAGCACCGCCTTGTCGGCTTCTGGCAGTTCCGCGATGCGGTGATCCAGGATCGTCTCCTGGTGTGTCGCGATCACCCCCAGACGCCAGCCGGTCGCACCGAAATACTTGGAGAAGGAGTAGACGAGAACCGTGTTGCGCGGGCAGATCGCGAACAGCGAGACGAAATCGTCGGCAAACGTGCCGTAAACGTCGTCCGTGAGGATGATCAGGTCCGGACGCCTGGTCGCCACGATCTCGGCGATCCGCCGGAGACTGTCGGCATCGACCTTGACGGAAGGGGGATTGCTCGGGTTGACCAGGAAGAAGGCCTTGATCGCCGGGTCGGCGAGCTTGTCGAGCTCGCAGGCGGGGTACTGCCATTTGCCTGCGGAGTCCGCATTCACCTGGACTTCCACGAGCTGATAGTCGTTCAAATGCGGGATTTCGATGTAGGGCGTGAAGATCGGCATGCCGACGGCGATCTTGTCGCCAGGCGCGAGCATCCGGTTCTCGCGCAGCGTGTTGAAGATGTAGGTCATGGCCGCCGTACCGCCTTCGACCGCGAACAGATCGATGCCGCCCGTCGGCAGTTGGCCGCCGATCAGCTCCCGCACGAGGTAATAGCGGACGACGATCTCGATGAGGGAGAGCATCCGGGGCGGCACGGGGTAGTTGCAGCCAAGGATTCCGGAGACGATCTCATGCAGGAAATCCGCCGCCGAGAGGCCGAGCTGGTCGCGCACGTAGGAGACGGCCGCCCTGAGGAAGGCGATGCCCGGCACGGCGAGGTTCGCCTGAACGAAGATTTCAAACCGGGCGTCGATGCCTTCGGCGCGGGGCAGACCCCCCACGCCTTCAGGCATGTAGGCGAATGAACGCTCGGCCTCCTCGAGTGCGAACACGCCGAGCTGGAAGAAGCCGTGGCGCGGTACCGTTGCCAAGAAGTTCGGATTTCCGCGGCCCGCGTTGAGCATCATGCGATCGGCATGGCCCGAGGCGAGGCTCATCAGTCGGTCTTTCAGCTCGAACGGGCTGAGCTGCGACAGCTTGCTGTAATCGATGCCGGTCATGGTGCTGCGTCTCCAAAGCCGTGTGTCCTCAACTCAGGAGCATGACGATCACCATGCCCCAGATGGTCAGCAGCGTGTTGCCGACGGCGTAGGTCACGGTGTAGCCGAGGCTCGCGACCTGGCTGTGCGCCCGTTCGTTGATCAGCCCGAGCGACGCGGTCGTGGTGCGCGCGCCCGCGACGCAGCCCAGCAGGATCGCCGGATGGAAGCGAAAGACATATTTCCCGATGTAGATCCCAAGGATGAGTGGCAGGGTCGTTGCGAAGATGCCCCACAGGAACAGGCTGAAGCCGAGCTGCCGGAGCCCGGCGATGAAGCTGGGCCCCGCCGAGATGCCGACGACGGCGATGAATACGTTCAGGCCGACCGAGTTCATGAACCACACCGTCGCCGGGGGCACGCGACCAAAAGCGGGATGCACCGATCGCAGCCAGCCGCAGATCAGCCCGGCGATCAGCGTTCCGCCCGCCGTGGAGAGCGTCAGCGGCACCGATCCAATCTGCAGCGTCAGAGCGCCGAACAGCGCCCCGAGCGTGATCCCGGCCGCGATGAATGCCACGTTGGTGGTGTCGCCCCGCCTGTCGAGAAACCCGAGCGCCCTGGCGGCCGCAGTCGTGTCCTGCACGCGTCCGGTGATCGTCAGGATGTCGCCCCGGTGCACCTGCGTCTTCGACAGGATCGGGATGTCGGTCGCGGTGGCCCCGCGCGTGATCTTGCGCAGGAAGACGCCATGCGCGGCCGGCTCATGCGCCAGCTCGGCAAGTGTGCGTCCCGCGGCGTGCCGGTTCGTCACGTACACATCCACGCCTTCGATCGGCATGGACAGCAACTCGGGGTCATCGACCTCGTCGGCAGCATGTTCGATGACGTTCACCAGAACGTCGCGCCGGCCAGCCATGGCCAGGATATCGCCGGCCTGAACGACGATGTTGGCGCGTCCCTCCTCGATCGTGCCCGCCCGCCGCAGCCGCTCGACAAAGAGGCGGGCCGTGCCGAACATGATCTCGGCTTGAGCCACCGACTTGCCGACGACCGGGCTTCCTTCGCGCACCTTGAAGGCACGTATCTCGTATTGGTGCCAGGCGCTCCCTTCCCCGCGGGGGGCCGCACCATCCCCCATCGCCAGCTCGTAAGCCCTGGACTCGGCCGCGAGGTCCACGCGCAGCAGCACAGGGCCGAGGAAGGCCAGGATGAGGGCTGACCCGATCGTGCCGAAGATATACGTGACGGCATAGGCGATCGGGATCGCGTTCAGCAGTTGGCGTGTCTGATCAGCTGATCGGCCAAGCCGGTTGATGGCGTCGGTGGCGAGGCCGATAGAGGCCGACAGGGTCTGCGAGCCGGCAAACAGCCCGGCGCCGTAGCCAGCATCGTAGCCGGCCAACCTCGCCGCAAGATAGACGGCGCCGAGGGACAACAGGGCCATGACCACCGCGAACAGGGCCTGCGGCAGGCCATCCTTCGCGATGCCGCGAACAAATTGCGGCCCGACCCCGAAGCCGACGGCGAACAGGAACAGCAGGAAGAAGACGGACTTGACGTTCGGCGATATCGGGATGTTGAGCTGCCCGATCACGATGCCGGCGATCAGCGTAGCCGTCACGGCACCCAGGGCGAACCCTTTGTAGCTCTTGCCGCCGACGTAATAGCCCGCCGCAAGCGCCAGGAAGATCGCGATTTCCGGGTAGGCGCGCAGCGTTGTCGTGATCCAGGTCACTGCGACCTCACTTCCTTTGCGTAACCACCCCCAGGCCACACGACCTTCTTCATCGGCACGGCACTGTGCGTGAACGTCGTGCCTTCAGCGGCGACTTGCGGGGTGCCGGGAGGGTGCTTGCGCAAGTGATCTATCGAACGCCGGACGTCTTCCAAGAGCATTTCGGCCATGTCCCGGCTGAAGCCATGCCGGACCAATACCCGCATCACGACCACATCCGCGATATTGGGCGGCATCGTATAGGCCGCAACCTGCCAGCCCCGAATCCGGAGCCGGTCGGAGAGGTCGAACAGGGAATAGCCGGCGTCCGCGCCATCCTTGATCACCCAGGAAATGGCAGGGATGCCCTTGCGGCTATCGCCGTCGAAGGCCAGCTCGAACGGGCCGAGCTTGCAGATCTCGCGGCCGATATACAGGCCCGTGTCGTAGCCGTTCCGTATGATTCGCCGATAGCCCTCGCGCCCGAGCCGAAGAAACAGATAATATTGCGAGATGATCTGCCCGGCAGACCGTGAGAAGTTCAGGGCGAAGGTCGGCATGTTGCCGCCCAGATAATTGACATTGAAAATCAGATCCTCCGGCAGATCGGTCCGGTCCCGCCACACCACCCAGCCGACGCCGAGCGGGGCCATCCCGTACTTGTGGCCCGAGGCGTTGATGGAACGAACGCGCGGAATGCGGAAATCCCAGACCAGGTCCGGCTCCGCGAATGGCGCCGTGAAGCCGCCCGATGCCGCATCCACATGCATCGGGATATCCAGAGGCTTGTCCCGCGCCAGGCGATCCAGCGCATCGGCCACTTCGGCGGCAGGCTCGTAGTGGCAGGTGAAGGTGACCCCGAAGGTGGGCATCACGCCGATCGTGTTTTCGTCAATCCGCTTGAGAACCTCTTCCGGGGTCATGCCGAGCCGCCCGCGCTCCAGCGGGATCTCACGCAATTCCACGTCGAAGTATCGGGCGAATTTGTGCCAGCACACCTGCACCGGGCCGGTGATCAGGTTCGGTTTGTCGGTCGGCTTCCCGGCGGCACGCATCCGCTCGCGCCATTTCCACTTCAGCGCCAGGCCGCCGAGCATGCAAGCCTCGCTCGACCCCGTCGCCGAGCAGCCAATGGTGTCTGCCGCCGTTGGTGAATGCCAGAGATCAGCCAGGATGTGGACGCACCGACTCTCCAGCTCTGCGGTAGCTGGGTACTCGTCCTTGTCGATCATGTTCTTGTCGATCGACAGGTCCATCAAGTCGTGGATCTCGGTATCCAGCCAGGTCTGGCAGAAGGTCGCCAGGTTCTGCCGCGCATTGCCGTCCAGGAAAAGCTCGTCACGCACAATCGCGTGGGCTACGTCAGGCCGCAGCTCCCCCTCCGCCATATGATATTTCGGTACAGAGACATCAGCGGCCCGGGTCGCGTAGATATCCGCGTCCAGCGAGGCCCGCACGTCCTCGCGGCGATGAAGTGGCATGGGCTGCTTCCTGTCATCTAAAATCTTGTTATCCAGGATCGGAGGACGCCGGCAGGGCCGCCTGCGCCGGCATGACGAAAGATGGAGTGGAACGCTCGGCTTATCCCCTCACACGCGGCGCGGCAGCCGCCTCCCCAGACACCCGCAGAGCGGGCCGGAAGCAAGCCAGCCCCAGCGGCCGAGCATGGGCGTCAGGCGGCGGTC
>DATKQI010000371.1:0-17445 GCA_035532755.1 Acetobacteraceae bacterium
CCGCAGCCATGCCCGGACTACATCTACCGCCACCGCAACCTGATCGAGCGGTGCTGGTCGCGACTGAAAGAGCGTCGGGCAATCGCCACACGCTACGACAAGACCGCCGTGTCCTTCGCCGCCGGCATCGCCATCGCCGCCACTCTCGACTGGATCAAGTGCCTCATCCGATAATCGATGAAATGCGAACGGACCCTAGATGTTGAACGCGTACACATCCATCCGCAGGAAGCCGAACATCGCACTGTCGTGCAGCCGCTCGGCCTTTGCCGCATCGCCGGCCGCGCCGAGTGCGACGAAGATCGGCAGCAGATGCTCCTCGGTCGGATGGTTGTCCACCGCATGCGGGGCGAGACGGCGATAGGTCAGCAGGTCGGCGGTGCGGTTCTCCGTCAATGCGCGGTCGAACCACTCGGCGAAGGCCGCCACGTCAGGCTGCTGCTCGGCATCGACGCGGCTGCCGCGGAAGCGGCGCAGATCGTGCGTGAAGCTGCCGGAGCCGAGCACCAGCACATCCTCCTCCCGCAGTTTGGCGAGCGCCCGGCCGAGCTGCAGATGATGCGCGGGGCCGAGATCGGATTGCACGGAGATCTGCGCAACCGGGATATCGGCCTGCGGGTACATCAGCTTCAGCGGCACCCACGCGCCGTGATCGAGACCGCGCACGGGGTCGGTCGCGCTCGGCAGGCCGGCGGCGGCCAGCAGGTCCTCGGCACGCTCCACCAGTTCCGGCGCGCCGGGGGCGGGGTAGCGCATCTCGTAGAGCGCGCGGGGAAAGCCGTGGAAATCGTGGATCGTTTCGTTGACCTTCGGCGCGTTCAGCATCGGCGCATCGGTTTCCCAATGCGCGGAGGCGACCAGGATGGCGCGCGGCCGGCCGAGCCTTGTGCCGAGGGTTGCGAGAAAATCCCGCGCCGGCGCATCGGTCAGCGGCAGGGTGGGGGCGCCGTGGCTCACGAACAGGGTGGGGAACATCGCTGCCTCCTTCTCACGCCATCTTCGCACGATTGTCGAACGCCAGTGCACCACTGCCCAGCAATGCCTGCACGCCGAGCGCGATCGCCCAGACCAGCGGATATTCCCAGCCGCCCTTCGGGTCGTTGAAGAAGAACCCGTTATGGATGTGCACGAACACGATCGCACCCAGCAGATCGAGGATCATCACCGCCGCCACCCAGCGTGTGGCGATCCCCAGGATCAGCGCCACGCCCGCGACCAGTTCGGCCAGCATCACGACCCAGGCCATCCAGCCGGGCAGGCCGATGGCAACGAAGAACTTCTCCGTGCCGGCCGGGTGAAGACGAAGAATTTCAACGCATCATGGACCAGGAACAGCACGCCCAGGGTCACGCGCAGAAACAGCGCGGCGTAAGGCGCTGTGCGAGTGTCGATCATTGAAGCGGTCTCCTTCGCGGCGGCCGGCCCGACGCCGGCGATCTCTGTCGCTGGAACATGGAGGGGCCGGCATGCCCCTTCACATCCGCAACGCCGCACAGCACGCATGCACCGGCGCATGGAAAATCGCGAAGATCATTCGGGATTGAGCAGGGACGCCTGCCGTTTGAGCGTGGCGGTCAGCATCTCGGTCAATGCGCGGATGCGTGGCGTGTGCCGGATGTCGGCGTGGACGACGAGGAAAAGTTCGCGCACCGGTGCCGGTACGGGCGGGGCAAGCCGGACAAGCCCGGTCGCGGGATCGCCCAGGTAGCGGGCAAGGCAGGCGATGCCCATGCCGGCCCGCGCTGCCGCCAGATGCGCGTATCGCGTGTTGGTGCGGAGCGTGATTTCGGATTGTGCGGTCAGCCCCGTGAACCACGCCATGTCCGGCGTGCCGATCAGGTCTTCCTCGACCCGTATGACCGCATGGCCGGGTGCGCCGGCTGTGAAATCCGGCGGGCCGCGCCGGTCAAGATAGGCCGGAGCCGCGTAGAGGGCGAACCCGATCTCGGCCGCCTTGCGCACCACGAGCCCGGCCTGGGTCGGCCGGGCGAGGCGCAGTGCGATATCCGCCTCCCGCCGCGCGAGGCTGAGGGCGCGCGTATCGGCCAGAAGCTCCACGGTGATGCCTGGATATTTCTCGCGAAACGCCGCGAGCGCGGGGGTCAGCACCTCGACGGCGAAGGTTTCGAGCGTGGTGAGCCGCACCGTGCCGGCCAGGCGCACATCCTTGCCGGTGATGGCACGCTCCACCGCCAGCGTCTCGTGCTCGATCCGCTCGACATGGGCAAGGATCGCCTCGCCGGCCGCTGTCAGCACGAAGCCGCGCGGGATCTTCTGCAGCAGGCGCACGCCGGAACGCTGTTCCAGGGCGGCAAGGCGGCGGCCCATGGTGGATTGCTCGACGCCCAGCATGCGGGCTGCCGCCGAGAGCGAGCCGTGGCGGGCGATCGCAAGGAAACTGCGCAGATCATCCCATTCGAGCATGGCGCGCAGGCTGTGCCCAACGCCCGGCCGGCCGCAAGTGGAAAGCAGCCTCCGGGTGTGCCCGTCAGCCGTCCGCGCCGGCGGGGCGCGGGCTGCCGATCATCGCCAGGAATTCGCGGCGGGTGGAAGGATTGTCGCGGAACATGCCCAGCATCCGGCTGGTCACCATCGTCACGCCGGATTTGTGGACGCCACGGGTGGTCATGCATTGATGCCCGGCCTCGATCACCACGGCCACGCCGCGGGGCTGCAGCACCTCGTTCACGGTGTTCGCGATCTGGGCTGTGAGTTTCTCCTGGATTTGCAGGCGCTTCGCATAGGCTTCCACCACGCGGGCGAGCTTGCTGATCCCCACCACGCGCCGATCGGGCAGATACGCGACATGGGCGCGGCCGATGATCGGAACCATGTGATGCTCGCAATGGCTTTCCAGGCGGATGTCCCGCAGCAGGACCATTTCGTCGTAGCCGTCGGTCTCCTCGAAGGTGCGTTCCAGCAGGCTGACAGGGTCCGTCTCGTAGCCGGAGAAGAATTCCTCATACGACCGCACCACGCGTGCCGGCGTATCGACCAGACCCTCGCGTGCCGGATCATCCCCTGCCCATAGCAGCAGCGTGCGCACCGCCTGTTCCGCCTGTTCCCGCGTGGGACGGATCGCAGGCGTGGATGGCGTTGCCTGGGGTGCGGGCGCAGGCGTGTGGATGTTCACCGGACAGGGTCTCCGCTTACGAAAAGCCGACGCCCACGCAGGCTGCCAGTGTTGCACCGCCCGTGCGCCGGATCAGGTCCGATATGGGACAACACGCCGCGTCCGGCAAGGCAAGCCACCCGGTCAGTCGGGCAGCAGCACCGTGCTCCCGGTTGTCCGGCGCGCTTCCAGTGCCGTATGGGCCTCGGCCGCCCGACTGAGCGGAAAGGTCTGGTTGACGCGGATTTTCACCGCCCCGCTCTGCACCACGGCGAACAGATCGGCGGCCGCACGCTCCAGATCCGCCCGCTTCGCGGTGTAGGTGGCAAGGCTCGGCCGGGTGAGGTACAGGCTGCCCTTGGCGCCGAGCATGGCGATCTCGATCGGCGCGACGGGGCCGGAGGCATTGCCGAAGCTGATCATCAGGCCGAGCGGCGCCAGGCTGTCGATGCTGGACATGAACGTGTCCCGCCCCACGCTGTCGTACACCACCGGAACCATCGCCCCGCCGGTGATGCGCTTCACCTCCTCCGCAAGCGTGGCGTGGCCGACAATGGCATGGGCCGCGCCATGCGCGCGCGCGATTTCCGCCTTCTCCTCCGTGGACACCACGCCGATGACCGTGGCGCCCAGGTGCTTCGCCCACTGGCAGAGGATCAGCCCCACGCCACCGGCCGCGGCATGCACCACGATGGTCTCGCCCGGCTGCACCACATGCGTTCGTCGCAGCAGGAATTGCGCCGTCATGCCTTGCAGCATCATTGCCGCCGCCGTGGTGAAATCGATCCCGTCGGGGAGTTTCACGAGGCGGTCGGCCGGGATCACGCGTTCGGTGGCATAGGCGCCGATCGGCCCCGTGCCATAGGCGACGCGATCGCCCGCGGAAAAACCCGCTACGCCCGCGCCCACGGCGGCCACGGTGCCGGCGCCTTCCATGCCGAGCGTGACCGGCAGGTGCGGCGCCTTGTACAGCCCGGTGCGGAAATACACGTCGATATAGTTCAGCCCGATCGCGGCATGGCGCACCAGCACCTCGCCGGGCCCGGGCTCGGGTGTCGGCACATCCTCCCATGCCATCACTTCGGGGCCGCCATGAGCATGGACGCGGATGGCCTTCGTCATGGTTTCTCCTTTTTGCCGAAGCTGCCCTAGATGGCCCGCGCGACGGCGCGTGCTTCCAGGGACAGCAAGGCCTGCTTGGTGGTCAGTCCGCCGGCGCCGGAATATCCGCCGGGCCCGGTGGCAGCGACGACGCGATGGCATGGGATCAGGATCGGAATGGGATTGGCGGCGTTGGCACCGCCGATCGAGCGGGGGCTGCCGCCGGCCAGGGCGGCGATGGCCCCATAGGTGCGGGTTTCGCCCAGCGGGATGGTGCACAGCGCCTGCCAGACGCGGCGGCGATAGGCGCTGCCGGCCGGGGCCAGAGGCAGGTCGAACCCATCGATCGCCCCATCGAAATAGGCATGCAAGGCCGCGCGGGCACTGCACAGCAGCACGGTTTCCGTCTGGTCCCGGCCCCAGCCCCAATCGAGCGCGACGATCGCGCCGTTCTCCTCCGAAACGGTGAGATCGCCGATCGGCGTGTGAAGGGAAAGCTGCGGCATGGGGGAAAGCAAACCGTCCGCGCGCCCCGTGTCAAGGCGCAGGGTGCGTCGGACCCGCTTCAAGCGCGGGTGACGGACGCAGAAGCCGCTGAAGATCCGGCACCGTGCGGACGGGCAGGGAGCATGCGCCATGCCGGCAGACGAAGGCCGCAGGCTCGGCCCCCGGCCCGATGCCGTGGGCCGGATGGGCCGTGGAAAACATGGGCGGGCCGATGGCACGCAGGACAGAGACGGCGGGATCGGGTGCTGCGAGGGCGGCGGCCAGAAGCGCAGCGGCGGCCGGATTCGCGGGGTCGCCGGCAACGACGATCGCGGTGCCGTTTTCCAGCAGATCCGCCGCGGCCAGCAGGCCGGGCATGGCCGGCAAAGCCTGAGCGGCCCCGCTGAAGGCACGCAGCACCGCCTCCGCCCGGTCCCGCCAGATCGGCTCTCCGGTGATATGGAACAGGCGGGCCAGAACATCCGCCATCATGCCGTTGCCGGACGGCACCGCCTGGTCCCCCGCGCTGCGCGGCCGGGTGGCGAGCCCAAGGGGGATGTCCGTCGCATCGGATGCCGTGGTGAAGAAGGAGCCGTCCGCATCGGCGAACCAGGCTTGTGCCAGATCGGCCAGGCGGATCGCCGTGACCAGATCGGCGGGATCGCCTTCGGCCTGGAACAATGCAAGTGCGGCCTGCGCCATTGCCGCCTGATCCTCCAGCAGCCCCGCCGCGCCGATGCGGCCACCACGCCAGGCATGTTGCACCCGGCCATCGGGCGCACGTAGATGGGCCATAACGAAGGCGAAAGCGGAACGGGCGGCCAGGCGCCACTCCGGTCGGCCAAATACCGCAGCGGCACGGCACAGCGCGGCGATGGCAAGGCCGTTCCAGTCGGCCAGCACCTTGTCGTCCCGCGCCGGGCGCGGGCGGGCGGCGCGGGCCGCGAACAGCACGGCCCGGCAATGCGCCAGCCGCCGCGCCTCCATTTCCGTGGCGGGCGCGCGCATGCAGCGCAGGATCACGCGCCCTTCCCAGTTGCCTTCCGCGCGGATATCGTAATGATTTCGGAACAACACTGCATCTGCACCCAGAAGGGCGTCGATCTCCGCGGCGTTCCAGACATAGAACCGGCCTTCCTCGCCCTCGCTGTCGGCATCTTCCGAGGCGGCGAAGGCGCTGTTGCCATCCGCATCCTTCTCCGCCGCCATGTCCCGCAGCATCCAGCCGACGACACCGTCCGCCCGTTCGGCGAACAATGCGGATGGCGCGGCGGCGTGGGTCAGCGCGAGCAGGTCGAGAAGCTGGGCATTGTCGTACAGCATCTTCTCGAAATGCGGTACCAGCCAGACGGCGTCCGTGGCATAGCGGGCGAAACCGCCGCCGAGATGATCGTAGATCCCGCCTTGCGACATCCGTTCCAGCATCAGATGCAGGGCGGCGGTGCCAGCCGGCTCTCCGGTGCGGCAGGCGTTCTGCCACAGGAAGCGGAAGATGGGCGGGTTGGGAAATTTCGGTGCGCCTTGCAGCCCGCCCTCGACAGGATCGGTCATCCGCAGCAACGCCGCCGCCGCGGCATCCAGCGCCACATCGGCGATCGGTTCGCCGGGGCGGGTGGCGGCCGCGGCGGCAAGACTGCGCGTGATCGCCGCGCCGTTCCGCGCAATGCCCCGATCGCCTTCCTTCCAGGCAGCAGCAAGGCCTTCCAGGACCTGGCGGAAGGACGGCCGGCCCCAGCGCGGCGTGGGCGGGAAATATGTGCCGCCCCAGAAGGGCACGCCGTCGGGAGACAGGAACATCGTGAGCGGCCAGCCGCCCTGCTCGCCGAGCGCGTGCAGCGCGTTCATGTAGAGATGATCGATATCCGGCCGTTCCTCCCGGTCGACCTTGATGTTCACGAACAGCCGGTTCATGAGCGCGGCCGTCTCGGGGTTTTCGAAGGATTCGTGGGCCATGACATGGCACCAATGGCACGCCGCATAGCCCACCGAGAGCAGGATGGGCTTGTTGGCCGCAGCCGCTTCCGCCAGCGCAGCCGGCCCCCAGGGACGCCAATGCACGGGATTGTCGGCATGCTGCTGCAGGTAAGGCGAGGTTTCGTGGCGCAGCAGGTTTGCGGAAACAGTCATTGAGGTGTCCTTGCGCATGGGGCCGTGAGGGGTAGATACGTTCCTGGCTGCGCCACCGCGAGCAATTGTGGACGCCGTTATTCCGCACCTGGAGAAGAGATGATGGGGCACAGGAAGCCCGGCGATCCACCGCTGTATTTCGCCTCGCACATTTTCGTGTGCTGCAACCGCCGCCCGGACGGGCATCCGCGCGGGTCTTGCGCGGCCAAGGGTTCGGAACGCCTGCGCGACTACATGAAGGCGCGTGCAAAGGAGTTGGGATTTCGCGAGACGCGGGTGAACAGCGCCGGCTGCCTGGACCGGTGCGAGCTGGGGCCGTGCGTCGTGATCTATCCCGAGGGCATCTGGTATCGTGTAGACTCGTTCCAGGATGTCGATGCCGTTCTGGAGCGGCATGTTCGTGACGGCGATCGCGCGACCGAGCTGATGCTGCCGGAGCGCTGAGCGGACCCGGATGATGGCGACGGATCGCGCCGAGGACACGATTTTCGCCCCACTCGGCCTGGCCGGCCGGTCTGCGGTGACGAACCTGCGCATCAGCGGGGAGCGGACATTGGCCGTGCTCCGCGCCCTCGGCGCCGGCCGCCCGCAACCGCGCCGGGCAAGCCTGCGCGCGCTGCGGACAACCGATGGCGAATTGCTGGACCGGGCGCTGGTGATCTGGTTTCCCGCGCCGGGCAGCTTCACCGGCGAAGACTGTGCCGAATTCCATCTGCATGGCGGTGTGGCCGTGCTGCACGGCGTGGCCGATGCTCTGATGGACCTGGGCGTGCGGCCCGCGGACCCGGGCGAGTTCAGCCGCCGCGCGTTCCTCAACGGGCGGATGGACCTGCTGCAGGCAGAGGCGATTTCCGATCTTGTTGCCGCGGAAACCGCCGGGCAGCGGCACCAGGCGCTGCGGCAGATGGATGGCGCGCTGGGCACGCTCTACCAGGATTGGTCGCGGCGGCTGACGCGGGTGCTGGCGCATCAGGAAGCGCTGATCGACTTCCCGGACGAAGATCTGCCCGATTCCATCGAACAGGCTTTGCGCGATGAAATCGCGGCACTCCGTGCGGCCGTGGGGGCGCATCTGCACGACGGACGGCGCGGCGAGCGGTTGCGGGAAGGGCTGGTGTTCGCCGTGGTCGGGCCACCGAATGCCGGGAAATCGACCCTGGTGAACGCGCTGGCCCGCCGCGAGGTTGCCATCGTGTCGGCCGAAGCCGGCACGACGCGTGATGCGATCGAGGTGCGCATGGACCTTGGCGGCGTGCCCGTCACGATCGTGGATACCGCGGGGCTGCGCGAAGCGACCGGCGAAATCGAGGCTGAGGGCGTGCGCCGTGCGGTGGCGCATGCCGAAGCCGCGGATCTTGCGATCGTTGTCCGTGAAGCGGGGCGTCCGGGCGATTCCTGGCCGCTGACGGCACCTCGGGTTCTTCACGTGGCCACCAAGATCGATCTGGCGGCAGCGCCCGGCGACGCGACGGTGGGTGTGAGCGCGGTATCCGGCGCCGGCCTGGACGACTTGCGGGAGCGCCTGTGCGAGCAGGCCCGCGATTTGACCGCGAACCATGGGCCGCCCCCCTTGACCAGGTTGCGCCATCGGCGGCTTCTGGAAATCGTGCAGCACAGACTGGCCGACGCGATGGCGGAGAAGGCGACCGAGTTGCGTGCCGAGGACCTGCGCGGGGCATTGCACGCCATTGGTCAACTGACAGGCAAGATTGGTGTTGAACAATTGCTGGACAGTATTTTCCGAGATTTCTGTATTGGAAAATAGTAATTTTGTCATGACCGCATGAACCCGTGAAGAATTACCAAAAATACGACGTTGTGGTTATTGGCGGCGGCCATGCCGGCTGCGAAGCGGCGGCGGCGGCTGCACGCATGGGCGCCAGAACAGCACTGCTGACCCATCGCATCGATACGATTGGCGTGATGTCCTGCAACCCTGCCATCGGCGGCATCGGCAAAGGCCACCTGGTGCGTGAGGTCGATGCGCTTGGGGGGTTGATGGGGCGGGCCGCGGACAAGGCCGGCATTCATTTCAAGGTGTTGAACCGGAGCAAGGGGCCGGCCGTCCGCGGGCCCCGCGCGCAGGCGGATCGCACCCTGTATCGCCGAGCCATCCTGGATCTGCTCACCGAAACGTCCGGACTGGATATCCATGCCGTCGCCGTGGAAGACATTCATCTGGATGGGCAAGGACGGCTGGCTTGCGTCATCGGATCGAACGGGGAGCAATTCCCGTGCGGTGCGGCGGTGCTGACCACGGGGACGTTCCTGCGCGGCGTCATCCACATCGGCTTGGAGCAGACGCCGGCCGGCCGTGTCGGCGAGGCACCATCCGTAGGGCTTTCACGGACGTTGCAGCGGCTGGGCCTGGACCTGGGCCGGCTGAAAACCGGTACCCCGCCCAGGCTGGACCGGCGAAGCATCGATTGGGATGGCTTGGACCGTGATCGAGGCGATGATCCGCCGGAACCGTTCAGCGTGCGCACGCATCAGATCACGAACCCGCAGGTGGAATGCCGCATCACCGCAACGACACCTCAAACGCATCAATTGATCCGGTCTCGCCTGCACGATTCGGCGATCTATGGCGGGCATATCACCGGGATCGGCCCGCGCTATTGCCCCTCGATCGAAGACAAGATTGTCCGGTTCGCCGATCGCGACCGGCACCAGATATTTCTGGAGCCGGAAGGCCTCGATGATGACACGGTATATCCGAACGGGCTGTCGACCAGCCTGCCGGCAGACGCGCAGCTTGCCATGCTGGCGACCATTCCCGGCCTTGAAAACGTGCGGATGATCCGCCCCGGTTATGCCGTCGAATACGACTACGTGGACCCGCGGTCCCTCCGCCCATCTCTCGAACTTCGTGCCATGCCGGGGCTGTTTCTTGCCGGGCAGATCAACGGAACAACAGGGTATGAGGAGGCGGCTGCCCAGGGTCTGATGGCAGGGCTGAATGCGGCCCGCCAAGCATCGGGCGAGCATTTCGTGACGTTTGACCGCTCGGAAGCCTATATAGGGGTGCTGATCGACGATCTGGTGACGCAGGGCGTAAGCGAACCCTATCGGATGTTCACATCCCGAGCCGAGTATCGGCTGCTGTTGCGGGCAGACAATGCCGACTCGCGGCTGACGGATCGTGGAATTTCATTAGGATGCGTCGAGGCTGAACAAGCCGAGTTGCACCAGGGCTTCAGCCGTTGTTTAGCCGAAGCGCGGAGATGGGCCACCGCCACAGGAGGCTCGCCATCGGAGCTTCATCGTGCGGGTATAACGGTGTCATCAGATGGCCGCTGGCGGTCTGTGCTTGATCTTCTTGGATTGACGAACTCGCGGCCGGAAGTGTTGGGCGCGGCGTTCCCGCCTCTTGCCGCACTTCCGGCACGCGTTCGCGCGACGCTGGAAACGGAAGCGCGCTATGCGGTGTATCTCGACCGCCAACAAGCAGACATCCAAATGTTCCGGCGCGACGAGATGGTTCGCCTGCCGGATCAACTCGATTACGCCAGCATGGGGGGCTTGTCGGCTGAATTGCGCGGCAAATTGCTGGCGACGCGACCTGCCACACTTGGGGCCGCATCCCGTATCCAGGGGATGACCCCCGCGGCGCTGGCTGCCATCATGGCGAGCATCCGCAAGCGCACGCCGGTGGCTTCGGAGAAATGTTTCACGTGAAACATCCGGCTTCTCTGGCGACGAGCGGCCCCGTCGCCGCATCCAATGTTTCACGTGAAACATTGGAACGGCTTTCGGTCTTCCTCGACCTCCTCAAGCGTTGGAATGGCACCGTCAATCTTGTCAGCTCACGGGATTTGGCCAACATATGGCCACGCCATATCGCCGACGCGCTGCAACTCATTCCTCTTATCCCATCTGGAACAGACCGCTTGATCGATCTCGGTTCCGGTGCGGGATTTCCGGGGCTGGTACTGGCCATCGCGGCGAACATCAGGGCAGACCTCGTTGAGGCGGATGAGCGAAAAGCCGCGTTCTTGAAGGAAGCCGCACGTGCCGTCGCTGCTCCGGCTACCGTGCACGGCTCCAGAATCGAAAACACGCGGCTGGACCCCGCGGCCCTCGTGACCGCACGCGCCCTGGCGCCCCTGCCAACCCTGCTCCATCTCGCCGCGCCTCTTCTCGCACCCGGCGGTGTGTGTCTGTTTCCGAAGGGCCGTCGCGTGGAGGACGAATTGACGAGTGCGGCTGCTCTCTGGCACATGCAGATCGAGCGTTTTCCCAGCGCGACCGATCCGACCGCATCCATCCTCCGACTGAGTGAGGTCAGGCATGGCTGACAACACCCTCGATCGGAGTGCATCCGTTTCTGACGGAGCCGCTTCGTCCCGCCCGCGCATCCTGGCGATCGCCAACCAGAAAGGCGGCGTCGGCAAGACCACGACCGCGATCAACGTCGCTACAGCCCTTGCGGCAAGCGGCCAGTCCGTTCTGCTGATAGACCTTGATCCTCAAGGCAACGCGTCGACCGGGCTGGGCCTCGCCCGCGAGGACCGGGAGAACGGGAGCTATGCCCTGTTGCTGGGTGATGTCTCCGTTCATGAAGCCTGCCGACCGACCTTGATTCCCAATCTGTCGATCATTCCGGCGGAGATGGCGCTCGCGGGGGCCGAGATCGAGCTCGTCGCCGCCGAGCAGCGTGAATTCCGGCTCCAGGCCGCTCTCACGCCGCTTCGCGAAGCCTCCTCTCTCTACGATCTCATCCTGATCGATTGCCCCCCCAGCCTTGGTCTGTTGACGCTCAACGGGTTGGTCGCCGCACACGCCGTGCTGGTGCCGCTGCAATGCGAATTTTTTGCCCTGGAAGGCATCAGCCAACTGGTCCGCACGATTGACGCGGTACGCCGCGGCCTCAATCCCAGCCTGCATCTGGAAGGGATCGTGCTGACCATGTTCGATCGACGCAACAACCTGTCCGACCTGGTGGCGGCCGATGCGCGCAGCTTCTTCGGTGACAAGGTGTACGAGACTGTCATCCCGCGAAACATCCGGATCTCCGAGGCCCCAAGCCACGGCAAGCCCGTCCTGGTCTATGATGTCAAATCGATCGGCGCCCAGGCCTACATCAGGCTGGCGGCAGAGCTGATGAAGCGGGAACAGGCGGGAGCATTGTCATGAGTGCCAAGGAAGTCACTCCCCGCCTGGGCCGCGGCCTCGCTGCCCTTCTGGGCGAACCCGCCGCGCCAACGAATGCGGATCGCTCCGTCCGCTCCCTGCCGATCGAGTTCATCGAACCGGGGCCATTCCAGCCGCGCGGCCCGATCGATCCGGCGGCGCTTGAAGCCCTCGCATCGTCAATCCGCCAGCGCGGCGTTCTTCAACCCATCCTCGTTCGGCCCCATCCGGCCAATCCGGCGCGGTATCAGATCATCGCTGGAGAACGCCGCTGGCGCGCCGCCCAGCAGGCGAGCCTGCACGAAATCCCCGCCCTGGTCCGCACGCTGTCGGACATGGAGGCAATGGCGGCGGCACTTGTCGAGAATCTGCAGCGGCAAGACCTCAACGCCATCGAGGAAGCCGAAGGCTACCGCCGCCTGCTGGCCGATTTCGGGCTGACACAGGAAAATTTGGCCGACGCCGTCGGAAAATCCCGCAGCCATGTAGCTAACACTCTGCGTTTGCTCAATCTTCCCACGCCGGTGCAGGCCGAAGTCAAGAACGGCGCACTGTCGGCCGGCCACGCCCGCGCCCTGCTATCCCACCCTGAGCCGGAAAAGGCTGCGCTCTCCGTCATTTCCAGGGGGCTCAATGTCCGGCAGACAGAAGATCTGGTCGCCCGCGCCACCCCGTCCAATACACGGCATTCTCCCTCCGCACAGGCCGCGCGCCAGAAAGACCCTGAAACGCTGTCCCTGGAGCAGGATCTGACGAGCCGCCTCGGCCTGCGCGTGGAAATCAGCTATGACGGGCGCAAGGGCGCGATCCGCATTCACTACAATTCGCTCGACCAACTGGACGGCATCGTCACCCTGCTTGGCGGAGGCTGATCTTCCCCGTCGCCCAAGCCGAAGTACGGCTTTACGGCTTCACCGCCGCCGCAAACTCGCCCCGCGCCGGGCAATGGTCAGAATTGCATGATGAACCAGGGTATCCGCTGGGGATCCCGTCTGCTTGCAGGCCAGCTCCACATCGTGCAGCGCGGCCTGGATTGCTTCGAGCCTTTCGCGTGACCAGAGTTCGAGTGCGCGCGTAAAAGCCGGCAGCCGCCTGAAGAAAACCGGCGGCCGCATTCCCTTGGCCGCCTCTGCTGCCGACATTCCTTGTTCCCGCAGTGTGCAGGCGCGAACCAGCCGATCCACATGGCCGTGCATCGCCCGCACCACGGCAACCGCCTTTGCCCCATCCGAGAGCGCCCGCGTCACCGCCGCATCCGCCGCTTCAACGTCTCCGGCCGTCGCCGCAAACAGCGCCTCGTCCATCGGCGCGTCTGTCGGATCGCCCACGCATGCCATCGCGGCGGCAAGATCGATCCGGCCACGGCCCCCGGCATACAGCAGCAATTTTTCGATTTCGCCGCGCATCGTGGCATGGTCGCCCACCAGATGCTGGCCGAGCCACTCCATCGCATCGGCATCCCCCGCCACGCCGGCGGCATCCAGCGCACCCGCCACACGCGCCCGCACCGCTTCCGCATCGCCCGCATGGCACGCGACGCTCGCCCACGCCGAATCCTTTTCCGCGAGCAGGCGCAGCCGTGACCGTGGGGTGAGTTCGCCCGCCTCCAGAATCAGCAGCCCCGCCGTCGGGCCGGAAAGCGCCGTCTCCACGATGGGTGCGGCCCAATCCCCCGCATCGCGCACCCGCACGGCCCGCCGCCCGCCCGACAGCGACTGGGCGCGCGCTTCCTCTTCCAGCCGCCCCCCATCCTGGCGGCTGATCTCGCTCACCCTGAACGGATCGGTCAAAGTCCCGGCAACGGCCTGCACCAGCAGATTGGCCCGCTCGCGGATCAGCCCGCCATCGTTCCCGTGCAGCAGAACGGCACGCACAGACCCAGGATCCCGCAATAGCGCCGAGACCTGCCGCTCGCTGACCTTCACCGCTCAGCCCGGCGCCGCAGTCCGCTTCGCAAAGAACGCGGCAAGCTGCAACGCGATCTGGTCGGCCACGGCATTCGCAAGCCGCCGTTTCACCGCCTCGTCCGCCAGATCGGTCGCGAAATACTGCTGATCGAGGTAGTCATATCCGTCCACCGCACGCGCGCTGCCGCTCGTGATCACTGCGCGCGGAGAAGAAGCAGCTCTCAGAACCCAGTTGGCTCGCCCGATGATCCGCGCATAGGTCGTGGAATTATCGCCCAGGATACCCGCGCCCTCGTTTGAAATCCCGTAGTTCACCGAGAGGTCATAGCCGATATCCGCCGCGATTCCGCCCCGTTCCAGCCGGTCCTGGATCGCCTGGCGGAGCAATTGGCCCTGCCGGTCCGGGATGATTCCCACGGAAACACGCGCGAGATCCGCCAGCACCGGGCTTGCCCCGCCCGCGGCCGTTCGCGGCGCATAGACCGGGTGGAAACCGCAGCCCGACAGCAACGTGCCAGACAGCATCGCCAGGACCGATCGCCTGTTCATCCGCCCATCCTGCTGACCCATGGCCCTACCCTGCAACGACGAAGTTCACCACCCGGTCCGGCACGTGAATACGCTTGACCACCCGCTTGCCTTCCAGCAGCCGCGCGACATTCGGCTCCGCCTCCGCGGCTGCCAGCACCGCATTCGCCGCCGCCCCGGTCGGCATCGCGATCGTTCCGCGCAGCTTGCCCATGACCTGAACGGCAATGGTGACCACATCCGCTGCCGCCAAAGCCAGGTCCGCTTCGGGCCAGGGCCGCTGCGCGACCATGTCTGCCGCGTCCGGCACCAGCTTCTTATACACCGCCTCCGCCAGATGCGGCATCATCGGCGCCATCAGCCGGGCCATGATCTCCATCGCCTCGCGTCGTGCCCATGCCAGCCCCGCCGCATCATCAGTCGTCGGCCGTTCGCTGTCCGCGATGGCCGTAGCCAAGGCATAAATTCGCGCCACCGCCACGTTGAACGCGAAACTCTCCAGTGCTGCCGTAACCGAAACAACGGCCCGGTGCGCCGCCCGACGCAATTCCAGCGCCACGGACGAGAACGTATCGGGAACATTTGCGGATGCCGCCATCAATGCCACGGATTCCGCCAGGCGATACACACGCTGCGTGAACCGGAACGCGCCCGCAACGCCAGCCTCCGTCCATTGCATGTCCCGCTCGGGCGGATTGTCCGACAGGATGAACCACCGCGCCGTGTCCGCCCCGAACCGGTCGATGATCGCGCCGGGGTCCACCGTGTTGCGCCTGGACTTCGACATCGCTTCCACGCGGCCGATCGTCACCGCTTCCCCGGTCTCCCGGTGCCGGGCCACGCCATCGGCCTGGATGTCCACTTCGCCCGGATAGAGCCACCGCCCGTCCGCGCCGCGATAGCTCTCGTGCGTCACCATCCCCTGCGTGAACAACCCCTGGAACGGCTCGTCGATTCCCACATGCCCGGTCTGCCGCATCGCGCGGATGAAGAAGCGCGAATACAACAGATGCAGGATCGCATGCTCGATCCCGCCGATGTATTGATCGACCGGCATCCACCGGTCCGCCGCGTCCCGATCGACCGGAGCGGAGGATTTCGGGCTGCAGAAGCGCGCGAAATACCACGAGCTGTCCACGAACGTATCGAACGTGTCGGTCTCCCGCCGCGCCGGCTGCCCGCAGGCGGGGCAGGCCACATGCTTCCACGTCGGATGATGGTCCAGCGGGTTCCCCGGCCGGTCGAACGACACATCCTCCGGCAGCCGCACCGGCAACTGCTCGTCCGGCACCGGCACCACGCCGCACTGCGCGCAGTGAATCACCGGGATCGGGCAGCCCCAGTACCGCTGCCGGCTGACCCCCCAGTCCCGCAGCCGCCAGTTCGTGACCCCGCTGCCCATGCCCAACTGCGCGATCCGCGCGATCGCGGCCGCCTTCGCAACCTCCGTCGCCAGCCCGTCCATGAAGCCGGAGCCGATCATCGTCCCCGGCCCGTCATAAGCCTTCTCGACCGCGCCTTGGCGCGGATCGGCCGCACCCGGCGGCAACACCACCGGCACCACGGGCAGTCCGTATTTCCGGGCGAACTCCAGGTCTCGCTGGTCGTGGGCGGGGCAGCCGAAAATCGCCCCGGTGCCGTATTCCATCAGCACGAAATTGGCGATCCAGACGGGAAAGCTGCGTTCCGGCTCGAACGGGTGCCGCACCCGCAGCCCGGTATCGAACCCCTGCTTCTCGGTCGCCTCGATCGCCGCCTCGCTCGTGCCCAGCCGCCGGCATTCGGCGATGAACGCCGCCGCGGCCGGGTTCTGCCCGGCAATATGGGACGCAAGCGGATGCTCCGGCGCGATCGCCAGGAACGACATGCCGAACAGCGTATCCGGCCGTGTGGTATAGACTTCCACATCGCCGATCCCGGCCACCGGCTCGGTCAGATCGAACCGCAGCCGCGCGCCCTCGCTGCGGCCGATCCAGTTCGCCTGCATCAGCCGCACCCGTTCGGGCCAACGATCGAGCCCGTCGAGTGCTGCCAGCAGTTCCGGCGCGTAGTCCGTGATCCGCAGGAACCATTGGGAGAGTTTCTTTTTCTCGACCAGCGCGCCGGATCGCCACCCCCGGCCGTCGATCACCTGCTCGTTGGCCAGAACCGTGCCGTCCACCGGGTCCCAGTTGACCCAGCTTTCCTTCCGCTCCGCCAGCCCCGCCCGCAGCATGTCGAGGAACAGCCGCTGCTGCTGCCCGTAATAAAGCGGGTCGCAGGTGGCGAACTCCCGCTCCCAGTCCAGCGACAGGCCCATGCGCTTCAGCTCGGCGCGCATGGCGGCGATGTTGTCCCAGGTCCATTGCGCGGGATGGACCTTCCGCTCCCGCGCCGCATTCTCGGCCGGCAGGCCGAACGCATCCCACCCCATCGGATGCAGGACCGAAAAGCCCCGCGCCCGCTTGTAGCGCGCGACGACATCGCCCAGCGTATAGTTGCGGACATGCCCCATATGGATCTTCCCGCTCGGATAGGGGAACATCTCCAGGACGTAGTATTTCGGCCGCCCATCGTCCGGCAGGTCGCTCACATGGAAGCATCCGGCCATCGCCCAGGCACGCTGCCAATGCGGCTCCGCGGACCGGAAATCATAGCGGGGCGCGTCGCCCTCCGGCAGCGGGGCGAAAGTCGTAACAGGCTGATCTGTCATACCGTCATCTGCGATTTTTCAGGTTCGCCTGTATCGGCCAGAACAGGCTGACAGGCAACATCGCAGGCCCGTGCTGGGCGCGAGGACACGCAGCCCCATCCCGGGCCGGATGGCGGCTGCCCTCTGGCTGAACCGGCCGTCAGTTCGTGGCAGACCGGATCCGCAATTCCCGCGCGCGCGCCAGGATCTTGTTTTCCAGCTCGACATTGGTGTTGGGACTCACCGGCGCATCCACCCACTGCCCGCCCTGCATCACCTGCCGGAACACCGATACGCGCACGCCATCGGCCCGCAGCTGCCGCCCGAGAATATAAGTGGTCGCCTTGAAACGCTCCCCCGGCGAGGACGGCGGCTGGTAC
>DATKQI010000372.1:0-13020 GCA_035532755.1 Acetobacteraceae bacterium
CCACCGAGCATCGAGCGAAACGGGTGCGGGCGGAACTGGGCCAGAGCGACACCGTCACGCGTGCCATCTTCGATGCCGGCTTCAATTCCAGCGGGCGCTTCTACGAGGGCTCGGCGAAGATCCTGGGGATGACGCCGGGCGCCTATCGCGATGGCGGCGCGGGCTCGGAAATCCGTTTCGCCGTCGCCGAATGCTCGCTTGGCGCCATCCTGGTCGCGGCGACCGACAAGGGCGTCGTCGCCATCCAGTTCGGCACCGATCCCGAGCATCTTGTCCACGAGTTGCAGGATCGCTTTCCGAAGGCGACCCTGAAGGGGGCAGATGCGCGGTTCGAGCAGATGGTGGCCCGGGTCGTCGGTTTCGTCGAAGCGCCGCGGCAGGGGCTCGATCTGCCGATGGATGTCCGCGGCACGGCGTTCCAGCAGCGCGTGTGGCAGGCGCTGCGGCAGATCCCGCTGGGCAGCACCGCGAGCTATGCCGAGGTTGCCCGGCGGATCGGCAACCCGACCTCGGTGCGGGCGGTGGCGCAGGCATGCGCGGCGAACCCGGCCGCGGTGGTGATCCCGTGCCATCGTGTCGTTCGCTCGGACGGCGATCTCGGCGGCTATCGCTGGGGGATCGAGCGCAAGCGCGAACTGCTGCGCCGGGAAGGGGCGCGGTGATGCGGGGTGCGGCCGGGGCCGCGATGCCACCTTCCGAATGCAGGTTGGATATCGGCGAACGCGTCGCGCGTCTCGACTGGGCGGCGATGGAAGCCGATCTGGATGCGTTCGGGTGCGCGACCACGGGCCCGTTGCTGACGGCGGCGGAATGCGCTGGGCTCGCTTCCCAGTACCCGGTCGATCGCCTGTTCCGAAGCCGTGTCGTGATGGCGCGGCACGGCTTCGGGCGTGGTGAATACAGATATTATGCCTACCCGCTCCCGGACCTCGTGGCCGGGTTGCGCGCCGCGTTCTATCCGCGGCTCGCGCCGCTCGCCAATCGCTGGGAAGCGGCGCTGGGGCGTGGCGGCGATTATCCGGCGGAGCACGATCGTTTCCTGGACCGCTGCCATGCAGCGGGACAGACGCGGCCCACACCGCTGCTGCTGAAATATGGCGCAGGCGACTACAACTGCCTGCACCAGGATCTCTATGGCGACCTGTTCTTCCCGCTGCAGGTGGCATTCCTGCTGAGCGTGCCGGGCGAGGATTTCACCGGCGGCGCGTTCGTGCTGACCGAGCAGCGGCCGCGCATGCAATCCCGCGCCGAGATGGTGCCTCTGACGCAGGGCGAGGGCGTGGTCTTCGCGGTCAACCAACGGCCGATGGCGGGCACAAGGGGCACGTACCGGGTGGCGATGCGGCACGGCGTCAGCCGCCTCCAGTCCGGCCATCGGCTGACCGTTGGCATCATCTTCCACGACGCGAAATGACCGGCGATCTGCTGAGCGGCCTGCGGCACGCGGGCGGGAAGGAGCAGCTCGCCGATGGCGCCGTTCTGCTGCGGGGCTTCGCCTCGGCGGAGGCCGCTGGGGTGATGGGTCAGCTCGAGCGCGTTCTCGCGACCGCGCCGTTTCGTCGCATGGTTACGCCCGGCGGGCACCGGATGTCGGTCGCGATGACCAATTGCGGCCCGTGGGGATGGATCACTGACCGGACAGGTTATCAATATCTTTCCACAGACCCGATGAGCACACGCCCCTGGCCGCCGATGCCCGCCATGTTCGCAAGCCTTGCCGGGCGCGCGGCCGCCGCCGCCGGGTATACCGGCTTCGCGCCCGATGCCTGCCTGATCAATCGTTACGAGCCGGGCGCGCGGCTCTCGCTGCATCAGGACAGAAACGAGCGCGATCTGGCAGCACCCATCGTTTCGGTCTCGCTCGGTCTGCCCGCGACCTTCCTGTTCGGCGGCACCGAACGCAGCAGCCGCCCGCGCCGCGTCCGGCTGGAAAGCGGTGACGTGGCCGTGTGGGGCGGGCCCAGCCGATTGGCGTTCCACGGCATCGATCCGCTCGCCGACGGGGATGATCCCCTGACCGGGCGCTGCCGCATCAATCTCACATTCCGCAAGGCGATGTGATTTCGGGAGCAACAATCGGAGCGCGCACCGGCCGGCAGGCAGCCATTCTCGCCTTCCATTCTTCTCGAACCGGAGCGCCCTTTGATGTCTTCCAAACCGCATCCCTCTTTCTCCACGGCGTTTCTACGATTGGCATGGTCCAATCTCGCAGCCCAACTGGCCGAACAGATCGGGCTGGCGGCAGCACCGCTCGTCGCGGTGCTCGCTCTCGGCGCCAGCGCGGGCCAGACGGGCATTCTGCAAACCGCGCAGACCCTCCCGTTCCTGCTGCTTTCCATTCCCGCGGGGGTGCTCGCCGACCGGTCATCCCGCCGCCGCCTCATGGCCTCCGCGGAGGGTGTGCGGGTCGCGTCGTTGATCAGCATCCTGGTGCTCGCCGCACTCGGGCGGTTGAGCCTGCCGCTGCTCGCCCTGCTGGGGTTCATCGGCGCCACCGGCACGGTTGCCTACAGCGTGGCGGCGCCATCCCTGGTGCCGGCCCTTGTACCACCGGAATCCCTGGCCGCGGCGAACGGGCGGATCGAGCTGGCGCGCAGTGCGGCCTTCACGGCCGGCCCCGCCTTGGGTGGCTTGCTGGTGGGCTGGACGGGGGCCGTGCCGGCCTTCGCCGCTGCCGCGGCCTTGTCCATCTGCGCGGTGATCCTGCTCGGCGGCTTGCGGGAACCATTTCGCGCGGCGCAGAGGCGGCGCCATATGCTTCAGGATCTGCGCGAGGGCGCGGCTTTCGTGCTGTCGCATGTGTTGCTGCGGCCGGTTCTGCTGACGGCCGTTTTCTTCAATATCTCCTGGTTCATCCTCCAGGCGATCTATGTGCCCTACGCGATTCACCAGATCGGCCTGTCGGCCTCCGGGGTCGGCATCACGCTCGGCGCATATGGCGCCGGCATGGTGGTGGGCGCGCTGCTCGCCTCGCGGATTGCCCGCGGGTTGCCGTTCGGCACGGTTGTCGCGCTCGGCCCGATCGCGGGGCTGGCCGCGGCCATCCTGATGGCGCTGACCATCTGGATGCCGTCGTTCCCGCTTGCGACGCTCAGCTTCTTCCTGTTCGGGGTCGGCCCGATCCTGTGGGTGATCAGCTCGACGACGCTGCGGCAGGCCGTCACCCCGGATTTCATGCTCGGCAGGGTCTCGGCCATCATCGTGACGGCGACCTATGGCGCCCGGCCGATCGGTGCCGCCATCGGCACCATCGTTGCCAGCGCGTACGGCGTGCGCACGTGCATCATCCTCGCCGCTGCCGGGTTCCTGGTGCAGGCCGTGATTTTTCTGGTCTCGCCGGTGTCACGCCTGGTGCGGCAGCCCGCAATGATTTCGTAGCGGGATGGAGCGGGCGCCGCATTCAGCCTGGCGTCAGCCCCGGCCGCCTGAACCGGCTGAACTGGAAGTGCTGAACCGCGCCGCCGGGCGTGTGGTGGGCGTGGTTCAGGCTGTCCAGCAGGACGAACCCGGCCCCGAGCTCGGCCGCCAGGGCATCGGGGGCGTAGCGCATCACCGGCAGCCCGCTGCATCGCGGGGGGCCGTCCGGTGCGAAGGTGCCCAGGATGGCGATGCCGCCCGGCCGCAGGGCCGCGCCCAGAACCGCGCGGTACGCGGCCCTGTCCGCCGCTTCGGTGAGGAAATGGAACACCGCCCGGTCGTGCCACACGTCATGGACCCGGTCGGGCTGCCAGCGCGTGATGTCCGCCGCGACGAAGCGCAGGGCCGCTGCGCGCGGGCCGAGCCGTTCCCGTGTGCGGATGAACGCGGCGGGGGCGATATCGAGTACCGTGACGTCGGTGAACCCGTCTTCCAGCAACGCATCCGCCAGGCGCGCGGCGCCGGCGCCCACATCGATGATCGGACTGCCGGGGCCGGCCACGCTGCGCCGGACAAGCTCCAGCGACACGTCCGGGTGGTCCTGGAACCAGCTCACCTCGGTCTCGGCCTTGGTGGCATAGACACTCTGCCAATGGGCGGCGCGATCGGGATCGCTCATCGCGGGGGACCCTGCTGCTGCGGCGGGCCGATCCTATCGCATCGCCGGGCGCATGGCAGCCCGCCGGCCGCACAGGGCCGTGGGGCCGCGGCTGCCCTTGCGCCGGCCGGCGCGGCTGAGCATGTTCCTGGCATTACCGGCCGCATCGCGCGGCGGGCGGGCATGGTCGAGGAAGCAGGCGATGGACGGCGAGGCCGACGCACGGCGCATCACGATCCACAATTCCGGGGATTTCGCGGGCATGCGCGCGGCCGGCCGGCTGGCCGCCGAGACGCTGGACATGATCACCCCGCATGTGCGCCCGGGCGTGACCACGGCCGCGCTCGATCGGCTGTGCCACGATTTCATCGTCGCCCACGGCGCGGTGCCGGCGCCGCTGCAGTATCGCGGCTATCCAAAATCCATCTGCACCTCGATCAACCACGTGGTCTGCCACGGCATTCCGGGCGAGCGGGTGCTGGAGGCGGGGGACGTGCTCAACATCGACGTGACGGTGATCCTGGACGGCTGGCATGGCGATTCGAGCCGGATGTACGCGGCCGGAGAGCCAAGCACGCGGGCCCGGCGGCTGATGGATGTGACTTATGAATCGCTGATGCGCGGTCTCGCCGCCGTGCGCCCGGGCGCCACGCTCGGCGATATCGGCCATGCGATCCAGGGCTGCGTGGAGGCGAACCGCTTTTCCGTGGTGCGGGATTTCTGCGGCCACGGCATCGGCCGGCGTTTCCACGAGGCACCGAACGTGCTGCATTTCGGCCGCGCAGGCGAAGGGCCGGTGCTGAAGCCCGGGATGTTCTTCACGATCGAACCGATGGTGAACGCCGGCCGGCCGGACGTGAAGGTGCTGGACGACGGCTGGACGGCGGTGACGCGCGATCGCAGCCTCTCCGCGCAGTTCGAGCACATGCTGGGCGTGACGGAGGCGGGATGCGAGATCTTCACCCTCTCGCCGGCCGGTTACACGAAATGGCCCTATAGCTGAGCGGCGGCGGCCGATACCGGCTTTGCGGCCGGGATCGGCCATGGCACGGTGCGGTTGTGGCCAGACGCATGCGCACATCCGGAAGTTTTGCCGAAGCGGACAGCCTGCTCGGCGGGCTCGCGCCGGTTCCACCGCCGGGCACCTCCGCCGAGGGTCATCGCCAGCGGATGCGCGCCCGGCTGCTCTCGGCCGGCCCCGATTCGCTCGCCGACCACGAACTGCTGGAGATGGTGCTGTTCCTCGCGCTGCCGCGCGTGGATACGAAGTCGGTCGCGCGGCTGCTGCTGGCCCGGTTCGGCAGCTTCGCCGCCGCCATCGCCGCACCCTTGCCCGATCTGCGCCGGATCGAGGGCATGGGCGA
The DNA here is from genome assembly GCA_035532755.1 of Acetobacteraceae bacterium. Lineage (GTDB taxonomy): Bacteria > Pseudomonadota > Alphaproteobacteria > Acetobacterales > Acetobacteraceae > DATKQI01. The sequence continues at coordinate 5,380 of DATKQI010000372.1, forward strand.
GGCGGGTGCTGCCGCATTGAAGACGGTGCAGGCGGCCGCCCTGCGGCTTGCGCGAAGCGAGATCATGGATCGTCCGGTGCTGGCGAGCTGGGACCGGCTGATGGATTACCTCACCGCCTCTCTGGCGCGCGAGCGCATCGAGCAGTTCCGCGTGCTGTTCCTGGACAATCGCAACCGGCTGCTGGCCGACGAGATGCAGGCGCGCGGCACGGTCAACCACACGCCGGTCTATCCGCGCGAAGTGGTGAAACGCGCGCTGGAACTGCACGCCACGGCGCTGATCCTTGTGCACAACCACCCGAGCGGCGATCCCACACCCTCGGTGGACGATATCGCGATGACCCGGGAGATCGTTTCGGCGGCGGGTGCCCTGTCGATCGTGTTGCACGATCATGTCATCATCGGCAACGGCACCTGGACGAGCTTCCGCAAGGCCGGGCTGCTCTGACAGCGAGGAACGGATGGGCCAGCACGTTTTCTTCTGCATCGACGCGCATACCTGCGGCAACCCCGTGCGGGTGGTGGCCGGCGGCGGCCCGGCGCTGCCGGCGGTGCCGATGGCCGAGAAGCGCCAGATCTTCCTGCGGCAGCACGACTGGGTGCGCCGGGCGCTGATGTTCGAGCCGCGCGGGCATGACGTGATGTCCGGCTCCATCCTCTACCCGTCCACGCGGGCGGATTGCGATATCGGCGTGCTGTTCATCGAGGTGAGCGGGTGCCTGCCGATGTGCGGGCACGGCACCATCGGCACGGTGACGGCGGCGATCGAGGCGGGGCTGGTCACCCCCGCGCGCGAGGGCGAGATGGCGATCGAGGCGCCGGCGGGGCGCGTGGCGGTGGAGTACCGCCGGGAGGGGCGGTTCGTCGAGGAGGTGCGGCTGTTCAACGTGCCATCCTACCTGCACGCGGCGGGGGCACGCATCGACGTGCCGGGGCTGGGCGAGATCGTGTTCGATGTGGCCTATGGCGGCAATTTCTACGCGATCATCGAGCCGCAGCCGAACTGGAAGGGCCTGGATGCGACATCCGCCGGGGAGATCCAGCGGCTCAGCCCGCTCGTGCGCGCGGCGGCACGGAAGGCGGTGGAGGCGGTGCACCCGGAGGATCCGCGCATCAGCGGGGTGAGCCACGTGATGTGGACCGATGCGCCGCGCAATGCCCGCGCCCATGCCCGCAACGCCGTGTTCTACGGGGAGAAAGCGATCGACCGGTCGCCCTGCGGCACCGGCTCCTCGGCGCGGATGGCGCAGCTTGTGGCAAAAGGGCGGCTGGCGGTGGGGGCGACGTTCATCCATGAGAGCATCATCGGCACGATGTTCGATTGCCGGGTGGAAGCCGCGGCGACAGTGGGCGGGCATGGCGGCATCCTCCCCTCGGTCGCCGGCTGGGCGCGGGTGACCGGGCACAACACCATCTTCGTGGACGACCGGGATCCGCTGGCGCACGGGTTCCAGTTGCTGTGACGGGGCGCCATCAGATGTGGCGGATGCCGAAGGCCCCGCGCCGCATGCCCGCCAGCGACGCGGCCTGAATCAGCAGGCGGCCAACCGCCCACCGATTCGCCCCAGCGGCGCCCCGCGAGGGTGGCCGCCAGAATCAGCGCCGGCGTGACCGCCAATTTCAGTGCGAGCATGGAGCGGGTGGGGTGAAGGCGGCCGGGAGATACAACTCAGGGTAATGCCGGGTGTCGCTCATGGAGACTCCACTCAATATTGTTGAGCATACGCACCCGACCGGCCAAATGGCGGCTGCCAATACCCGGCCTGAAACACCCTCGACACAATGCCGCAACAATTTCATGCCAACCTGCCGCCAGCGTGAAGGGAGTTACGACCATGTTCAAGGCATCTCGACCTGCTTTGTTGCGAGCCTTGGCCGGTGTTGCGCTGTTGACGGCAGTGGGGCTGCCGCTGCTGGCGCCCACGCCTGCCCAGGCGTGGTGGCGTGGCGGATGGTGGCATCCGGGCGTGTCCTTCGGGATTCGCATCGGTGGTCCGATCTTCGTCGGGCCGCCCGTGTATGGTCCGCCAGTCTATTACGGGGCCCCGTACTATGCGCCGCCATACTATGCGCGCCCGTACCCGGGCGCGTACTGGGTGCGCCCGCATTACAATCAGTTCGGCTACTTCGTGCCGGGCCATTGGGTGCGCTGACCGGGGCTAGGACGGGTAGAACTGCGCCAGGATGATGTGCGGCAGGGCGAACAGCCCCGCCGCCGGTGCGGCGAGCAGTACCAGCGTGCAGAGCCGGCGCAGGGGCTCCGTGTTGCGGACGTGCAGCGCCGGCAAGGCGAGCGCGAGCGGTGCCAGCATTGGTAGAAGGTATCGCCCTTGCACCCCGCTTATTGCGGCGCGGCCCACGTTCGTCCAGGTGAGATATTCGATCACGTAGATGCCGAGCAGGCAGACCATGGCGGCGATAAGGAGCGCCGCGATGTCGGCCATTCCTGCCCCTTCTGTTTCGGCCATGTCACCCAGCACGGCGGCGATCAGCGCGGCCGACCACAGCCCGTAGAGCCAGCCCGGCAGCACCACGTCGAGATCCCCGATCACGCCGATCATCTGCTGCCAGAGCAAGCCCGGCATGCCCGGCGAAAACAAGGTGCGCCATGGCAGGCTGATCAGCCGTGTCGGATCGGCTCGCAGCACGGCAAGTTGCGCCAGCGGACTCGTGGCGTGGAACAGGACAGTGTGCGAGCCAGGCCAGAGCGGGCCGGGCGCATAGGCCGGGCGGGTGAACGGGACCGAGACATAGCGCAGGGCCACGAAGCTCCAGACCAAGGCAGGCAGAACGACGAGCGCGAGGGCCGGCAGGCGTCGGCGCAACAGTGCAGGCCGCCGCAACAGGGTGTCGAGCGGCAGGAGGAAGAGCACCGCGAAGGTGAGGTAGGGCGGTTTCACCGCAAAGGCACAGGCCAGGCCAGCCGCAGCGATCCAGAAACCCGGTTGTCGCCCGGCGTTGGCGCCGGCTTCGAGGCCTCGGCCGAGCAGGGCGACGGCGAGCGCCATGGTGGCCAGCAGCAACCCGTCCGGGTTGAACGAGGCGGCGAGGCTCAGCGTCATCGGCAGGCAGAGCAGGGCGAACAACAGCCGTCGCCCCCGCGGGGCCACGCGCAGCGCGAGTGCGCCGGCCAGGATGTAGACCAGCGCGTTGACCAGCCGCCCCGCGACCAGCGCATCGTAGGGAGAGCCACGCAGAAGCCGGGTTCCGCCGATGGCCAAGGCGGAAGGAATGTAGAAGACGGGGAAATAGACGGCGGTATTCACGACACTGAAGGTTCGTGCACCATTCCACGGGATCGCACGCAGCTGCCGCTGCAGTGCCGGCGTCATCTTCATGCCGGACAGGTGCAGGTTGTCCTTGAACGGGAAGGTGACGAACAGCAGTGAGGGATCGAACCGGATGACGGCTTCCGCCACATGCGCGCTTGTGGCCGGGCGGCGGGTGCCGAGGATCTGCCAGTGCAGCAGGCTGTCCGCGCGGGCGATATGGGCCGGCTCATCGGGTGCCTGGCCCGGTGGCATGGCGAGTGCGAAGAACAGGCAGACCGGCAGCGCGAAGGCCACGAAGAATACCGGCAGCAGGGTTTCCAGGCGCCTCACCGGCGGCTCGGTGCCGGCCTCATGGACCGGGCGAAGCGGTTGATCGCATAGGGAGCGAGGTCGATCCCCGGATCGCGCCCAGCCGCCAACGCCGCAACCAGACGGGCAGTCGTGGCCGACTGGGTAAGGCCGAGATGGCCATGGCCGAAGGCATAGATCACCGCCGGCCGATGCGGCGACCGCCCGATGACGGGCAGCGAATCGGGGGTGCTGGGGCGGTGGCCCATCCACACCGTGCCGCCACCCGCGTCGAGATCCGGCAGGTACAGCCGCGCGAGACGGAGCAGGGCGCGGGAGCGGGCGAAATTGGGCGGGGCGGCGAGGCCGGCGAACTCGGCAGCGCCGCCGATGCGCAGACCGATGGACAGCGGCGTCGCGACAAACTTGCGCTCCGCGAAGATCACCTCGCGCGACAGGGCAATCCCGGGTGCGGGCAGGGTGGTGTTGTAGCCGCGTTCGGACTCCAGCAGGACCCGGTCGCCAAAACGGGTGGCGAGGGCCGCGGACCATGCGCCGGCGGCGACCACGATCTGGTCGAACAAGCCGGCAGTGTCGAAGTCCCGCATCTCCGCCCGGATGACCGGAACGCCCCTGGCGATCAGCGAATCGAACAGCCCGCGCCAGATGCGCTTCGGGTCCGACACCTGCGACCAGCCCGGGTCGAGCACGCCGCACGCCACGCGCGGGCCGAGCGCGGGTTCCAGCGCGCGTGCGTCAGCGCTCGACACCTCCTCCGCCGGGAAGCCGAGCCGGGCGGCGAGCGCCCAGAACGGGCGGTCGGCGGCCAGCGCGGCGGCGGTTTCATAGACGCTGAGCGCCCCGGTGCGGCGCAGGTCGGCGCGCAGGCCCACGGCGGCGAGCAGGGCTTCCATATCGGCGGTGACGTGGCGGTTGAGTACCGCGAGCGCCGCGGCGGCACGCTCCATCCGTTCCGGCCGGGCCGCGGCGACGAAGTGCCGCAGCCAGGGCAGGGCGCGCGGCAGATGCGTCGGGCGCAGCGCCAGCGGACCGAGCGGATCGATCAGCCAGCGCGGCACGCGGCGGATGATGCCCGGTACCGCGGCGGGCAGCACCTCCGGCGCGGCGATGCCGCCGGCATTGCCCCAGGAGCATTTGTCGCCGTCCGGATCGCGGTCGATGAGCGTGACGGCGTGGCCGTTCGCCGCCAGCGCGTGTGCGCAAGCAAGGCCGACGATCCCGCAGCCGACGATGCCGATTCGTGCCATGAATGTAGTGGAGCGCCCGGCGCGCGGGCGGGCAAGGGACTCCCTTGGCGCAGGGCAGCGGTGGTGCATAGTGATGGCAATGAAACTGTCCGGAGGACACGTGATGCTCGGCAAGCTGGAATTCCTGATCGCGCTGTCTCGCGAGCAGAATTTCAGCCGTGCGGCCGAGGCTTGCGGCGTGACGCAGCCGACCTTTTCGGCCGGGATCAAGCAGCTTGAGGAAAGCCTGGGCATGCCGCTGGTGCTGCGCAGCTCCCGCTTTCGCGGTTTCACGCCGGAGGGCGAACGGGTGCTGGACTGGGCGCGGCGGATCGTGTCCGACATGCGCGGGATGCGTGACGAGCTGGGGGCGATGAAGCGCGGGCTGGTCGGCCATCTGCGCATCGCGGCCATTCCGACCGCTCTCGCCGTGGTGGCGGAGCTGACCACGCCCTATCGGGCGCGGCATCCGAATGTGCGGTTCAGCATCTATTCCTGTACCTCGATCGAGATCCTGGCGATGCTGGAGAACCTGGAGATCGATGCCGGGTTGACCTATCTGGACAACGAACCGGTGGGCCGGGCGCGGACCGTTCCGCTCTATGTGGAGCACTACCGGCTGATGATCTCGCGCGAGAGCCCGCTGGCCGATCGTGCGCAGGTGACCTGGGCGGAGGTTGCGAAAATCCCGCTGTGCCTGCTGACCCCGGACAACCAGAACCGACGGATCATCGAGCAGCGCCTGCGCAGCGCCGGCACGCCGCTGGAGCCGACGCTCGAATCGAACTCGATTGTCGTTCTGGTCTCCCACGTGCAGACCGGGCGATGGGCCTGCGTGATGCCGGAGCGGCTGGTGAACATCTTCCGCCTGGCGGAGCGGTTGCGCGCCATCCCCATCGTGGAGCCCGAAGCGGCACAGGCTGTGGGCCTCGTCGTGCCGCATCGGGACCCGCTGTCGCCATTGACCGAAGCACTGGTATCCGAAGCAAGGCTGATGGCGGAGCCAGTGTAGAGACCTGGCCGCACGAAGGGGAAGAAGCTCGTTTGTCGCCAGGTTTATTTATTGTGCAACGCACAAATCCCGCCGATCTCGATTACCTTCATTTGATCTATCGCCTTACGGCTTTGCTTTATTGAATATTGTCGGGTTCCAGATAGGTTGTGCAGTGCGATCCGGTATTGGAGGGCTGCATGATGCAGGTGGCGGCCGCATGGGATGAGGCGCGGGCAGCGGAGATCATTGCCGCGCACGTGACGATGGAGGGCGCGGCGCTGCCGATCCTGCACGCGATGCAGGAGGCGTTCGGCTGCGTGCCACCGCCGGCGGTGCCGATGATCGCGGCGGCACTGAACGTCACCCGGGCGGAGATGCACGGGATCATCTCGTTCTATCACGATTTCCGGGATCACCCGCCGGGCCGGCGGGTGCTGAAACTGTGCCAGGCGGAGGCCTGCCAGTCGATGGGAGCGGTGGCGATGGCGGAGGGGCTGCTGGGCGACCTTGGCATCGGCTGGGGAGAGACCACGGCTGATGGCGGGCTGACGGTGGAGCCGGTGTATTGCCTGGGGCTGTGCGCCTGCGCGCCGAGCGCGCTGCTGGACGACGAACCGGTGGCGCGGCTGACGCCGCAGGCGATGACCGAGTTGGTGGAGCGGGTAAGATGAGCCAGCGGCGCATCTATATCCCGCTCGATGCCGCCGCGGTCGCGGTGGGGGCGGATCGGGTGGCTGCCGCGGTGCAGCGGGAGGCGCAGGCGCACGGGATCGAGGTGCGGATCATCCGCACCGGTTCGCGCGGGATGTTCTGGCTGGAGCCGCTGCTGGAAGTGGAGACTGTGCGCGGCCGCCTGGGGTTCGGGCCGCTCACTGCAGCCGACGTGCCGGCGCTGTTCGCCGATGGCTGGCCAGGCGAGGGGCACCCGCGCTGCGTCGGCCTGGTGGAGTCGCAGCCGTTCCTGGCACGACAGACGCGATTGACCTTCGCGCGCTGCGGCATCGTCGATCCGCTGTCGCTCGAAGACTATCGGGCGCATGGCGGGCTGAAGGGGCTCGCGCGCGCCATCGCGCTCGGTCCGGCCGAGACGGTGGAGGAGGTGATCCGTTCGGGCCTGCGCGGGCGCGGCGGGGCGGGATTCCCGACCGGGGTGAAGTGGAAGACGGTGCTGCAGGCACCCTCCACCGGGCATGGCCGGGCGGGCAAATACGTGGTGTGCAACGCCGACGAGGGCGATTCCGGCACTTTCGCCGACCGGATGATCATGGAGGGCGATCCGTTCGCGCTGATCGAGGGCATGGCGATCGCCGGCATCGCGACCGGGGCGGAAAAAGGGTACGTGTATGTGCGCTCGGAATATCCGGGCGCCATCAAGGTGTTCGGGCAGGCGCTGCGCGTCGCCGCGGCGGAAGGGCTGCTGGGAGCGGACGTGCTGGGGTCCGGGCTGAGCTTCGCCCTGGAACTGCGCGTGGGCGCGGGAGCCTATGTATGCGGCGAGGAGACCTCGCTGCTGGAAAGCCTGGAGGGCAGGCGCGGCCAGGTGCGGGCGAAGCCGCCGCTGCCGGCGCACAAGGGGTTGTTCGGGCAGCCCACGGCGATCAACAACCTGATCTCCCTGGCGACCGTACCGGGCATCCTGGCCGATGGAGCGCAAGCCTATGCCGATTTCGGGATGGGCCGTTCACGCGGGACGATGCCGATCCAGCTTGCCGGCAACATCAAGCATGGCGGATTGTTCGAGGCCGCGTTCGGCATGACGCTGGGCGAACTGGTGGATGATGTGGGCGGCGGCACCGCGACCGGCCGGCCGGTGCGGGCGGTGCAGGCAGGCGGGCCGCTG
>DATKQI010000373.1:0-11927 GCA_035532755.1 Acetobacteraceae bacterium
CGCAGCCCGTTCATCGCGGCCCCCACCGCCATGCCGGTGAACCCGTGCTCCGTGATCGGCGTGTCGATGATGCGCTTCGGACCGAACTCGTCCAGCAGCCCCTGGCTGATCTTGTAGGCGCCCTGGTACTGCGCCACCTCCTCGCCGAGCAGGAATACCCGATCGTCGGCGCGCAATTCGGCCGCCATGGCGTCGCGCAGCGCCTCGCGCACGGTGATCGGCCTGGTCGCGCCCCAATCCTTCTCGGGCGCGGCCGCCGGCGCGGCAGGCGCGGCCGCGGCCTTCGCCGGCGCCGGTTTCGCCTCCGGCGCCTTGGCTTCGGGCACCTTCGGCGGGGACGGGTCGGCGGACGTGCCATTCGCACCCAGCTCCGCGATCGGGGTGTTCACGGCCACGCCCTCGGTGCCTTCCGGCACCAGGATGCGCGCCAGCTTGCCCTCGTCCACCGCTTCGACCTCCATGGTCGCCTTGTCGGTCTCGATCTCGGCGATCACGTCGCCGGCGCGGACATCCTCGCCTTCCTTCTTCAGCCAGCGGGCGAGCTTGCCCTCCGTCATGGTCGGCGAGAGCGCGGGCATCAGGATCTGGGTCGGCATCGCTCAGGCCTCCAACAGCACGTCTGTCCAGAGCTCGGACGCATCGGGTTCAGGGCTGGTCTGCGCGAAATCCGCCGCTTCCTGAACGCGCGCCTTCACCCCGTCGTCGATCTTCTTCAATTCGTCCTCGCCCACGCCCATCTGGTCCAGCATCGCCCGCGCGCCCTCGATGCAATCATGTTCGGAGCGCATGCGCTGCACCTCCTCGCGGGTGCGGTACTTCGCGGGGTCGGACATCGAATGGCCGCGATAGCGATAGGTCTTCACCTCCAGCAGGAACGGCCCCTTGCCCGCCCGGCAATGCGCCACCGCCTGCTCCGCCGCCTCCTTCACCGCCACCACGTTCATCCCGTCCACCTGCAGCCCCGGCATGCCCCACGGCGCGCCGTTCTTCGACAGATCGCGGGAGGCCGAGGCGCGCTCGACTGAGGTGCCCATGCCGTAGCGGTTGTTCTCGATCACGAACACCGCCGGCAGCTTCATCAGCACGGCCAGATTGAAGCTTTCGAACACCTGCCCCTGGCTCGAAGCACCCTCGCCGAAATAGGTCAGGCAGACGCGGTCGTTGCCGCGGTACCAGTTGCTGAAGGCAAGCCCGGTGCCGAGGCTGACCTGCGCGCCGACGATGCCGTGCCCACCGAAGAAATTCTTCTCCTTGCTGAACATGTGCATCGACCCGCCTTTGCCGCGCGAATAGCCGGTGGCGCGCCCGGTCAGCTCCGCCATCACCCCCTTCGGGTCCATGCCGGTGGCCAGCATGTGGCCATGGTCGCGATAGCTGGTGATGACCTGATCGCCCTCGCCGATGGCGGCCTGCATGCCCACCACCACCGCTTCCTGGCCGATATACAGATGGCAGAACCCGCCGATCAGCCCCATGCCGTACAGCTGCCCCGCCTTCTCCTCGAAGCGGCGGATCAGCATCATGTCCTGATAGGCTTTGAGCAGCTGCTCCTGCGTCATCGCAAGCTCGCGGCTTTTGCCGCGCTTGCGGGTTTCCACTGCCTGCGCCATCGCATGCTCCGGGTTGATTGAAGGCCGCGCCTCGATGGGCAAGACCTACTGCCTTACGCCAAACGCGGCAAGCGCAAGCCGAAGAAAACGCTTATTGTGCAATGCAATAGCATCGGTTAACCAGATTTCGGTTAACTCACTGCCTCGCACCTGCTCCGCCCTTCGGTCATGCCGATGGATTGCGTCCGGCACGCAGAGCCGGACAGATTGTTTCCCGCCAACGCCGATTTTCGCAGCGGAGTTTCCGGGGCTACGGCGCCTTTGGCGCCGTGGGGAGCGGCACCACCAGATCGCCCGGCGCCACGAGGTTCAACATCGCCCGCGCCCGCCCATCCAGCGCATCCAGTTCCAGGCTGCGGTCGCGCAGTCCGTCGACGCGATGCTCCCAGCCCCGCAGATCGGATTGCGCCTTCTTCAGATCGATCCTGGCCACGTTCAATTCCTGTCGCCGCTTCGCCTGCGCCAGCAATCCGCGGTCGCCATGCGTCGCGTTCCAGGCGAAATAGGCGACGAGGCTGAGGAAAATCAGCGGCGGCACCACCGCGCGCCCGCGGCGCTTGAAAGCTTGCCCGATCGACATCCGGCCATCCCGAACCATTTTCCCCGCCATCATGCCCTTTCGCCATCGCGTCGGGCAAGAAAGCTGGTCACAACGCCCTGAAATTGCCCCGGTATCGCCATGATCGACTTGCTATGTACTCACCGACGGCACAAGCGCCGCCAGAACTGGAGCAAGATGATGCGCGTTTCCTCGATCCTCATCGCCGCCGCCGTTGCCGTCGCGGCGGGCGCGATCAGCGTCCCGGCCCGGGCCGATTGGGGTCATGGCGACTGGCATCACGGCTGGCATGGTGGCGAATGGCACCATCCGGGGCCCTGGGGTTGGCGCGGTGGCGTGTATGTCTCCCCGCCCCCGGTCTATTATGCGCCGCCCCCGCCCGTGTATTACGCGCCGCCGCCGCAGGTTTACTACGCCCCGCCGCCGCCGGTGTATTACGCGCAGCCCGGCCTGTCTCTCGGGATCACCATCCCGCTGCATTGACGCAGCGGCGCTGACGACAGGGCGTGGCCGGCCTGCGCTCAGCGGCGCAGGATCGTCCGCCCCGCGTAGCGGGCTGATGACCCCAGCGCGGCTTCGATTCGCATAAGCTGGTTGTATTTCGCGCTGCGGTCGCTGCGCGCAAGGCTGCCGGTCTTGATCTGCCCGCAGTTCGTGGCCACCGCCAGATCGGCGATCGTCGCATCGTCGGTCTCGCCCGACCGGTGGCTGACGATGTTGGCGAACCCGGCCCGATGGGCGATCTCCATGGTCTCCAGCGTCTCGGACAGAGTGCCGATCTGATTCAGCTTCACCAGGATCGCGTTCGCCGCCCCCGCCTCGATGCCGCGTCGCAGCCGCTCGGGGTTGGTCACGAACAGATCGTCACCGACCAGTTGCACCTTCCCGCCCAGCCGCCCGGTCAGCAGCTTCCACCCTTCCCAATCGTCCTCCGAACAGCCGTCCTCGATGGAGGCGATCGGGTAGCGCGCCGCGAGGTCTTCCAGATAGGCCACCATGCCGGCGGCATCGAACTTCTTCCCCTCGCCCGCCATGTCGTACACGCCGCCCTCGAAGAATTCGGTCGCCGCGCAATCCAGCGCCAGCATCACGTCCTCGCCGGGGCGATAGCCGGCCTTCTCGCAGGCGCGGCTGATGAAGCCCAGAGCCTCGTCGGCCGATTTCAGGTTGGGCGCGAAGCCGCCCTCGTCGCCCACATTGGTGTTGTGCCCGGCCTCATGCAGCGCCTTCTTCAGGCTGGCGAAAATCTCCGCCCCCATCCGCACCGCCTCGGCCAGCGTGCCGGCCGCCACCGGCTGGATCATGAATTCCTGGATGTCGATCGGATTGTCGGCATGCTGGCCGCCGTTCACGATGTTCATCATCGGCACCGGCAGCGTGCGCGCGTGCGTTCCGCCGATGTAGCGGTACAGCGGCACGCCCAGCTCGGCGGCCGCCGCCTTGGCGACCGCGAGCGAGACGCCCAGCATCGCGTTCGCCCCCAGACGGGACTTGTTCGCCGTGCCGTCCAGATCGATCAGGATCGCGTCGATCCGCTCCTGCTCCGTCGGGTCCATCCCGCCGATCGCATCGAAGATTTCGCCCTCGACGTTCCCGACCGCCTTCTGCACGCCCTTGCCGCCATAGCGCGCCTTGTCCCCGTCGCGCAGTTCCACCGCCTCGTGCGCGCCCGTGGAGGCGCCGGAAGGGATGCCGGCGCGGCCCACCGCCCCGCTGTCCAGCACCACATCGACCTCGATCGTCGGGTTCCCGCGGCTGTCCAGGATTTCGCGGGCAATGATATCGGCGATGGCGGCCATGGCGTGCTCTCCTGTGCGTCCCGCCTGCCCGGATAAAGCCGGCCAGAAGGTCGCGCAAGGCGGTGCCAGTCACTTCGTGCCGAACAGGCGATCTCCGGCATCCCCGAGCCCCGGGCGGATATAGCCGTGCGAATCGAGCCCCCGATCCATCGCGGCGGCATAGACCGGCACATCGGGGTGCCGCGCCTGAAGCACCCCCACCCCTTCCGGCACCGTCAGCAGGCAGACGAACCGGATCCGGGTCGCCCCGGCCTGCTTGACGCGGTCGATCGCGGCGGCGGCCGAATGGCCCGTGGCGAGCATCGGATCGACGATGATCACCAGCCGCTCCGCCACATCGTCAGGCAGCTTCAGGTAGTATTCCACCGGTTCCAGCGTGGCCGGATCGCGATAGAGCCCGATATGGCCGACGCGGGCGGAGGGTACAAGATCAAGCAGCCCGTCCAGGATGCCCGCTCCCGCGCGCAGGATGGAGACGAAGCACAGTTTCTTGCCGGCCAGCAGCGGCGCATCCATCGCCTCCAGCGGCGTGTCGATCCGCACGGTCTCCAGCGGCAGGTCCCGCATCACCTCGTAACCCATCAGCAGGCTGATCTCGCGGGCAAGCTGGCGGAACCCGGCGGTGGCAAGCTCCCGCTGCCGCAGCAGTGTCAGCTTGTGCTGGACCAGTGGATGATCGACGAGAGAGAGGTTGGGGAATCGCGCCATCGCGCCACAATGCCCGCATGAAGCAGCCGCGCGCCAGAGGGAGCAGCCAGATGCACATCCATACGGTCACAGGCGGCGCGGGGCTGCGGCTGCACGTGCGGGAATGGGGGCCGGCGCATGGCACCCCCATCCTGCTGCTGCACGGCTGGTCGCAAAGCCATCAATGCTGGATGCGGCAATACGACAGCGGCCTCGCGGATGAATTCCGCCTGGTCGCACCGGACCTGCGCGGCCATGGCATGTCGGACGCGCCACCCGATCCCGCCCAGTACCAGAACGGCGACCTGTGGGCGGACGATGTCGCCGCGATCATCGCCGCCCTGAACCTCGACCGGCCGATCCTGGCCGGCTGGTCTTATGGCGGGCTCGTGATCGGCGACTATCTGCGCCGCCACGGCGCCACCGGCCTTGGCGGGATCGCCTTCATTGGCGCGCTGACCGCGATGGCGCCGGCGCTGGTGGGCCGGTTCATCGGGCCCGGCTTCTCGCAGCACGCCCCCAAGGCGATGAAGCCCGACCTGCCCACGGCGATCGAAGGCGTGCGCGCCTTCCTGCGCGCCTGCTTCGCCCATCCCGTTCCGCCCGACGTGTTCGAACAGGCATTGGCCTGGAACATGGTTGTCCAGCCACTGGTGCGCCGGGCGCTCGCCCAGCGTGAGGTGGATTTCACCCCTCTGCTGCGGAACGTCGGCCGGCCCATGCTGGTGGTTCAGGGCCGGGCCGATACCGTGGTGCTGCCAGCCATGGCCAAGCATATCCTGGCCGAGTGCCCGGCTGCCGAAGCGGCTTTCTACGACACTTGCGGCCACGCCCCCTTCCTGGAGGAACCGGACCGCTTCAACGCCGATCTAACCGCCTTCGCCCGCCGCGCGCGGGGCTGAGATGCGACAGAATCATTGACCCGGAGGCGCGGATATGGTTCAACCCGCCCGTCAGATTCTCGCGAAGGCGCGATCGGCGGCCTTTTCTGCGCATATCGGCAGGTTGGCTGCATTCTCGAGGCAATCTCTCGCAACTCGTTTGCCCCAGCGTCGCGCTTGGTGAGCGGACACAAACGCCATCCATATACGGATGGCGTATAGGATTTTTTCACTTGACCATCCCGGCTTTCACGGATCTCGGCCTTGCCGAGCCCTTGCTGCGCGCGCTCGCGCACCAGAACTTCACCACCCCCACCCCGATCCAGGCACAGGCCATCCCGCTGGTGCTGGCCGGCGACGACGTGCTGGGCATCGCCCAGACCGGCACCGGCAAGACCGCGGCTTTCGTGCTGCCGATCCTGCATCGCCTGGCCGCCGACACCAGCCGCGCGCCGGCCTACGGCACCCGCGCCCTGATCCTTGCCCCCACGCGGGAACTCGCGTTGCAGATCGACGCCGTCATCCGCGCTTGCGCGCGTGATCTGCGCCTGCGCTCGGTCACGATCCTCGGCGGCGTCGGCCGTCGCCCGCAGGTCGAGCGGATGATGCGCGGCACCGATATCGTCGTCGGCACGCCCGGCCGCGTGATGGACCTGATGAACACCAACGAGTTGCGTCTGTCCGCCACCACCTGCGTGGTGCTGGACGAGGCGGACCGGATGCTCGACATGGGCTTCATCCGTGACATCCGCCGCATCGTCGCCTCCCTGCCGGCAGTGCGGCAGTCGCTGCTGTTCTCCGCCACGATGCCAACCGAGATCGCAAGGCTCGCCGACGGGCTGCTGCGCAACCCCAAGCGCGTCGAGATCGCGGTGCAGGGCCGCACCGCCGAGCCGATCGACCAGCAGGTGCACTACGTGGAGACCGGCGACAAGCGCCGGCTGCTCACCAATCTGCTCGCCGACCCGGCGCTGTCCCGCGTCATCGTCTTCACCCGCACCAAGCATGCCGCGAACAAGGTGTGCGAGCACCTGGCCGAAACCGGCATCGCGGCCGAGGCGCTGCACGGCAACAAGAGCCAGGCGGCGCGGCAGAAGTCGCTCGACCGGTTCCGCAATGGCCGCGCGCGCGTGCTGGTGGCGACCGACATCGCCGCCCGCGGCATAGACGTGCCGGCGATTTCCCACGTGGTCAACTTCGACCTGCCGAACGAGGCGGAGAGCTACATGCATCGCATCGGCCGCACGGCGCGCGCCGGCGCCACCGGCATCGCGCTCTCCTTCTGCGACGGCAGCGAGCTGAGCTTCCTGCGCTCGATCGAGCGGTTCACCAACACGAGGCTGACGGTCGCCTCCGGCACCCCGAGCCCGGAACGCGCTCCGCCACGCCCGGGGTCGCACGGTGGGCGCCAGGGCGGCCCGCAGCAGGGGCGCGGCAACGACAACCGCAACAACCAATCCCGCTCGCCGCAGGCCCATGCGCCCCGGAACCGGCATCCGGACAGCGCCAAGCAGGGCAATCGCCGTCGCTACCAGTCCGCCGCGTAGCCATGTGATGACGCGCCATCCTCCCGGCCCCGTGCCGGGAGGATGGCTGCCGCCGTGCCGACCGGATCAGCCGGCCGGCAATCCATCCAGCACCTGCCCGAGCGCTTCCACGCATGCCCGCAACCCGTCCGCCACTGCTGCGGCGGCGGGATCGCTGATCGAATCCGACTCCGGCACAGAACGGGCACCGAAAGCGACGCGCAGCGCACCGATCTCACCCCCATCCGCGCCAAGCCACACCGGCTGGCCGATCAGGTAACCCTTGGCAGCAAGCGCGCGATAGACGGCGCGTAATGCGGCGGGCGACAGGAACCGGGCAGCATTCGCCGGATCGCGCACCCTGAAACTGAACACGCTGCGACGTTCGGCGCGGCCGGCATCGGCCGGGTGCCGGGCGGGGATCAGGTCCAGGCGCGAATCGGCCGTCAGCAAGCGTTCAGCCAGTTTCCCCAGATGGTCGAGATGCGCCGCGGCCCGATCCGCGGGGAGTGCCGAGAAGCGGTGCATCTCCGCCCGCGCCGCTTCCCAGCGCAGCGCCAGCCCGGGATTGCCCCCGCCCGCATAATCCGCAAGCCCCGCCGGCTGAGGCATGGCGTGTGCCCACCGCCCGCGCGGACAGAGAATCGCGCCCGAGAACGGCGGGCCGCCGAAGAACTTCGATCCTGTCAGCAGCACTGGCCAGCCCCGCGCCAGATAGGCACGCAGCCGCCCGGCATCCAGTCGCGCCTGACAGGCATCCACCACCACAGAAATGCCCGGATGCGCCGCCAGCGCCGTCGCCGCTTCGAGGCTGGGCGCGACGAGGCCGGTCTTCGACCCGTCGATCAGGTGCACCACGGCCCGCCCCTGTGCGGCGGCGGCAAGTGCGGCGGCACGGAACGCGGCGTTCACCTCCACCGCCGGGCGCACGGTGCCATCCGGCGCCCGGAGCGGGATCGACACAAGCCGCATCCCGGCCGGAAAGCCCGCCACGGTCGACTCCCGCATCACCGCGATCCCGGCCGCAGTCGAATCGGAAAAATGCCGCCCGGCAGCCGCCGCCGGCACGCCGCTGCCGGTTTCCGACGGACCCGGCAGAATGCTCGCGATCATCGCGCCGGGCGATTCGGTCGCCAGCAGGCCCATCAGCAGCAGCGTGGCATCCGTGCCCGAAGGGGCAAGCACGGCATCGGCCAGATCGGCAACGTCGTAATGGTCGAGGATGCCGGACGCGATCGAGGTGGACTCGGCCGCCACCCCGTCCTCGCCGACGGCAGCCGCGGCCAGCATCCGGCGGCGGCACAGTTCGGCAGCACGATATCCGGCGTCGGAGATCGGGGCTGCGGTGCAGGAGGAGAAAGCGGTGATATCCGGGCACGGATGGGCGGCACAGCCGTAGCGGTTCAAGCCGGTGGCGGGATCGATCGCGAGCCGTTCGTCCCCGCCCGCAACCAGCAGATGCCCCACCGGCCCGGCAAGCGGCCACAGCACCCGCAACATCGCGAGCATTGGGCCCGAAAGCGGGGAGGCCGGCACCCCCTGCAACGGCGCCAGTGCATGCCACATCTCCTCCAGCCGCGCCGGTTCCGGCATGCCCGCACCGTCGGGCGCCGCATCGGCCTGGAAGAGAGCCGCCGTGCGCGCGGCGAGCAGGCCGGCGACCGGCGGCAGCATGGCGGGCAAGGTGCGCAGCCACGCGAGTTCCAGGCCATGCCGCAGATGCATCCGCGCGAGCGGATCCGCGAGGCTGGCCGGTGCGATGGCCAGGTGGCCGGGCCGCCTCACGATGAAGGGCCGATCGGTATCAGGTTGCCACGCCGACACCTCGGCCCCGATCGCCGCCGCCGCCAGTTCCGGAGCAGCCAGCAGTTCCCGCAGGACGACAGGCATAGTCGCGGGCAGCGCGTCCAGAGCCCTCTCCGTAGACGGCCTCAGTGCGGGTCCGCCTTTGCCAGATCGTCAAACGCCTTCAGCCGGGCGATCAGCGCCGGCATCTGCCGGAGCGGGATCATGTTCGGCCCGTCGCTCGGCGCATGGTCGGGGTCCGGATGCGCCTCGATGAATACTGCCGCGACGCCCACCGCGAGCGCGGCGCGGGCCAGTACCGGTGCGAACTCCCGCTGGCCGCCCGAGGATGTGCCCTGCCCGCCCGGCTGCTGCACCGAATGCGTCGCGTCGAACACCACCGGATAGCCGGTGCGCGCCATGATCGGCAGGGCGCGGAAATCGCTCACCAGCGTGTTGTAGCCGAAGCTCGCGCCACGCTCGGTCAGCAGGATGCGGCTGTTGCCGGTATCGGCGATCTTCGCCGCCACATTCGCCATGTCCCACGGGGCGAGGAACTGGCCCTTCTTCACGTTCACCGCGCAGCCGGTATTGCCCGCCGCGACCAGCAGGTCGGTCTGGCGGCAGAGAAAGGCCGGAATCTGCAACACATCGACGGCCTCCGCCGCCGGGGCGCATTGTTCCGGCCCATGCACGTCGGTCAGCACGGGAATGCCGAAGCGGGCACGCACCGCGGCGAGGATGGCAAGTCCCTTGGCCATGCCCACGCCGCGCGCGGCCCCGCCGCTGGTGCGGTTCGCCTTGTCGAAGCTGCTCTTGTAGATCAGCTTCACCCCGGCCGCGCGGGCCATCGCGTCCAGCGCCTCGGCCACCTCCAGCGCATGGGCTTCGGATTCGATCTGGCACGGCCCGGCGATCAGCACGAACGGCAGCGTGTTGCCGACCTCCACATCGCCGATGCGCACGTTGCCCACCGCTACACCAGCCGCGCCTGGCGCACCGCCGCGCCGATGAAGCCGCAGAACAGCGGGTGCGGATCGAACGGCTTGGATTTCAGCTCCGGGTGGTACTGCACCCCGATGAACCACGGATGGTCCGGGTATTCGATGATCTCGGGCAGCACGCCATCGGGGGACATGCCGGAGAAGCTCAGCCCCGCCTCCTCCAGCTGTTGCCGGTAATGGATGTTCACCTCGTAGCGATGACGATGCCGCTCCTCGATGTTCGGCGCATCGTCGTACACCGCGCGCACCAGGGAGCCTTCGGCCAGCAGCGCCGGATAGGCGCCAAGCCGCATCGTGCCGCCCAGATCGCCGCCTTCTGCGCGGCGCTCCACCTCGTTGCCGCGCGCCCACTCGGTCAACAGCCCCACCACCGGCGTCGGGCATGGGCCGAATTCGGTGGAGGACGCATCCGGCAGATCTGCCAGATTCCGTGCCGCCTCGATCACCGCCATCTGCATGCCGAAGCAGATGCCGAAGAAGGGCACCCGCCGCTCGCGGGCGAAGCGCACGGCGGCGATCTTGCCTTCGGTGCCACGCTCCCCGAAGCCGCCCGGAACCAGGATGCCCTGGACCCCTTCGAGCCGCTGCACCGCGTCCGGCTGCTCGAAGATCTGGCTGTCCATCCAGTCGATGCGCACCTTGACCCGGTTGGCGATGCCGCCATGGGCGAGCGCCTCGTTCAGCGATTTGTAGCTGTCGAGCAGGTTCGTGTACTTGCCCACGATCGCGATCCGCACCTCGCCTTCCGGCGCCCGCACCGTGGCGACAATGTCCTGCCAGCGGCTGAGATCGGGTTCCTGCGCGTGGGGCAGGCCGAAATGGCGCAGAACCTCGCGATCCATGCCCTCTGCGTGGTAGCTGTTCGGCACGTCGTAGATCGTATCCACGTCCAGCGCGGGGATCACCGCTTCGGGGCGGACGTTGCAGAACAGCGCGATCTTGCGCCGCTCGTTGTCCGGGATCGGGCGGTCGCAGCGGCACAGCAGCATCTGCGGCTGGATGCCGACATTCAGCAGCTCTTTCACCGAGTGCTGCGTCGGCTTCGTTTTCAGCTCCCCGGCCGAGGGGATGTAGGGCACCAGCGTAAGGTGCACGAACATCGCCCGCTCCGGCCCCAGCTCGTTGCCGAGCTGGCGGATCGCTTCGAGGAACGGCAGGCTTTCTATGTCGCCCACGGTGCCGCCGATTTCGATCAGCGCGAAATCGAGGTCGTCCGTCGCGCGGAGCACCGCCTCCTTGATCGCATCGGTGATGTGCGGGATCACCTGCACGGTTGCGCCCAGATACTGGCCGCGCCGCTCCTTCGCAATCACCTCGGCATAGATGCGCCCTGTGGTGGCATTGTCGGCGCGCGTGGCATGCACGCCGGTAAACCGTTCATAATGCCCCAGATCGAGGTCGGTTTCGGCGCCGTCATCGGTGACGAAGACCTCCCCGTGCTGGTACGGGCTCATCGTGCCCGGATCGACGTTCAGATAGGGGTCGAGCTTGCGCAGGCGCACCCTGTAGCCCCGTGCCTGGAGCAGCGCCCCGAGTGCGGCCGCAGCGATTCCCTTGCCAAGAGAGGAGACCACGCCGCCGGTGATGAATACGAACCGCGTCATGGGCGCCCTTCATACACGCACGAATCGGCCTGCGGGAACCCGCAAGCTGCACGGAGCGCCCATGCGTTCAGTGTCCTGGCGTCGCCGGGGCGGATGTCGAAGGCGCGGGCACTGCCGGAGCGGGTGCGGCAGGGACAGGTTTGGCCTGGGTCGGGGCGACCGGTGCGGGCGCCGGCGTGGCAGGGGGTTTTGTCTTCGGCCCAGGGGTCGGCGGAACGGCGGGTGGAACGGCGGGCGCAACCGGCACGGCTGGCACCACCGCCCCGGTTGACGTGTGCACCGGTGGCGGCGCGTTCAGGATCGACGAGCCGCCGCCTGACGCACCGCGGTCCAGCAGACCGATCACGAGGCACAGCGCGAAAAACACCGTGCCGAGGATCGCCGTGGTGCGGGTCAGCAGGTTCGCCGTGCCGCGCCCGCTCATCAGCCCGCCCATGCTCTGGCTGCCGCCGATGCCCAGGCCGCCGCCCTC
>DATKQI010000374.1:0-4715 GCA_035532755.1 Acetobacteraceae bacterium
GTGAACTCGGCGAAGCCAGCGGCATCGAACACGTTGTCGAGCGAGAGCATCGGCACCCCGTGCCGCAGCTTCGCGAATCCGGCGGCGGGCGCTGCGCCGACCTGGGTGGCGGGCGAACCGGCGCGGGCGAGACCGGGGAACCGTGCGATGATCGCTGCGTGGCGGGCGCGCAGCGCGTCGTATTCGGCATCGGTGATCTCGGGCGCGTCCCGCCCGTGATAGGCGGCATCGGCGCTCGCGATGGCCGTGGCGAGGCGGGCGAGTTCCGCCCGCGCCTGGGCTTCGCTCAACTTCTCCACGGGCTTGCTCATGCGAGCAGGCTGTCGGCCGCGGCGCGGGCGGCCGGGGTGACGGTTTCGCCGGCCAGCATGCGCGCGATCTCCTCCCGCCGCGCCTCGCCCTCCAGCTTCTCCACCAGCGTGGCGGCGCGGGTGCGGCCGGCGGATTTGCGCACGCGCAGATGCACCGCCCCGCGGGCCGCGACCTGCGGAGAGTGGGTGACGACGAGCGCCTGCACGTCGGCCGCGACCCGGGCCAGCCGTTCCCCCACCGCGGCGGCGGTGGCGCCGCCGATGCCGGAATCGACCTCGTCGAACACCAGCGTGCCGACCGGGGAGCCGGCGGCGAGCACCACCTTCAGCGCCAGCATCAGCCGCGACAATTCCCCGCCCGAGGCGATGCGGTCGAGCGGGCCGGGGTCCTGCCCGGGGTTGGTCGCGATCAGGAAGCGCACCTGCTCCATCCCGCGCGGGCCCCAGGCGGGTTCGTCCAGCGGGGCGATCTCCACGACGAAACGCGCGCGGTCGAGCTTCAGGGGCGGCAGCTCCTTCGCCACCGCGCGCTCCAGCCGCGCGGCGGCGGCGCGGCGGGCATCGGACAGGGCGGCGGCGGCGGCGCGGTAGGCGGCGCGGCCGGCTTCCTCCTCCTGCTCCAGGGCCGCGATGTTGGCGGCCCCGGTGTCGAGCGCGGCGAGGCGGGCGCGGAGCGTGACCAGCAACTCCGGCAGTTCGGCCACCGCCACGCCGTGCTTGCGGGCGGCGGCGCGCAGCGCGAACAGCCGTTCCTCCGCCTGTTCCAGCAGGCGCGGATCAGCCTCCGCATCGGCGGCGAGGCGGGAGAGCAGGGTTTCCGCCTCGGCCAGCGCCTCCTCCGCGCGCTCGATCGCGGCGAGCGCGGGTTCGGCGATGGCGGGTGTGGCCTGTGGTGCGCCGGAGGGCGGGGCGAGGCGTTGCAGCGCGCGACTCGCGGCCCGCAGCGCGGCGGCCGGGCCGGGGCTGCGGCGGTCCCGCGGGGCGAGTTCGGCGAGAGCGGCGGCGATCGCCTCGGCGTGGCGTTCGGTCTGTTGCAGGCGCTGGCGCTCGGCGGCCAGATGCTCCTCCTCGCCCTCCGCGGGGGCGAGGGTGGCGAGTTCGCCTTCGGCATGGCGCAGCCAGTCGGCATCGCGCGCCGCCTCCGCGATCGCCGCGCGGGCGGCATCGAGCCGCGCGGCGGCATCGCGCCAGCCGGCCCAGGCGGCGGCGGTGGCGGCGGAAACGGGCGGGGGGGTG
Organism: Acetobacteraceae bacterium; assembly: GCA_035532755.1. Lineage (GTDB taxonomy): Bacteria > Pseudomonadota > Alphaproteobacteria > Acetobacterales > Acetobacteraceae > DATKQI01. The sequence continues at coordinate 1,548 of DATKQI010000374.1, forward strand.
CCGAACGCATCGAGCAGGCGGCCGTGGCTTGCCGGGTCCGCGAGGCCCTGCTGCTCGTGCTGGCCCTGGATCTCCACCAGCAGCGCCGCGAGGCGCTTCAGCAACGCGACCCCCACGGGCTGGTCGTTGACGAAGGCGCGGGAGCGGCCATCCGTGCCCACCACCCGGCGCAGCACGATCTGATCCTCCGCCGCCAGCCCCTGTTCGGCGAGGAGGGCGAGGGCCGGATGGTCGGGCAGCGGGGCGAAGGCGGCGGCGACGATGGCCTGGGCGGCGCCGGCGCGCACCAGGGCGGCATCGGCCTTGGCGCCGAGGGCGAGGCCGAGGCTGTCCAGCAGGATCGACTTGCCGGCGCCGGTTTCCCCGGTAAGGACGGTGAGGCCGGGGCCGAACGCCAGATCGAGCCGCTCGATCAGCACCACATCGCGGATCGAGAGGCCGATAAGCATGGCGGGGCGGGCAGGGCGGGGCGGATCAGAACAGCCAGCCGAACGTGTCCGACAGCAACCCGCCGGACGCCTTCGGCGGCGGCACGTCCTTGCCGGGGACGAGGCCATCGGCCAGCACGCGGTTATAGGCATCCTTGTACCAGTGGCTGCCCGGGTAGTTGTAGGCGAGCACGGCGGCGGTGTGGCGGGCCTCGTTCTTCAGGCCGAGCTTGAGGTAGCATTCCACCATCCGCTCCAGCGCCTCCGCGACGTGGTTCGTGGTCTGGTAGTTGTTCACCACGATCTGATAGCGGCCGAGGGCCGCGGCATACAGGCGCTGGCGTTCGTAGTAGCGGCCGATCGCCATCTGGTGCCCGGCCAGATGGTCGTTCGCGAGGTCGATCTTCAGCTTGGCATCCCGCGCGTAGGCGCTGTCGGGGAAGCGGTTGATCACTTCCTGCATGGCCGCGATTGCCGCGTGGGTGGCGGTCTGGTCGCGGTGCACATCGTCGATCTGCTCGTAGAAGCACAGGGAGCGCAGGTAGTACGCGTAGGCCACGTCCTTGTTTGCGGGGTGCAACTGGATGAAGCGGTCCAGCGCGCCGATGGCGGGCGTGTAGTGGTTTTGCAGATACTCCGCATAGCCGTGCATCAACTGCGCGTTGGTGGCCCAGGAGGAGTAGGGATACCGCTGCTCCACCAGGTTGAACTGGTCCACCGCCGTTTTGTACAGATGGGCGCGCAGCGCCTCGATCCCGTGGGTGTAGATGGTCTGCGGCGGCTCATGCGCCTCCTTCGCCCGCAGCTTCTCCGCCGCCGTGGGGCCGGAGCCGCCGCAGGCGGCCAGCAGGAGTGGAGCCAGCATGGCAAGCGCGATGCGAAGGCGGCGATACGGGCGGATTATGGGGGCGGAATGGCGCATGCGCCGCTTATATCATGGCGGCGGAGACCGCAAAGGGCCGGCCCTGCCCGCCGCGAGGCCGGCCTGCAGCCGCACCATGCTGTGCTGGCTGATCTGCACGAGCCCGCCGCGCGGCGTATCCAGCTCCCCGATCATGCCGAGGACGAGGGCGAGGATGAGGGGCAGGGTGGCCAGCGCGAGAGGATGCCGGCCGCGCAGGCTGCTACCGGTGAAGAAGCTCGCCCCCAGGGTGACCACCAGCAGCCCGGCCCAGACCACGGGCGGCAGCCGGTTGCGCCGTGCCGCATCGCGCTCGGCCTCGAGATCGATCATCTGGTTGAGTGAACGGACGAAGCTGGCGGTGATGGCGTTGGGCGCGGGGCCGGCCGCGTGTTCGGCGAGTTGCCATAGCCGCCCCTGCAACCGCGCGGCCCCGGCCTCGGCGGCGGCGATCGCGGCAGGGGCAGTGCCGGCGGCGAAATAGGCGAGCCGGACCGCGACGTAGCGGCGCAGCAGCGGCGTGGCGGCATCGCCGAACGGCGCCGGCAGCAGCGAGGCGCGAAGTGCCGTGGTGCCGATGGCGTTCGCTTTCTCCACCACCAGGGTGCGGCGCTGTTCGTAGCGGTGCAGCGCCATGGAGAAGCTGAAGGCGATCAGCAGCCCGGCGAGCCCGAGCGTGGCGCCCTGGATCGGGGCGAGCGGATTTTCTCCGCCCGCGACCGGATCGCGCGCGGCGCAGAACTGGCCGAGAACGGTTGCGGCGCCGAGCAGGGCGGCGGCGATCAGCACGATGAGGAACGGCTGGTCGAGAATCGGGCGCATCGGCGGGATCATGATGCGGGGTGGGGGCAGGGGCAATGCGGTTGGGGACGTGGGCAAGACTGTGCAACGCTATCGGATAGGATGGGGTGAGTCCCGTTTGCAACACCGGGGACCGAAATATAGCGTCCGGACAAGCGTGAGATTCCCGAATCGGCGAAAGTCTGATTCCTGGAATGGCAACCGGGTCGGAGGTTGTCATGACTGCGTTCGAGCCGTTGTTGGGTCTGCTGGCAGATGTTCCCGATCCTCATCGCGGGCAGGGACAGCTCTGCAAGCTGCCGTATGTCCTGCGTGACCGGCTGCAATTCATATCGTGGCATCGTCACCTTCATCGAGGTCCATCGCCACAGGCTGAACGCCACGTTCGGTCTGAAGTGGCGCCGCGCCCCCGCCTACACGGCTGTCCGCTACATTCTCGAGCGCCTCGATCCGGCGGATGTGGAGGGGGTGTTCCGTCCCGCAAGGCCCCGCCGCCGGCGGGATATGTGGCGCGGATCGCGCTCGATCGCACCGAGATCATGACGGAGGACGGCCCGACGCCGCTGCAGCCCGGCATGGCCGTCACCGCCGAGATCAAGACCGGCCGGCGGGTCATCTCCTAGCCTGCTTTCACCGCTACAGCGCTACGTGCATGATGGGATGCGGGAGAGATGACCATTCGCTCCGGGCTTTGGTTTCTTTTGCTGGCGGCAACTGCGTGTCATTCGTTCGCGGCATTTGCCGCGGGTACAGAAATCATGCAGGCCGACGTCTCTACATCGGCCCAGATCTCCATCGGCCCGACAGCGATTTCTGATTCTCGGGCGGGCGTGAGGTCACTCGCCAGAAACAATTTCGCAGTTGCCAGCATCCAGAAAGATAAAAACAGCACTCAGCGATCACAATCATTCTCAAACAGTCTCGTATCGAAGAAAATAGGAAATGTTACCCTGCATATACCGCAAGGCTACATTGACCCAATGAATGGGTATCCTGACTATATCAATATTCATGCTCTCTTGCCGTGTCTTCTGCCAG
>DATKQI010000375.1:0-7414 GCA_035532755.1 Acetobacteraceae bacterium
ACCCGATCGGGGCGATGCGGCTGAAGGCCGAGAACGGGCTCGCGGGCGATGCGGCGAAACGCACCGGGGCATTGCAGGCGGTGCTGGGGCTGATCGGCCGGCTCGATTCCCTGCTCGGCGACCTGCTGCGGCTGACCAGCCCCGGCCAGCCGCAGCCGCATCCGACCGATCTCGACACGCTGCTGAACGTCGCCGCCGACCTGCACCGGGACCGGGCGGCCGAGCGCGGCATGACGATCCGCGTCCGGCAGGCGACGGGCGATTTCCCGCTCGATTCCGCGCTGATCGGCCGGGCGATCGAAAATCTGGTGCTGAACGCCGTCCAGAACGGAGAGCCGGGCGATGAGGTCGTCTTGAGCGCCGCCACGAACCACGACGGGCTCATCCTCCGCGTGGCCGATGACGGGCCGGGCGTGCCGGATTCGATCCGCGCCAACCTGTTCGAGCCGTTCGTGCACGGCCGGGCAGACGGCACCGGGCTCGGCCTGTCCATCGTGCGCGAACTGGCGGCGACGCACGACGGCACCGCCCGGCTGGTTCCCACCGAAACCGGCGCCACATTCGAGGTCATGCTGCCATGGCCCGCCTGCTGATCATCGACGACGACGCCGATTTCCGCCAGAGCCTGGCAGAGACGCTGCGCGACCTCGGCCATGTGGCGGAGGAAGCGGCATCGGCCGAGGCCGGGCTGGCCGCCGCCAGGCACAGGCTGCCGGATGCGGCGTTCCTCGACCTGCGGATGCCCGGCATGGACGGCATCGCCGCGCTGGCGCATCTGCGCGCCCTGTCGGACAGCCTGCCGGTGGTGATCCTGACCGCGCATGCCACCTCCTCCAACACTATCGAGGCGATGCGACTGGGCGCGTTCGATCATCTGGTCAAACCCGTCGGCCGGGCCGATCTGCACGCGCTGCTCACGCGGATGCTCGCACCCCCGCCCATGGCCCCACCCGCGCCGGATGCCGCCGATGCCGGAGAGATCATTGGCTTCAGCCCGGCCATCCGCGCGGTGCAGAAGCAGGTGGGCCTCGCCTCCGGCTCCGATGCCACGGTGCTGATCACCGGCGAAACCGGCACCGGGAAGGAGATGGTCGCCCGCGCGCTGCACCGCCACGGCCCGCGCGCGGAGCGGCCGTTCGTGGCGGTGAACTGTGCCGCCATCCCCGCCGAACTGCTGGAAAGCGAGCTGTTCGGCCATGAGCGCGGAGCGTTCACCGGCGCGGTCACCCAGCGCCGTGGCCGTTTCCGCGAGGCCGACGGCGGCAGCATCTTCCTCGACGAGATCGGCGACATGCCCGCCGCGATGCAGGCGAAGATCCTGCGCGTGCTGCAGGAACGGGTGGCAAGCCCGGTCGGCGGGGCGCCGGTGCCGGTGGACGTGCGGATCATCGCCGCCACCCATCGGGACCTGCGCCCCGCCTCCGATGCCGGATCGTTCCGTGCCGATCTCTACTACCGGCTGGCGGTGCTGCCGATCGTCGTGCCGCCGCTGCGCGACCGCGGCGTCGATATCGTGCTGCTGGCCGAGCACTTCCTGCGCATCGCCAATTCCGCAACGCCGAAGCGCCTTGCCCCGAACGCGGCCGCGCTGCTGCTCGCCCACCCCTGGCCCGGCAACGTGCGCGAACTGCGCAACGCGATGGAGCGGGTGAACGCCCTGGTGCGCGGGCCGGTGATCGAAGCGGCCGATCTGGTCTTCCTGGCCGAGTCGCCGATGACGGCCGATGACAGCGCTATCATTCTTGATCTGCCTGGGGCCGTCGCGCGCACCGAAACGGCGCTGATCCGGCGCGCCCTGGCCGAGACCGGCGGCAACCGTGCCGAGGCCGCGCGGCGGCTCGGGATCAACCGCCAGCTTCTCTACCAGAAGCTGCGCCGCTACGGGATCGAGGAAGTGTCAGGAAACCGGACATCGCCTGTCCCGAAGCCTGACGGCGATGACGATGGGGTTGATTGAAAATATAAGCGTTTTCAGCATGATAATGGTTGGCACAAGGGTTGCTCTTCAGGCTTCGGGGTCGCGGCAATGCGGCCCGGAAGGAGAATGGAATGATCCGCAAGACAGTCGTCCTCGCGCTCGCCGCCTCGCTCGCAGCACCTGCGCTGGCGCTCGCCCAGCAGCCGGCGGGGTTCGATCCTGCCAAGCTGCCGGCCTACAGCGGCACGGTGACGCATTTCACCCTCACGCCGCGTGGCGATATCGACGGCTTCGTGCTGTCCGACGGTACCCAGGTGCAGACCCCGCCCCCGCTTTCCACCCAGATCGCCTATGCGGTGAAGCTGGGCGATTCGGTGACGGTGCACGGGCTGAAAGCGGCCGCCGTGCCGGTGGTCCAGGCGATGTCCGTCACCGACGGGGCGCAGACGGTGGTGGACACGCTGCCGCCCGGCCCGCCGCCACGCCGCCCGGGAATGGAGCCGGGCCGCGGGCCGCATCGCGGTCCGCACCATCCGCCGCATCACGGCCCCGGCATGGGCGTTCCGCTGATGGCCAGCGGCAAGGTGCAGATGCTGCTGCACGGCCCGCGCGGCGAGGTGAACGGTGCGATGCTGGCCGATGGCACCGAGCTGCACCTGCCGCCCCCGGCCATGGCGCGGAACGCGAGCCTGCTGAAGCCCGGCAGCACGGTGGCAGCCGCGGGCATGGGCGTGGCCAACGCGCTCGGCCGGGTGATCATGGTGCAGCGGATCGGCCCGTCCTTCGATCAGTTGACCATGCTCGCCCCGCCGCCCCCGCCGCCGGGTGGCCCGCACTGGCACGGGCAGAAGCACGAGGGTGGGCAGCGGTAGGCCTGCTCCGGTTGATTTGGATGGCCCGGCCGGCTGGCCGGGCCATCTTCATGCGGGGCGGCGTAGCGTGAACCGCACGGTGCCCGCCAGCACCGCGCCCGGTTCCAGCACGACCAGCCCGTGATCCGGCACGGTGCCCATGCGGTTGATCGCATCGCTCATATGGCTCACCGGCTCGAACGCGAAATGGTCGCGGCCCGGCGGGGTATAGACCACCGCGTGGCCGAACACCGGATCGGCCGACATGGCAAGCCCCAGCCCGGCGTCCGGCCAGTCGATCGTGGTGGTGCCGGTCCAGCCGGCGTAGCAGTTGTCGAGCTTCGGTTCGGCGAGCATGCGCGGCGGATCGAATCGCCAGTCCGGCGGGGGGGCAACCTGCGCGTCCGGCAGATGGTCCGCCCCGTTCAGCCACACGCTGCCGGCATCGAACCCGAGCCGGACGCCGGCATGGCGCGGGAAGAACGGGTGCAGCCCCATGCCCGCCGGCATTCGCTTCGCCCCGGTATTGCGCACCGACATCGTGACGTGCAGGGCCGAATCCGACAGGGTGAACGCCTGCTCCGCCCGGAAGGCGAACGGCCAGGATTCCGGCACCGTGCCGGGGTGGTCGAAAACGATGCGGGCCGCCGTGCCGGTCGCCTCCGCCGTCCGCCACGGATGCACCCAGCCTTCCCCATGGATTGCATGCGGGCCGCCGACGGCGTTGCGCCACAGCGAATGGGTCACGCCATCGAAGGTGAAGCGCGCATTCGCCACCCGCCCCGAGAACGGGACGAGCGGATAGCTGGACAGGTCCCGCGCCTGTTCCGTGCCCGGCGCGGTCGGGCGCATCAGCGCGAAGCCATCGTGGCTGAAGCCGGCGATGGCGCCGCCGGTATGGGGCCAGATCTCCAGCCGCAGCTTCCCCGCTTCCAGCACGACCGCATCGCTCATCGTCTATCCTTTCAATCCGCCGGCGGTGAGGCCGGAAACCACCCGTTCCTGGAACACCACGATCAGGATCGCGATCGGCACGATCCCCACCACCAGCGCGGCCGAAATCTCCGGCCAGGGGAACGTGAACTGCCCCTGGTACAGCGTGATGCCGACCGGCAGCGTGCGCAAGCGCGGGTCCGAATTGAAGGACAGGGCCAGAAGGAACTCGTCCCATGAATTGACGAAGGCGAGAATGCCGGCGGTGAACACGCCGGGTGCTGCCAGCGGCAGCACGATCCGCCGCAGCGCGCCGAGCCGCGTGCAGCCGTCCACCATCGCCGCCTGCTCCAGCTCGGCCGGGATCGTTTCGAAGAATGTCATCAGGACCAGCGTGCACACCGGCAGGCTGAGCACCGCGTAGGGCAGCACCAGCGCGGTGTAGCTGTTCAGCAGGAACAGGCTGCGCAGGATCTGGAACAGCGGCACCAGGATCGTCACCAGCGGAAAGGTGGACACCGCGATGATCGCCGCCAGGATCGCCCCGCGCCCGGGAATGGCCAGCCGCACCAGCGCGTACGCGGCCAGCGCCGAGACGAACAGCGTGAGCAGGGTGGACAGGCTCGCGACCGCCAGGCTGTTGAACAGGAACCGCGGCAGCGGCTGGTCGGTGAACGCGTGCACGTAGTTCTGCACCGTGGGCGCGGCCGGCAGCCAGGTGATGGGTGTCTGCCGCAGCTCGATCGTGGTCTTGAACGAGGTCAGCAGAATCCACAGCGCCGGGAACAGCCCGTTCACGAGCAGCAGCCCGGCTGCGAGCAGGCGCAGGCCCGAGATCGGCGGCCGCCGCACCCTACGCTGCCCGGATCTGGCGCAGGTACAGCACACTCATCCCCAGACTGAGCACGGCGAGCGCGACCGCGAGCGTCGCCCCCTGCCCCAGCGCGAGGTTATCGACCGTGGTGCGATAGACGTACATGGCGAGCGTCTCCGTCGCATCGCCCGGCCCGCCCTTGGTCATGGTGAACGGAATGTCGAAGGTCTGGAGTGCCGCGATGGTGCGGAAGATCAGCGCCACCGCGATCGCCGGGCGCAGCAGCGGCAGGGTGATCGCGCGGAACTGGCGAAAGCGGCCCGCGCCGTCGATCGCCGCGGCCTCGTACAGCTCCGCCGGGATTGCCTGCAATCCTGCCAGCAGGATCAGCGCGACGAAGGAAGACGCCTTCCACGTCACCGTGATGCAGATCGCGAAGAACGACCAGGACACCGAGTTGAACCAGATATGCTGCGCAAGCCCCAGCCGGCGCAGCACATCGTTCACCACGCCGTATTCGCCGTTGAAAAACCAGGCGAAGATCAGCCCGATGAAGGCGAGCGGCATCGCCCAGGGCATCAGCAGCGCGAGCCGCACCGGCCATTTGCGCCGGAACGGCAGATTGGCCAGCAGCGCCATGCCAAGCCCCGCCGCCATCGCCCCCGGAACGGTGACGAAGGTGATGAGGAGTGTCGCGAACAGCGAGTGGCGGAAGCTCGGGTCCTGCCACAGCAGCGCGTAGTTCTGCAGCCCGACGAAGCGGCCCGGCAGGCCGGTGGACAGATCAAGGTCGGTCAGGCTGGTCAGCACCAGCCGCGCCACCGGATAGACCACGATGCCCCCCAGCAGCACCGCGGCAGGGGCCAGCATCAGCGCGCCGAGCAGCCGGTCCGACGGGTCGCGCAGGCTGCGCAGGAGATGCAGGCTGCGCACGAGATCAGGTGAGCACGCGCTTCAGCCGCACGGCCATGTTCTTCGCCGCCGCCGCCGGCTGCATGGTGCCGGCCATCACCGCGTTGAAATCGGTGCGGATGATCTCGCTCACCGCGTTGTAGCGCGGCGTGACGGGGCGGGATTTCGCGGTCTTCAGCACCGGACCGGCCGCGGCGAACCACGGATCGGCCTTCAGCACCGCCGGGTCTTCATAGGTGGCCGGAAACACCGGCAGCATCGAAGCATCGACGGCGAGCAGCTTCGCGATCTTCGGCGAGGACAGGAACCGCACGAGGCCGGTCGCCTCCGCCTTGTGGCGGGAGAAGGCGGATACGCCCCATTGCCAGCCGCCGATGCAGCTGACCGAGCTGCCCCCCGGCACCGCCGGCAGCTTCGCCACGCCCACCTTGCCCACCACGGCCGAGTTGCGGCCCTGGAACAGCGCCCAGGCATAGGACCAGCACACGCCGAACACCACCTTGCCGGCCTGGAAATCCTGCCGCGTATCCTCGGTGGTGGCCTGGGCGATGGTGCGCGGCGCGACGCCCTGATCAATGAAGCCGCGCCAGAGCGCGAGCGCCTTCGTCGCGGCCTGGACATCGAAGCTCGGCTTGCCGGCGGTGATCAGGTCATGCCCCGTGCTCCAGTACGGCAGCAGGAAGGTGCAGACCGCGCCTTCGATCGGCGCGCCCTGGAAGCTCAACCCCTGCAGCCCCGGCGTCTTCTCGCCGGCCGTGATCCGCTTCGCCTGCGCCACCAGCTCGGTCCAGGTCGCCGGCGGCTTCAGCCCGTACTTGTCCAGCAGGTCCTTGCGGTAATACAGGAACATCGCGTCCGCGAAGCCCGGCAGCGCCACCAGATCGCCGCCCACCTGGTCGGCGGCGGCATAGGCGGGCAGATAGGTTCCCATCAGCTTCGGCACATCGCCCACCGCCTTGTTCAGCGGCACGGTCCAGTGCGCCGCGGCGAACTGCGCGGGGCGGATCACGTCCAGCAGGAAGAAGTCGAGCGAGGAATCCCGCGCCGACAGTACCGTGTTCAGGTATTGCGCCTGCGCTTCCGAAGTGGTGGGCCCGGCTTCCAGCGCGACCTTCACGCCCGGATGCGCCGCCTCGTACAGATCGAACGCCTTGCGCATCACATCCGGGCGTTCCTGCTTCGAGATGAACACCCGCAGCTGCGTCGCGGCCAGCGCGGGCCGGGCGATCAGGGCGGCAGGGGCGGTGGCGGCAGCGGACAGGAACATGCGACGGCGCACGGCGGCTCTCCCCATGGATGCGGCGTTTCCGCCGAGGCGGCGCCGGCTTGTTTCGGATGCTGCGGCAGACTGGCGCGGGGCGCGCGGGCCTGTCAAATAGAGCGGCGCCGACGATCGGGCACAAATCGTTGTTTTGTCACGCTTCCTGCAAACATCCGGAAGCACATCCGAAAAGAAGGACCCTGCCGATGACCGACGAGACCGCCCGCTATCCCTCGCTGGCCGGCAAGGCCGTGCTGATCACCGGCGGCGCATCCGGCATCGGCGCGGCGATGGTGGAGGCGTTCGCCCGGCAGGGCAGCCGCGTGTTCTTCATCGACATCGACACCGGATCGGGCGCAGCCCTCGCCGAACGGCTGGACGGCGCGGCCCGGTTCCACACCTGCGACGTGACCGACATCGCCGCCTTGCGCACGACGATTCGCACCATCGAAGCGGACGCGGGCGGCGCACTGGGCGTACTCGTGAACAACGCGGCGCGCGACGACCGCCACGGCGTCGAGGCCGTGGAGCCAGATTCCTGGCATCGCACGCTGGCGTTGAACCTCGACCACCAGTTCTTCGCGACCCAGGCGGTGGTGCCCGCGATGGCCGCGCGCGGCGGCGGATCGGTCATCCTGCTCGGCTCGCTCTCCTGGATGCGCGGACTGCCGGGCATGGTGGGCTACACCACCGCGAAGGCGGCGATCGGCGGGCTCGCGCGCACA
>DATKQI010000376.1:0-2740 GCA_035532755.1 Acetobacteraceae bacterium
GCCTTGGTAATGCTGCTGCAACAGCCGTTCCAGGGCGGCGCGCCGGAAGTAGCCGCGCTGCAGCGACCGCGGCTCCAACAGCACGCGCGTGATGTCCTGTTTGAGCTCCTTCCGGATCCAGTGTTTGAGCGGCAGCGCGAACCCCTGCTTAGGTCGATAGAGCACCTCTTTGGGTACACCCAAACGCTCGGCTAACCTTCTGAAAATGTACTTTCCCGTGCCGCCCCGGAGTTTCCATTCCGCCGGCAGGCCGGTGACCCATTCCACAAAAACGTGATCGAGGATGGGTACGCGGGCTTCCAGCGAGACCGCCATGCTCATGCGGTCCACCTTAGTGAGAATATCGGCGGGCAGATAGGTCTTGGTATCCAGGTAAAGCAGCCGGCTGAGGGTGTCGCCGGCGGGCGCGTCATTGAGATAGGCGCGATACTGGTCGAGGGGGGAAGGCAGAGCCCGCGCCGCGGCCAGAAATTCGGGGCTGAAGTATTCGAGATCGCGGTCCCGGGCAGCGAGAAAAGAGATGCCGTCCAGGTAGCGCTCGCACGGGCTCAGCGAGGCATTATAGGCGAACTGGCGGCCGCGGAATCCGTGCGGCAGGCGCGGATACAACTGTGATCGGTAGAGCCGGCCGGCCCACTTCGGCACCCGCTCGAACGCCGCGCGCTGCCGGTTGACGCGGTAGCGGTCGTAGCCGGCGAAGAGCTCGTCGCCGCCGTCGCCCGACAGCACCACGGTGACGTGGCGCCGCGCCAGTTGGGAGACGAAGTAGGTCGGGATCATCGAGGAGTCGGCAAACGGCTCCTCCAAGCCGCGGGTCAGCGCGGTGACGGTGGCCGCGATGTCAGGGTTCACCGTCAGCTCACAGTGCTGGGCGCCGAACCGTTCCGCCACTTGGCGGGCATACTTTGTCTCATCGAAATCGGCTTGCTCGAAGCCGATCGTGAACGTCTTCAGGGGGCCGGAGATGGCGCGAGCCATGAGCGCCACCACCACCGAGGAGTCGGTGCCGCCGCTGAGAAAGGCGCCCAGGGGCACGTCGGCGAGCAGGCGGATGCGCACCGCCTCCGCCAGCCGATGCTCCATCTCTTCCAGGAGCGCCTCCTCGGAAATCGGTGTGTGGGCGCCAAATGCCGGCAGATCCCAGTACCGCCGGATCTTCACTTCACCGCGGGTGTACTCCAGCAGGTGCCCCGGAGGCAGCTTCCGGATCGAGGAGAACGCGGTGGCGGGATCGGGAATGTAGCCGAACTGGAAATACTGCAGCAGCGCCGCCGGATCGGTCTCGGCCAATTCCGGCGCGGCCGCGAGCAGCGACTTGATCTCGGAGCCGAAGAGCAGGCGGCCGCCGGCGTGGGCGTAGTGCAGGGGCTTGATGCCCAGCCGATCCCGCACGAGCAGCAGCTGGCGCGCGTTTTGGTCGTACAGCGCGAAGGCGAACATGCCGCGCAGCTTGTGGACGCAATCGGCGCCCAGGTCTTCATAGAGGTGAACGATGACCTCGGTATCGGTGTGGGTGTAGAAGCGGTGCCCGCGGGCCTCGAGATCGGCCCGCAGCTCGGGGAAGTTATAAATCTCGCCGTTGAACACCACCCAGACGGTTTGGTCCTCGTTGTGGATGGGCTGATGCCCGTCGCAGAGGCCGATGACGCTCAAGCGCCGCATGCCGAGGCCGGCGGGCCCGTGGACATAGGTTCCCTCGTCGTCGGGCCCACGATGGACGATGGCGCCACACATCCGGCGCACCACCGCCGCCTCGGCGGCGTAGCCGGGGCGCGTGTCCCACAGTCCGGCTATCCCGCACATGGGAACTCCCGCAGGCCTTGGGCCGCCGGCAACCTCTGCGGCGGGACGTCCTCCTGCCGGCCGATGCGCTTCAGGGCGCAGCTATACCCCACCAGGACATAGGGCATGAACAGATAGGCCACGCTGGCGAAGCACGCGCCCACGACGAAGGCTGCCAGCGACGCTCGCAGCGCCCCCGCGAAAATCCGCACCTCCTCCCGCTCCGCCTTGGCGGCGGCGCGCAGATCGACAAAGGCGCGCCACAGCATCAGGGTAAACAGCAGGAGCGCCGGCAGACCACCTTCGGAGGCCATCTGCATAAAGGAGTCGTGGTTCACGTGCCAGTTGCCCGAGAGGACCTCGAAATTGCCGGGCCCGACCCCCAGCAGCGGATGATCGAAGGTGACGGCCACGCCCCTATATTGCAGCGCCAATCGCGCCTGGGCGGAGCCCGTGGGGTCGGAGGCCGGATTGAAAATGGTGGCGATGCGCTGCCCGTAGCCGGAGGGGCCGGCCGCCGCCAGCAGGACGATGAAGGCCAGGGCGGTCGTGACCGGCAGCCAGCGGCGCCCGCCGCGGACACCAAACTGCCACACGCAGAGGCCTACGGCGGTCAGCACGCACAGCAGCCCGCCGCGCGAGTAGGTCAGCGTGACGGCATAAATCATGGCCACAATCACCGCTCCCCAAACAAGCTGGCGCAGGCGGCTTTTGCTGAGCAGTAAAAAGGCGAAACACAACGGGATGACGATGGCCAGCGACAGCGCGAGATCGTTCGGGTTGGCGTACATCCCGCCCAACACGCCATCCAGGCGGCCCTGCAGCGACCTTCCCTTCCAGATCGTGACGATGCCGATCAGGGTCACGCTGGCCGCCTGCAGGAACAGCAGGGTGCGGATGCGCTCGAACGCCGAGGCGGCCCAGAAGATGACGACCGCGATCATCACGGCCTTGGAGA
>DATKQI010000377.1:0-10145 GCA_035532755.1 Acetobacteraceae bacterium
AGCATAAGGCGATTTGAGGGGTGTCGGAAAACCTTGCTGCGCTGGTTTCCGCACACCTATTCAATCCGACATGGTTTTTCGTGCAGGATTTTCCTCGATCTTGGGTTGGTTCCTGACCCGACACGGAGTGTGCGGAAACCAACTGTTTTCCGTTATCGCCGCCGAAGGGTCGGCCGATGGCAGCCACGCGAATTTGGCGGATTTCTGCGCCCGGACCGCCGGGCCGTTCTGGTTACGTCCCGTTATGTGTACCAGGAGGCCAGTTGGTTAGTTCTGGCCAGGCAGGCATTGAAGGGCGGCGCGTAGCGAGTTATATTCTCGTATAACTTCTGGTGATGGAGAATGCCATGCACACGACGAATCTGCGCAAGGTCGGCGGATCGGTCATGTTGGCCGTTCCCCCGGCGCTGCTCGACGTCCTGCACTTATCGGCCGGGGCCAAGGTTGGCCTCGCCGTCGATAACGGCCGACTTGTGGTCGAGCCGAAGCCCCGCCCGCGCTATACGCTCGATGAGCTACTGGCCCAATGTGATGCTTCGGCCGAACCGACCGCCGAAGATCGGGAATGGCTCGACGCCAAGCCGGTTGGCAGCGAGCTGCTGTGATGGAGCGTGGCGACATCTATCTCGTCTCGCTCGATCCCACATCTGGCCATGAGCAACAGGGAACGCGCCCGGTGTTGATCGTGTCGCCGGGCGCGTTCAATCGACTCACGAAAACGCCCGTAGTGCTGCCGATCACGACCGGCGGTAATTTCGCCCGCACAGCGGGCTTCACCGTGTCACTGACGGGCGCCGGCACAAAAACCACGGGCGTCGTGCGCTGCGACCAGGCCCGCGCCCTCGATATCGGTTCTCGCCATGGGCGCAAGCTGGAAAGCGTGCCGTCGGCCATCGTGGACGAAGTGCTGGCAAAGCTTGCGACGATCTTGGAATAAGAGGCAGGGCAGCCACCGGGGCAACATCCGCAGCGTTCACAAGCAAGGCGAAAGGGACGCTTCGGATCGCACCCGAGAATGAAGAGCGTTTTTAGCTCGGCGGCGCGGCGCACGCGGCTTCCCGCGGGGGCACCCAAGGTTGGGGCCGCGCCGGTGAGCTAAAAATATCTGCTGGACGTTGCGCCTCCCGCTTATGCGTACCAGGAGGCCGTTTCGTTAGTTCCGGCCGATTTACGGTGCCCCCCCTGACGCACGAAGCCCAAGTTTCTTGCAAATTAGCAGTAGAAGCCCTATTTTCTGCAAAACAGGGGTTAGCCCATGCTGCAAACCCGCGAACGGCCGCAATCGCCACCACAGACCATCGATCCGGCCGCCGCGCTGCGCGGCTTCTTTGCCATCATGCAGGCCTGGGGACTGACCGCCGACGATGCCCGCGCGCTGCTCGGCGCGCCGGCCGAGCGCACCTTCTACGCCTGGCGGGCCGGCAACGCCGTCCGTGTGCCCATGGATACCCTGCGCCGCGTCGGGTACGTCGCTGGCATCTACAAGGCGCTCGAGCTGCTTTATTCCGATCCGCGTCTGGCCGACGACTGGATCAAACGGCCCAATCGGGCCTTCGGTGGCCAGACGCCCCTGCAGCGTATGCGCGCCGGCGACGTCACCGATCTCGCGGCCGTGCGCACCTATCTCGATGCCGCCCGGGCGCCGTGGAGCTGAGGCATGCCGACGTGCCGCGTCGATTGGCCGCAGGCGTGGCGCGTCATCGCCTCGCGCTATCCGCCGATCAATCTGTTCGAGCGTCTGACCGCCGACACTGCGGTTTGGGATGCCCTGATAGCCGTTGAGCAGCTCACCAATCCACGGGTCCGCGATGAGGTCGGCGACATTGCTTTGGTGCCGTCCGATGAGCGGGTCAGCGGCCCGGGTGCGAGCTACGTGATGGCCGCCTTTACGCACCTCAATCCGAAGGGCTCGCGCTTCAGCGACGGCAGTTTCGGTGTCTACTATGCCGCTGCGGCGCTGGAGACGGCCATCGCCGAGACAGTGTTCCATTTCGAGGTCTTCGCGCGCGATAGCGCCGACCCGCCCCGCAGCGAGGATTTTCGCGTTCTCGTCGGCGCCGTCACGGCAGAATTCGAGGATGTCGCCGCCCTGCCGGCCGCGCAGCGGGGCAGCATTCTCGACGCCGAGTCCTATGCCGCTTCGCAAGCCTATGCGAAAGATATTCGGGCGGCTGGCGCGAGCGGCGTGGCCTATCCGAGCGTCCGCCATGCTGACGGGCACTGCATCGGCGCCTTCCGCCCGCGCGCGGTCGGCATCCCTCACCAGGAGCGCCACCTGAAATATCGCTGGAACGGCGAGCGGGTCGATCGCTACTTCGATTATGCCCGCGATGAATGGATCGGCCTCTGAGGTGGCGGAAACGGGCGGCCTCGATCGGCGAATCAGGGCCGGGGAGGGGGCGTGCCCTGGACTGGTGGACGGTTTGCCGGCGTGGTCCTTGCCTGCTCGTAGGCAGCATTGATCCGGGTCATCTGCGCCTCGGTGCCGCCTTGGTCCGGGTGGTAGCGAAGAGCGAGCCGGCGCATGGCGAGGCGGATGGCGTCCGTCTCGGCGACTGGTGAGACGCCAAGTGTCTCGTGCCAGGCGAAGGTGGTCTCGTCGACCAGCATGGTGATGGCTTCCGGGGAGCGCTCCTCCAGCAGGACGGCGAGGGCGGCGTCCCAGGGCGGCACGGCGGCACGGCCGCGGCACCAGTTGTTGACCTGGCGGGCGGTGAGGCCGGTGAGGCGGGCGAAGCCGGCCTGGCTGACGCCGGCGCGGGCCAGCAAGGCGGCGAATTCGGTCTGCAGGAGGATGCGCGTGGCGCTCTTACTATAGAACTGAGTTCCACTCGACGAGCCGAAAGCGTCGTCAGACGACCAAATAGGCGCGATAATACCAGTTATCGCGTGTGACTGAATTATTCGGCTTGCCAGCCGAGCCGCGGGCGCTGATTCTCCCCCGCCATGGCCGAATCGGCACCCGACCCCGCGCCCGTCCTGCATGGCGACGTCGTCCCCGCCGGGTCGGAATCGCTGGCCCGCGCCATCGCCGCCACCCCGACAGAAGAGGGAAAAGCCGCCCTGGCGCACGCCCAAACCCTGGCGCGCCAGGCCGCGGCGCCGGCGACGCTGCGCGCCTACAAGGCCGACTGGCAGCATTTTGCCCAATGGTGCGCCGCCAAGGGCTTCGTCCCCGTCCCGGCCGCGCCGGCAACCGTCGGTGCCTACCTCGCCAGCCTGGCCGACACCCACGCGCCCACCACCATCCGCCGCCGCCTCGCCGCGCTGGCAAAAATGCACCGCTTCAACGACCTGCCCTGGAATTCCGCCCATCGCGACATCCAGGGCCCGCTGCAGGGCCTGTTTCGGGCCCACGGCCGCCCGGTGCAAAAAGCCGCGGCGCTCACCCTCCCCATGCTGCGCCAGCTGGTGGCGACCTGCGATGCCAGCGCCCGCGGCCGGCGTGACCGCGCCTTGCTGCTGTTCGGCTTCGCCGGCGCGCTGCGTCGCTCCGAGCTTGTTTCCCTCCGGGTTGAGGATGTTGCCCACGTCGCCGGCGGGCTGCGGCTGCGCATCGCGCGGGGCAAGACCGACCCGGCGGGACAGGGCGCGGAAATCGGCCTGCCGCGCGGGAAACAGGCGGAAACCTGCCCGGTGCGCGCCTTCGACGCCTGGCAGGCGGTCGCCAGGCGCCAGGCCGGTCCGCTGTTCCGCCGCATCAGCACCGCCGGCGGCATCGGCGACACGGCGCTGCATCCCGACGCCGTCCGGCGCATCCTGGCGCATCGCATCCGCCTGGCAGGGATCGCCGTGGACGGCGTCGACCGGCTCAGCCCGCACGCGCTGCGCGTCGGCTTCATCACCGAGGCCTACGGGCGCGGAATACGCGACGAGGACATCATGCGCCACACCCGGCATCGCGACCTGCGCACCATGCGCGGCTATGTGCAACGCGCCGGCCTGCTGAGCGAGAGCCCGGCGGGCATGCTCGACCTGTGAGTTTTTCGCCCGCGCCCCGGTCGGAGCATGCCTACCCTGCCCCCTGGGACGATCCCGCGGCCAGACCGGCCGAACCATCGGACCCGGCGCCGAACGCCGCACCGGGGGCACCGCGCCGGCGGGGTCGGCGGCCGCTTGCGGCCCGCCCGTCCGCCGGGGACGCAGCACCGGTCTGGCTCTACCACCACCTGACGGTCAGCGGGCCGGCGGAACCGGTGGCGGCGTTCGCCGCTGCGGCGCGCGGCGCCGGCGTCATCCCCTGGCGGCTCGATACCGACCGGATCGAGGAGGATCTGTTCCACCTCGCCGCCGCCCAGCCGGCGGGTCGGCGGACCCTCTCCATTGCCGGCTGCCACATCCTGGCGCGCCAGTTTCGGGCGCGGGTCGAGGCCCATCACGCACGCGCGGTGGCGCAGGTTGGGCGGGCCCAAAATTGCCCGTTCGACCTGCACGCGCTGCTGCCGGTGCCAGGCGACATCCTGGCTCTCGGCTCGAGCCACCCGGACGCGCTGGCCTGGCTGGCCGCGCACTGGGGCATCACCGACCGGCTGCGTCAGGTGGCCGAGCGGCCCGCGACGACAACGGGGCGCCGGCTGCCGCGCGGACATGCGGTGGTCGGCTACGGTTTTTTCACCGCCGGCGACATCCCGCACGCGGCAATCGCCAGCCTGGCCGCACGCTGGCCGGCGCTGCGGTTTTTTGGCCCCGTGCCGCGTCCGGCGGGCTGAGTGTTCGGCCCAATGGACGCGCCGACGGCCGATCCGCCGATCGGGCTGGACGAGGCGGGAGACGGCGATCCTCCGCTGGCCAGCCCATTTCTCGTGCTCGACAGCTTCGCCGGCCCGCTGGCGCAGCTGCTCGCCCGGGCACGGGCCCAAAAAATCGACCTGGCGCGGATTTCCTTGCCCGCGCTGCTCGACCAGCTGGCCGCCGCCCTGCACGTCGCCGGGCGTGTCACCCCGCTCGGCCAGCAGGGCGACTGGCTGGTCATGGCGGCCTGGCTCGTGCTGCTGCGCTCGCGCCTGCTGCTGCCGGCGGGCAGCCCGGCGCAGCAGGACGCCGCCCGGGAAGCGGGGCAGCTGCGCGCGCGATTGCGCGATCTGCAGGCGGCCCAGGCACTCGCCGCATGGCTCGAACGCCGGCCGCAGCTCGGCCACGATTTTTTTGGGCCCGGCCAACCGGAGCGGGCCGGGACTGAACCCGAACCGGCGCCCCAGGTCGACGTCATCGAGTTCCTCTGGGCCGCCATGGCGCTGTTCGACGACGGGTCATCGGACGTGGACACCGCGTCGGTCTACCGGCCGGCCTGGCAGGACCTGCACGGCGTGCTGGACGCTCGTCAGCGCCTGCTCCGGCTGCTGGCGGCGTTGCCGGACGGCGCATCGCTCGGCCAGCTGCTGCCGGCCGCCCGGATGGAGGGCGGCAATCCGGCGCGGGTCAGGCTGCGCCGGCGCTCCGCCTGGGCGAGCACCTTCCTGGCCGGCCTGGAACTGGAACGCCAGGGGCTGGTGGTGCTGGCACAGGACGCGGCATTCGCGCCGATCCAGGTGCGGCCGGCCGACGGCGCATCCGTCCCGGGCTGAGCCGGCTACGAGGTGGTCGGGGCCTTCAAGGGCTCGGGACGAAATAAATGAGTCGTGCTGCCGCGATGCGATCATCGCAGTCATGGCCGGGCTTGTGAGGGATTTTTCTTGTCAAGCAGATTTTCGCTGATTCGGTGAATGCGGCTACCTGGTGTGTCGGCGTGGGATATCGGTGGCGCCAAGGTGCCGCGGGCGCGGGGCGGCGAAGACTCGTGCGGGGGGCTAATCACGACCGAATCCGCGCGGCGGTTGGATGGCGGCCAGTTCGTCTGGATCGAGATCGACGATGGCCTGCAGCGCCTCGCCGGTGGCACTCGCGCGCGTGGCTTCGGGCCGGGCCTCGAGCCAGGCGGCGTATCCCGCCTGTAAGGTGAGAAGTTCGGTGATCGCAGCCTCCCAGCGCTCGGGCCGAGCGGGCCGGCGCGGCTTCGGCGGTGCCGGCTTGGGATGCAGTAGGACCGGGCCGGCGTTCGCGGTGCGTTCGCAGCCCGGCGGGCTAACCCCCAGGCTTTGCCCGATCGCCCTCTGGCTCAGCCCCTGGGCAAACCGCAGCCGCAGCACCTCGCGTATCTTCCGCATCGACAATCTCTCGCCTGGCATCCCCTTCCCCCACCGTTCGGCAAAGGGTCAGGACTACCCGTGGTTGAAGACTGTCGGCAGTTCAGGGCTCGCCATGACACGCCGCCCAGCGTTCATGGTCACCGAAATCGGTGTTCACGATCCGCTGGAATCAGCGTTCATCATCGACTGGAATGACCGTTCACGATCCACTGGAACACGCACGCCTGCGTCAGTCCTCGGCCAACAGCGCGTCCAGCGTGACCGGGCAGACCTCCGACACCGGCAGCGGCGGCTGATCGTCGATCGTGTCCGGCAGGGCCTTGACCGCGTCGTGGTAGAGGCCGGCGACGTCGATCCTCCGGCGCATGGATGGCACGAACCGGCGGCGAGCCTGGGCCCTGAACAGCCGAGCTTCGGATTGCCAGTGCGGCACGTCCCGCGACAACGGCCACGCCTCGGCTTTGAGCCGGTAGAGCAGCGCCTGCAGCAGGAGCGACTCGACAGCGTGCCGTTGCTCGCTTCCCACGCTCTCGATCTCCTCGGCGATGTTGGGCCAGTCCAGCTCGGCGTCGTTGACCAGTTCGCCGGCGGCCCGGCGGCGTAACAGCGCGGCCTGTTGCTCGGACCACAGCAGGACGTCGGTGTCGTAGAGGTCGCTCATGCTCCCGCCTCCTCCTTCAGCGCCAAGATTGCTGGGTCCCTTGTCTCACGCTGCTGTCGCCGGCACCGGCGCCTCGTACGGTACCAGCACGACCGGTGGGTTGTGGTACTCGCTGAGGTCATAGGCAGGGATCCCGCCGTCCTCAACCGCGAGCGGCAACACCACACCGGCTTCGCAAGCGGAAGCCAGCGCATCCCGGGCCTGGGCCGCGATCTGCTCCGGCCCGTTCGTGGCCGAGATCACCCCCGGCAGGCCCGGGAAGCTGATCCACCAGGTCCGGCCGTCATCGGTAGGCTCGGCGATCGCGATGAAATTCCTCATGCCCATGCTCCTCACCGTTGCGGTGGATACTCCCAACCCTCGGCCCTGAAGGGGGAGCCGAGCATCTTTGGCGGATTTCCGCGGCTGGCGCGCCGCAGCGTTCTCATTCTGCCTGCTTATGCGTACCAGGAGGGCGTTTCGTTAGTTCCGGCCCATCACGCCGCCTGGCGCCGAAGCGCTCGCGCGACCATCACCGGTTCCCGGGCGATCACGCGCAGATAGGCCAGGGCCGGCGCGTCGGGTTGCTTTCTGTTCTGCTCCCAGTCGCGCAGCGT
Source organism: Acetobacteraceae bacterium (assembly GCA_035532755.1). Classification (GTDB taxonomy): domain Bacteria; phylum Pseudomonadota; class Alphaproteobacteria; order Acetobacterales; family Acetobacteraceae; genus DATKQI01. The sequence continues at coordinate 7,383 of DATKQI010000377.1, forward strand.
GCCGATCGGCACATGGTATCGCGCGGAGAATTCGGCCTGCGAGATGCCCAATTGCTTGCGAACCGAGCGGGCGATGGCCGCGGCTGTCTCGTCCTCGCTCAGGATCGGCGCCGCGTCCGGATCACTGGCGACGTGACGCGCGATGTCCTCATCGGTCTGGGCATCAACCGTCGCCCAGTCGGTCTCCTGCAACGCCTGCTGAACCATCGCGGGGGTGACTTTTACCGTAGCCATGTGTTTTGCTCCTGTCGGCTGGCCTTGCGAACCGAGATCAACCGCTGGGTCTCACCGCGCATCGTGTCGGTGCAGACGAACAGCCGGGTTGCGACCGGCCCGAAGGCATTGATGCGGATCTCACCGTAGTCGTGGCGATCGTCGACGATCTCTCCAATGCGATTTTCGAGAACGATGGCACCAAGGGCGAGCGGCACACCGTGCTTCGCCAGGTTGGTCGCGTCCTTCTCGAGGTCGTACTCAATGTCCATGCCGGCGTATACGGCTTAGCCGTATAGCGATCAAGTGGAGCGCCATTCCGTCCGCAAGGCCGGACCGCTGCCGGAGGGACGAGACGCCAGCCGCAAAGCCGCCGGAACTGATGAAAGGCCAGAACGGCCTGACGCAAATCATCGCCAGCGCCGCGGTGATTCGCGCAAAGGAATTAGGTGAGGGTGGCGATCAGTGCCCGGCGGCGCAGGCCGTCCCAATTGAACCTGCGTCGCCGAATGCCTATCAGACCATTGCCTTTATTCAAGAATATGCCGTGGCAGGCAGACTGTCGTCGGATTGAGACCGGGCCGCTCCAGGTTCCCGTCGTCTCGCCCCGCCCGTCACTTTGCACCTCATGACACGAACGTCGGGTTCGCCCTGCCTTGTCTCGCGCAGGTCCTTACACGCCCTGACCGCTGGCCCATGCGGCAAGCGGCAGGAGGATACCCGCCAGGGCGGGATCGGGATGGGTCCGCATCGCCGTCACGAAGGGCCCGTCGGCGACGACGACCCTCTCTGCTCCCATGGCGACGGCAAAGGCGACATACAAGGTGTCGTATGTGCTGTGGTTGACGGCGAGGCCGATCTCCAGCGCGATGCCATGCAGACCGAGTTCCGCAGTCGGTGTCGGTTCCACCTGCCGACGCAGCAGCGCCAGCGCTTCCCGCGCTTCGTCCGGCGTGAACAGCTTGCGCCGCACCTGGAGCCAGAGGACGTTGCAGGCCTCGTTCAGCCAGAAGTCCGGGACGAGCAGATCCACCTCGCTCCGGACCAGCCGCTCCGCCAGAAGACTGTCCGCCTCCTGCAGAACCCATTTCAGGCCCACCGAAGCATCGATGACGAGTGTCACGTCAGGTATCGGTCCCGACCAATGATCGCAGCCTCCCGGCCCGCGCTTCCGCAAGCAGTTCGGCTGCCATGGGCGAGCCGCGCCCGGCGGTCCGCCGCCGGAACTCGGCCAGGCGGTCCGCCGCCTGCTGGCGGGCCGGCGGCGGCTGTGCGTCGGTCAGCGCTGTCCTGAGGATTTCCCGGTGCTCCGCCTCGGCGGAGCGGCCGTGTTCGGCCGCGCGGATGCGAAGCCGCCTGACGACGGCGGCGTCGAGATTTCTCACGGTCAGAGTTGCCACGGCGGCCTCGGCGAATGCTGTCACTGCTGCGTTTGACAGCATTCTAGCGCATCCGTTCTGGCGAGGCGAAAGGATTTGTCCGGCCGCTCGCAAGGCCGGACCGCCGCGACAGCGTGCCAGGCGCCGCCTTGACGCCCCTGACGCTCATGCGCGATTGGCAGCGTCATTGGTTCGGCAGTCATTGGCATGATCGATCCCGCAGAGGCACGCGAACACCCGGCCTGTCAGCCATGGAGCGGTCGCCGGTGCGGCTGATTCTCGCCGATCCCGGGCTGAGCGGTCCGGCCGGACACCATCTGGGCTATGTCGAGGCGGTCGCCGAAGCCGCCATGCAGCGTGGCTTGGCGCCGCTGATCCTGGCACACCAGACGTTCGGCGGCCGGCCTGAGTCCCGTCCGGTGAACGTCCTGCCGACCTTCAGCGCGCAGTATCAGCAGTATCAGACGAGCGGGGCAGGGGGACGCGGACGGGCCGCCATCCTTGCGGCCTGTAGCCGCCTGCCTCCCTGGGCCTCCGGCTCGGCGGCCGAGGCCCTGCGCCGGTTGCGCCGCGGCCTTCGCCGCGGTCGCGCCGACAGCTTTGGCCATGAACTGGCGGCGGCACTGCGGAAGCAGCGGGCAGCCGATAGCGACGTGCTGGTGCTGCCGAGCGTTTCGTCAGCCAACCTTGCCGGGCTTGCCGACGCGCTGGAGCCGGCGGCGCTGGGCCGGATCGCGGTGATCCTGCGGCGTCTGCCAACCGAGATGGATCAGAGCGACCCGCTTGCCGGACCGCCGCCGGGGCGCTTGCTGGACATGGCCTGCCGCTGTCGCGGCGGCCGTCGGGTCGAACGGGTGCTTGATCTCGGGGATCAGCCACACTGCAGCCGGCTGGCGCGGCCCGACCTGCCGGCCGGTACGGAACCGGCCTATCCGCTGCGGGTCAGATTCTGCCGCGACGACACCTTGGTGCCGATCGACCGCACGATCCCTAAGCCGGCTGAGCCGGAACCAAAAAGGGTAGTAGCCTATCTGCCCGTGGGCTGCGGTGGTCGAGGGAACGATGGTTGGCACTCTGTTGGATCGCTATGACGAGCAGATAGCGGGGGTTTTGTCGTGCTACGACCGGGTGGTCATTACCGGAACGCTTCCGACGGTGTGCTACGCGGATG
>DATKQI010000378.1:0-8282 GCA_035532755.1 Acetobacteraceae bacterium
CTTCCGCGCGCCTGCGGCGCTGGGCGGCGGGGTGCTGGGGATGATGATCTGCAACGACCGGCGCTGGCCGGAGGCATGGCGGGTGCTGGGGCTGCAGGGCGTGGAACTGGTCTGCCTCGGCTACAACTCGGCCGCCTACGATCCGAACGGCGGAGAGACGGAAAGTGCGGAACTGCGCACCTTCCATTCGCAGCTGGTGGTGCAGGCCAACGCCTACATGAACGCCACCTGGGCGATCGCGGTGGCGAAAGCGGGGGAGGAGGATGGCGCGGGGCTGATCGGCGGGTCCTGCATCGTCGATCCGAACGGGCGCATCGTCGCCGCCGCGCAAACCCTGGCCGACGAAATCATCCTCGCCGAATGCGACCTGGATGCCTGCCGCCAGGGCAAGGACAAGATGTTCCATTTCGCCTCCCACCGCCGGCCGGACGCGTACGGGCCGATCACCGCGCAGGTCGGCGTGGGGGAACCGGCGGGGGAGCGGATGATCCAGGGCGCGCAGCACCGATGAGCACGCCGGGGCCGTCCGCGGCGCCGCACGGTGCCATGGCATTGCCCGATGTCGCGGCGCTGCGGATCGTGCATCGGCATCGCTGGGGGCGATGGCTGTCGGCAGCACTCATCTTCGCGCTCCTCGCCCTGCTCGGCCGGGCCTTCGCGCACGGGATGATCGAATGGTCCTATGTCGGGCGCTTCCTGTTCGCACCGGTGATCCTGCGCGGCATCGTCAACACCGTGGTGATGGCGGTGCTGGCGATGGCGCTCGGCATCGTGCTCGGCGTCAGCGTCGCGATCATGCGCAATTCCGCGAACCCGGTGCTGGCGGGAACGGCCATCGGCTACACGTGGCTGTTCCGCGGCACGCCGGTGATCCTGCAGCTGCTGCTGTGGTTCAACCTCGCCCTGGTGTTTCCCACCCTCGGCATTCCCGGCGTCTGGACCGCGCACACGGTCGATGTGATGACGCCGTTCATTGCCGCCCTGCTCGGCCTCGGCATCAACCAGGGCGCCTACACCTCCGAGGTGATCCGGGGCGGGCTGCTCGCGGTCGATGTCGGCCAGCACGAGGCGGCGAAGGCGATCGGCATGACACGGCTGCGCGCGCTGCGGCGGATCATCCTGCCGCAGGCGATGCGGGTGGTGATCCCGCCGCTCGGCAACGAGTTCATCGGCATGGTGAAGCTCACCTCGCTCGCCAGCGTGATCCAGTATTCCGAGGTGCTGCACAACGCGGAGGACATCTATTACGCGAATTCGCGGGTGATCGAGCTGCTCATCGTCGCCGGCCTCTGGTATCTCGTGGTGATGACCGCGCTGATGCCGTTGCAGATGCTGCTCGAACGGCGCTTCGCCCGCGGCATGGGAACCGCACGATGAGCGGGACCACGGGTGCGTGTCCGCTCCTCTCGATCGTCGGCGTGGAGAAAAGCTTCGGCGCGTTCCATGCCTTGCGCGGCGTTTCGCTCGATATCGCGGCCGGCGAGGTGGTGTGCGTCATCGGCGCCTCCGGCTCCGGCAAGACCACGCTGCTGCGCTGCGTGAACCAGCTCGTGGAGATCGATCGCGGCGCGATCTGGGTGGATGGCGAGCTGGCCGGCTACCGGCAGGCGGGCGGGGCGCTGCACCCGCTGGGCGAGCGGGAGATCGCGCGGCAGCGGCTGAAGACCGGCATGGTGTTCCAGCGCTTCAACCTCTTCCCGCACATGACCGCGCTGGAGAACGTGACCGAGGGGCCGGTGCAGGTCCTGGCGCGGGATCGGGCGGAAGCGATGGAGGAGGCGCACGCGCTGCTGGAGCGGGTGGGGCTGGCCGCCAAGGCAAACGCCTATCCGGCCAGCCTGTCCGGCGGGCAGCAGCAGCGTGTGGCCATCGCCCGCGCGCTCGCGATGCACCCGGCGCTGATGCTGTTCGACGAACCCACCTCCGCGCTCGACCCCGAACTGGTGGGCGAGGTGCTGGCGGTGATGCAGGAGCTGGCGCGGAGCGGGATGACGATGATGGTCGTCACCCACGAACTCGGCTTCGCCCGCGAAGTGGCGGACCGCGTGGTCTTCATGGATCACGGGCTGATCGTGGAATCCGGCCCCGCCGCCGGTGTGCTGAATGCCCCGCGGGAGGAGCGCACGCGCGCCTTCCTCTCCGCGGTGATTGCCTGAAACAAGCAGTGTGAAACAGGAAGGGGAACAAGCATGAGGAAGATCGGTCTTGCCGTCGGGCTCGCGCTGCTTACGGGCGTGGCCCAGGTTGGCATCGCCCAGTTGGGTGTGGCGCACGCGGGCGATCTGCCCGCGGCCATCGCCAAGCGCGGCGCCATCATCGCCGCCATCGTGCCCAACTATCCGCCGATCGACATGCGCGATCCGGCAACGAACGCGCTCACCGGGCTCGATGTCGATCTCGGCAACGCGCTGGCGGCGAAGCTCGGCGTGAAGATGAAGTGGCAGGAAACCTCGTTCGACCAGATGCTGGCCGCCGTCGATACCGGGCGGGTGGACATCATCCTGTCCGGCATGTCCGACCTCGCGAGCCGCCACAATGCGGCGAGCTTCGTGGACTATATGAAATCCGGCCCGCAATTCTACATTCTCGCGGCGAACAACGCCAAATACCCGAACCTGCTCGCGATCTGCGGCCACACGGTGGGCGCGAGCCGGCGGACGAGCTTCGTGAAGGAGATCGCAGCCTGGAGCGTGGCGCACTGCGCCCCGGCCAGCCGCAAGCCGATCAAGGTGATCGGCACCGAAGGCTCCGCCGATGCCCGGCTGCAGCTGGAACAGGGCCGGGTGGACGCGGCGATGCAGGGGAGCGAGACGCTGCCGTACGTCATGGGCAAGGAACCCGGCAAATACGCCCCGCTGGGCAAGCCCATCAGCTCCCAGCTCACCGGCATCGGCGTGTCGAAGAAGGACACGCAGTTGCAGACCGCGCTGGCGGGCGCGCTGCAGCAGATGGTGGCCGACGGCACGTACGGGAAGATCCTCGCCAAGTGGCATCTCTCCGGCGACGCGATCGACAAGGTGACGATCAATGCAGGAAAGTAGGGGGGCAATGCCGGGAAGTGAGGCCATGGAGCGCGTGCCGCACCGCCCGGCCAACCCCGCGCCGGCCGCACCCGTGCTGCCGTGGCCCGAAGGGTTTCGCGCGGCGATGTTTCTCTCCTTCGATGTCGATGCCGAATCCGCCTGGACCAGCAAGGACCCGGCGCACGCGCAGCGGCTCGTCACCATGTCCTATGGCGGCTACGAGGCGCGCGTGGGCGTGCCGAAACTGCTGGAGCTGCTGCGCGAGCAGCAGCTCCAGGCCACCTTCTTCGTCACCGGCTGGTCGATCGAGGCGCATCCGGGCCTTGCCGAGTCCATCGCGCGGGATGGGCACGAGATCGCGCATCACGGCTTCTACCACCTGATGCCGGACCCGGGCGACCCGATGATCGAGGACGAGCTGGAACGCGGGCTGGAGACGCTGCGCCGCCGCCTTGGCGTCGTGCCCAAGGGATACCGTGCGCCCTATGGCGAAAGCTGCGAGGAACTGCGGGCGAGCCTGCGCCGGCGGGGGTTCCTCTATTCCAGCTCCTGGCGCGACGATGTGCGCCCGTATCGCCAGGTGCTGGCCGACGGCAGCCCCGGCGTGATCGAATTGCCGGTGACGGCGAGCTACGACGACTGGATGTTCGGCCTGTCCAACCGCTTCAGCCCCCGCCCGTTGTTCCCGCGCGAGCACGTGCTGTCGATCTGGAAGGACGAGCTGGAAGAGACGCGGGAATGGGGCGGCATGGTCACCACCGTGCTGCATCCGCAGGTCAGCGGTCGGCCGATGCGGCTGCGCCTGCTGCGGGAGTTCCTGTCCTGGGCACGGACGATGCCCGATGTGTGGATCGCCACCGGCGAGGCGATCGCGCAGCATTTCGCGGCGCACGAACCGGCACCCCATGGCTGAGCCCGATCCCGTCACGCTGATCCGCAAGGCCGGATGGGTCGTCGCGTGGGATGCGGCAGCGCAGGCCCACATGTACATGGCCGATGCGGATGTCGCCTTCCAGGGCAATACGTTGAGCTTCGTGGGCCGGAACTACGCGGGGGCGGCGGAGACCGTGATCGACGGCGCGGGCCTGATGGTCATGCCCGGCCTGATCGACATCCACAGCCACCCCTCCACGGAGCCGATGAACAAGGGGCTGACCGACGAGATCGGCAGCCCCGGCCTGTATCATTCCTCGCTCTACGAGTACATGCCGATCTTCCGCGCGGATGCGGAAGCGAAGCCGCATTGCGTGCGGGTCGCGCTCGGCGAGATGATGCTGTCAGGCGTGACGACGGTGGCCGACCTGTCGATGCCGCACGAGGGCTGGCTCGATCTGCTCGCGGAAAGCGGCCTGCGCGTCTGCGTCGCGCCGATGTTCCGCTCCGCCGGCTGGTCCACCCGCAACGGCCACAGCGTGGAATATGAATGGGACGAGCCGGCGGGCATGCGGGCGATGGAAGAAGCGCTCGCGCTGATCGACCGCGCCCGCGCGCACCCCTCCGGCCGGCTGTCGGGCATGGTGACGCCGGCACAGATCGACACGTGCAGCGAGGAGCTGCTGCGCGCGAGCTTCGCCGAGGCGCAGGCGCGCGGCCTGCCGTGGCAGACCCACGCCGCGCAGTCGGTCGTCGAGTTCCACGAGATCACCCGGCGCCACGGCCTCACCCCGATCGGGTGGCTCGATCATCTGGGCGTGCTGTCGGGCCGTTCGATCGTCGGCCACGCGATCTTTCTCGACGATCATCCCTCCACGCGCTGGCACACCGACCGCGATCTCGGCCTGCTGGCGGACAGCGGCACGACCGTCGCGCATTGCCCGACCGTATTTGCCCGGCGCGGCATCACGCTCAAGGATTTCGGCCGCTACCGCCGCCGGGGCGTGCACATCGGCATCGGCACGGACACCTATCCGCACAACATGCTGGATGAACTGCGCCTCGTCGCCTACCTCGCCCGCACCCAGGCCGGCACGCCGCGCACGCTGACGACGACGGAACTGTTCGAGGCGGCGACGATCCACGGCGCCCGCGCGCTGGGGCGCGACGACATCGGCCGGCTCGCGCCGGGGTGCCGGGCCGATCTCGTGCTGGTCGATCTCGCGCACCCGGCGATGCGGCCGGCGCACGATCCGCTCCGCGCCCTGATCTATGCGGCGGGGGACCGGGCGATCCGCGCCGTTTACGTGGACGGCCGGAAGATCGCCGAAAGCGGGCAGGTGCTGACGATGGATTATCCGGCGGCGGCCGCGGCGCTGGAGGAGGCGCAGAAGCGCGTTCTTGCCCGCGCCCCCGCGCAGGACTGGGCGCACCGCCCGGTGGACGAGATTGCCCGTCCGACCTTGCCCAGGGCCTGACCGGCTACACCACCCCGTCGTCCCGCAGCCTTGCGATCGCGTCGGCGTCGTAGCCGAGCTCGCGCAGCACGGCGTCGGTATGCTCCCCGGCCTCGGGCGTCGGGCTGCGCAGGGCCCAGGGCGTGCGGCTCAGCGTGATCGGCTGGCCGACGAGGTCGATGCGGCCGAGCGCGGGGTGATCCACGGGCGCTGCCATGCCCAGATGCCGCACCTGCGGATCGGCGAACACCTCGTCGATCCGGTTGATCGGGCCGGACGGCACGCCCGCCCGGTTCAGCCGCTCCACCCACTCGGCGGAGGCGACGGTCCGGGTGATCGCCTCGATCTCCGCATTCAGCGCGTCGCGATTGGCCGAGCGCGCATCAGCGGTCGCGAAGCGCGGGTCGGCGGCAAGCTGCGGCGCCCCCAGTGCATCGCACAGCCGGCGGTAGATGTCTCCCCCGGCGGCGGCGATGTTGATGTGGCCGTCGGCGGTGGCGAACACCCCGGTGGGGATGGAGGTCGGGTGATTGTTGCCGGCCTGGCCCGGCACCTCCCCATCCATCAGCCAGCGCGCGGCCTGGAAATCGAGCATTGAGATCTGCGCGCCCAGCAGCGAGGCCTGCACCCATTGCCCCTGGCCGGACACCTCCCGCTCCAGCAGTGCCACCAGGATGCCCATGGCGCAGAAGATGCCGGCGGTGAGGTCGGCAACCGGAATGCCGACCCGCACCGGCCCCTGGCCCGGCAGCCCGGTGATCGACATCAGCCCGCCCATGCCCTGGGCGATCTGGTCGAAGCCCGGCCGGTCCCGGTACGGGCCATCCTGCCCGAAGCCGGAGATGGAGGCATAGACCAGCCGCGGATTGATCGCGCGGAGGCTCTCGTAGTCGATGCCGAGCCGGGTCTTCACATCGGGGCGATAGTTCTCCACCAGCACGTCCGCCGCCGCCGCCATCCGTTTGAGGATCGCCACGCCCTCGGGTTTCTTCAGGTCGAGCGTGAGGCTGCGCTTGTTGCGGTGGATGTTCTGGAAATCCGGCCCGTGGCGCGCTCCGCCCAGCCCGCCGTCGCCCTCCCGCGCCTCCACCTTCACCACATCCGCGCCCCAGTCGGCCAGTTGGCGCACCGCGGTGGGGCCGGCACGCACGCGGGTCAGGTCGATCACCTTGAAGCGGGCGAGGGGAAGGTCGCTCATGCTGCCTCGATGTTCTGCTGGAAGACGCTCAATGCCCGGTCCAGGCCGGCTTGCGCTTGTTCAGGAAGGCGTCCATCCCCTCGCGGAAATCGGCGCTCATGTAGCACATCAGGATCAGGTCCCGCCCGTCCTCGGAGCCGAACGCCGGGCGCAGGCGGCGCAGCGCCTCCTTCGTGGCGCGGAGCGTGAGCGGGGCGTTTTCCGCAACCGTCTGCGCCACCGCCTCGGCCCGGGGCATCAGCGTGGCGATGTCCGCCACCACCTCGTGCACCAGCCCGATCGTCTTCGCTTCCTCCGCCTCCACCAGCCGGGCGGTGAAGATGATCTCGGTCACGCGGGCAGGGCCGATCAGGGCGGCGAGGCGGGCGTAGTTGGACATCGACAGGCAGTTGCCCAGCGTGCGGGCGATGGGAAAGCCGAAGCGGATGTTGGGGGCGGCGATGCGCAGGTCGCATGCCGCCGCGATGGCCGCCCCGCCGCCGGTGCAGGCCCCGGCGATGGCGGCGATCGTGGGCTTCCCGCACGCTTCCACCACGCCCACCACCCGGCCGATCCGCTCCTCGTAGCCGATCGCATCCTCCGGGGTGGAGAATGCGCGGAACTGGGAGATGTCGGTGCCCGCGGCGAACGCCTTTTCGCCCGCTCCGGTCAGCAGCACCGCGCGGATGTCGCTCCTTTCCTCCGCCATGCGGCACAGCTCCGCCAGCCGTTCGTACATCGCGAAGGTGAAGGCGTTGCGCGCCTGCGGCCGGTTGAACGTGATGCGAAGGATGCCGTCTCGGGTTTCGTCGAGAATGTCTGGAGAGATGTCCGGGGGGGCGGTCATGCGTGTTCCGCTTTCGGTGGGGCGGCCATTCGAGGGTGGGGATGGCGGCTGCGTCAAGACCGCGATACCCCGGGCGCGTCGGATTGTGCCCCCGCCGGAATCATGCCCTACTCCCCGCGGCCGGTAATCGCAGTGCAACATCGGCCGGACAACAAGGGGGGCTGTCGTGAACATGTCGCGTTTCGCGTCGCATTTGGGGCGGGCGATGCTGCCCGCGGTCCTGCTGGCCGGGGCGATTTCCGCCCCTGCCTGGGCGACCACCTGGAAGACCGTGCGCATCGCCACCGAAGGCGCGTATCCTCCCTGGAACATGTCCACCCCCGGCGGGAAGATCATCGGGTTCGAGCCCGATCTCGTCACCTATCTGTGCGCGCATATGAAGGTGAAATGCGTGCTGATCGCGCAGGACTGGAACGGCGTGATCCCCGGCCTCACCGCCGGCAAGTACGATGCGATCATGGACGGCATGGCCATCACCGCGCAGCGCGAGAAGGTGATCAGCTTCTCCGTGCCCTACGCGCAGACGCCGAGCGAATTCGCCGTGCTGAAATCAAGCCCGCTCGCCACCTCCCTGCCGGACAAGGGCGTGCGGCTCGATCTGACGAAGCACCCGAAGGCGGCGATGGCGGAGATCGCGAAGCTGCGCACGCTGCTGAAGGGCAAGACCATCGGCGTGCAGGTCTCCACCATCCAGGCCGCGTTCCTGAACAAGTATTTCAAGAATGACGTGACGATCCGCACCTACCCCACCACGCAGGAGCGCGATCTCGATCTGCAAGCCGGCCGGGTGGACGTGATTCTCGATTCTCTCGGCTACCTGATGCCGGCGATGGGCAAGCCCACGCTGAAGGATGCCGTGCTCACCGGCCCGGTCTATGCCGGCGGGGTGTTCGGCATGGGCACCG
>DATKQI010000379.1:0-5052 GCA_035532755.1 Acetobacteraceae bacterium
CGGCCCTGCTCGCCCGCCGCGCCGCCGAGCATGCGGGCCCGGTGCTGCATCTGGCGCGGGACGATGCGCGCATGGCCCGGCTCGCCGAGGCGCTGGCCTTCTTCGCCCCGCGCCTCGAAGTGCTGCGCTTCCCCGCCTGGGATTGCCTGCCGTACGACCGTGTTTCCCCCAACCCCGCCATCGTCTCGGAACGCATCGCGACCCTCACCCGCCTGCTGGAGCCCGCCGCCGGACCGCGCCTCGTGCTCGCCACCGTGAACGCGATGCTCCAGCGCGTACCGCCGCGCGCGGCCTTCCGCGGCACCAGCCTGCGCCTCGCCCCCGGCGGCACTGTCCGGCCGGAAGAGCTGACGCGGTTCCTGGAGGCGAACGGCTACGGCCGGGCCGGCACGGTGATGGAGCCGGGCGAATACGCGCTGCGCGGCGGCATCATAGACCTCTTCCCCGCCGGGGAGCCGGAGCCGGTGCGGCTCGACCTGTTCGGCGACACCATCGAGACGATGCGCCGCTTCGATCCCACCACCCAGCGGAGCGGCGCCGACCTGCCGGCGCTGGCGCTGCGCCCGGTCTCCGAAGTGCCGCTCGATCCCGATTCCGTCACCCGCTTCCGCACCGGCTGGCGGGAGGCGTTCGGCCCAGGTGCGGCGGAAGACCCGCTGTACCTGTCGATCTCCGAGGGCCGCCGCCATCCCGGCATGGAGCATTGGGTGCCGCTGTTCCATCCGGCGATGGAAACCCTGCTGGACTACCTGCCCGGCGCCGCCCTCAGCCTGGACCATCAGGCCGAGGAGGTGCTGGCGGCGCGGCTGGAGATGATCGAGGATCATTTCGCGGCCCGCCGCGCGGTGCCGCGCGATGGCGAAGTGCCGTACCGTCCGCTGCCGCCCGCGCGCCTCTACCTGGACCGCCCGACCTGGAATGCCCTGCTCGCCCAGGGCTCCGCCGCCGCCTTCAGCCCGTTCGCCCGGCCCGAGGGCGCGCCGGGGATCGACGGCGGCGGCCGTCCGGGTCCCATCCTGGCCCTGGGCGGCGGCATCGCCCCCGGTGTCTTCGACCAGTTGCGCGCGGACGCGATCCGCTGGAGCGGGGAGGGCAGGCGGCTCACCCTCGCCGCCTGGACCGCCGGTTCGCGCGAACGCATCGCCCATCTGCTGCGCGAGCACGGGATCGGCCCCCTCGCACCCGCCGACTCGGCCGAGGCGCTGAAGCGCCTGCCCGCCGGCACGATCGGCCTCGTCACGCTGGGCCTGGAACGCGGCTTCGTCGCCGACGGGCTTGTCGTGGTGGCCGAGCAGGACCTGCTGGGCAGCCGCATCTCCCGCCCGCCGGCCAAGCGCAAGCGCGCCGACCAGTTCATCGCCGAGGCGACCGAGATCGCCGAGGGCGACCTCGTGGTCCACCAGGACCACGGCATCGGCCGCTACGACGGGCTCGTCACCATCACCGTGCACGAGGCGCTGCACGATTGCCTGCGCCTGCTGTACGACGGGGACGACAAGCTGTTCCTGCCGGTCGAGAACATCGAGATGCTCTCCCGCTTCGGGGCGGAGACCGCCGGTGTCGCGCTCGACAAGCTCGGCGGCGCGTCCTGGCAGGCGCGCAAGGCGCGGGCGAAGACGCGCATCCGCGACATGGCCGGCCAGCTCATCCGCATCGCCGCCGAACGCCGGCTGCACGATGCGCCCTCCCTCGCCCCCGCCGAAGGGGCGTGGGACGAGTTCTGCGCCCGCTTCCCCTTCGCCGAGACCGAGGACCAGAACCGCGCCATCGCCGATGTGCTGGAAGACCTCGCCTCCGGCCGGCCGATGGACCGGTTGATCTGCGGCGATGTGGGCTTCGGCAAGACGGAGGTCGCGCTGCGCGCCGCCTTCGTCGCCGCCCTGTCGGGCGCGCAGGTCGCGGTGGTGGTGCCCACCACGCTGCTCGCGCGGCAGCATTTCCGCGTGTTTTCCGCCCGCTTCGCCGGGCTGCCGGTGAAGGTCGCGCAGCTTTCGCGCATGGTGGCCGCGAAGGAAGCCGCCGCCGTGCGCCAGGGCATCGCCGACGGGTCGATCAACATCGTCGTCGGCACCCACGCGCTGCTGGCGAAATCCATCGCCTTCGCCGATCTCGGCCTGCTGATCGTGGACGAGGAGCAACATTTCGGCGTCGCGCACAAGGAACGGCTGAAGGCGCTGAAGGCGGACATGCACGTCCTCACCCTTACCGCGACCCCTATCCCCCGCACCCTGCAACTGGCGCTGACCGGCGTGCGGGAGATGAGCGTGATCGCCACCCCGCCGGTCGATCGGCTGGCCGTGCGCACCTTCATCATGCCGTTCGACCATCTGGTGATCCGCGAGGCGATCCAGCGTGAGCGGTTCCGCGGCGGGCAGATCTTCTGCGTGGTGCCCCGCATCGAGGATCTGGGCCGCATGGCCGAGCGGCTGGCCGAGATCGTGCCGGAAGCGCGCGTCGCCTCCGCCCACGGCCGCCTCGCGCCCACCGAGCTGGAACGGGTGATGACGGAGTTCGGCGACGGGAAATACGACATCCTGCTGTCCACCAACATCGTCGAAAGCGGGCTCGACATGCCGGCGGTGAACACGCTCGTGATCCACCGGGCGGACCTGTTCGGCCTCGGCCAGCTCTACCAGCTGCGCGGGCGGGTGGGGCGCGGCAAGCAGCGCGGCTATGCCTACCTCACCTGGCCGCCGAATTTCCGCCTGTCCGCGGCGGCGGAGAAGCGGCTGAACGTGATGCAGACGCTGGACAGCCTGGGCGCGGGCTTCACCCTCGCCTCCCACGATCTCGACATCCGCGGCGCGGGCAACCTGCTGGGCGACGAGCAATCCGGCCACATCCGTGAGGTCGGCATCGAGCTGTATCAGCAGATGCTGGAGGATGCGGTGGCGGATCTGCGCGCCGAACGCGGCCGCAAGCGCGCCGAGGCGCGGGACTGGACGCCGAACATCAGCCTCGGCCTGCCGGTGCTGATCCCCGAGACCTATGTGCGGGACCTCCCGGTGCGCCTCGGCTTGTATCGCCGCATCGGCGCGCTCGAATCGGATGCCGAGACCGAGGCGATGGCCGCGGAACTGACAGACCGCTTCGGCAAGCTGCCGGAGGAGGTGGAGAACCTGCTGCAGGTGGTGGCGCTCAAGCGTGCCTGCCGCATGGCCGGGGTGGAAAAGCTGGAAGCCGGGCCGAAAGGCATGGTGGTCGGCTTCCGCGGCAACGCCTTCGCCAACCCGGGCGGGCTAATCGCCTGGCTCGCCACCCGCGGCGGGGTGCTGCGCCTGCGCCCGGACCACAAGCTGGTGGTCCCGCGGGAGATGGACGTGCCCACGCGCCTCGTCACCGCGCGCGACATCCTCGGCAACCTCACCCGCATCGCCGACCAGGCGAAGGCCGCGTAAACCCCCCGCCGCACGCCCGCCACCCCACCGGTTCCCCTTGTGGTTTGCCAAGCGACTCATCCAGTCTGCCCGCAGGGGGCAGAACGGGAGGGAGCCACCATGCCCGAAACCATCTCCACACGCTGCTGCATCGCCGGCGGCGGCCCGGCCGGGATGATGCTGGGTTTCCTGCTCGCCCGTGCCGGCATCGACGTGACGGTGCTGGAGAAGCACGCGGATTTCCTGCGCGATTTCCGCGGCGACACCATCCACCCCTCCACGCTGGAGGTGATGCACGAACTCGGGCTGCTCGATGCGTTCCTCGCCCTGCCGCACCAGGAGGCCCCGACCCTCGGCGCGGTGATCGAGGGCAGGGCGCTGCAACTCGTGGATTTTTCGCGCCTGCCGACGCGCTGCAAGTTCATCGCGCTGATGCCGCAATGGGACTTCCTGGATTTCCTCGCCACCCAGGGAAGAAGCCTGCCGAATTTCCACCTGCGCATGCGTGCCGAGGCCGTCGGCCTGCTGCGCGAGGGCACGCGCATCACGGGCGCTGTGGTGGAAACCCCGGAAGGGCGGTTGGAGATTGCCGCCGAACTGGTCATCGCCGCGGACGGGCGCCACTCCACGGTGCGCGACCAGGCGGGGCTTGCGGTGGAGGATTTCGGCGTGCCGATGGATGTGCTGTGGTTCCGCCTTTCGCATCGCGCGGGGGACGAGACCCAGTCGCTCGGCCGCATCGTGTCCGGGCGGATGATGGTGACGATCGATCGCGGCGACTACTGGCAATGCGCCTTCGTCATCCCGAAGGGCGGCAACGAACAGATCCGTCGCGCCGGGCTCGACGCGCTGGGTGCCGAGATCGCGCGCCTGGTGCCGCGCTTCGCGGACCGGCTGGGCGAGCTGAAAAGCTGGGAGGACGTGAAGCTTCTCACCGTCGTGGTGAACCGGCTGCCACGATGGTACCTGCCGGGCCTGCTGTGCATCGGCGATGCGGCGCATGCGATGTCCCCGGTGGCCGGCGTCGGCGTGAACTACGCGGTGCAGGATGCGGTGGCTGCGGCCAACATCCTGGTGCCGCGCCTGCGCGCGGGGCAGATCACGGAGGATGACCTGCGCGCGGTGCAGCGCCGCCGCGAATGGCCCATGAAGATGATGCAGCGCGTGCAGTTGGCGGTGCAGAACCGGCTCATCGGCAGCGTGCTCGCGGGCGGCAAGCTGAAGGTGCCTTGGCCGATGACGCTGCTGGACCGCTTCCCGCTGCTGCGGATGCTCCCGGCGCGGCTGATCGGCCTGGGATTCCGGCCGGAGCATATCCGGCACTGATCCGGTCAGGGCTCCGCGTCGTCCCGCTGCCCGCTCACGGCGCGGCGAAGCCGGTTGAGCCGTTCCAGCGCCGCCATCGCCTGCGCCCGCCCCGCGGCGGCAAGCCCCAGGACGAGCGCTTCCAGGCCGACGAGCGTCGCGCCGTGCAGCGCGACGCGCTGCGCCCGCCCGCGCGGGATCGCCACCACCACGTCGGCAAGGCCGGCAAACCCGCTGCCGTCGGAGATCAGCACGATGGGCAGGCCGAGCCGCCGCGCCTCGGCGGACACGGCCGCCACCTCGCGATAGGCGCGGCCGTAGGCCAGGGCGAGAACGGCATCGCCCGCGCGTAGGTCGAGCAGCCCATCCG
>DATKQI010000380.1:0-16431 GCA_035532755.1 Acetobacteraceae bacterium
CAACGTGCCGATGCTGAGCCGGATATCGGCATTCGCACCGCGCAGCGCGGCCACGGGCAACGGCGTGTCCGGGATCAGCGTTGCCTGCGCCCGCCCGGGTTTCGGCAGCGGCGGCGGGGGTGGCGGCGCCAGCTTCCCCGCAGGTGTGGCGGCAGGCGGCAGTTTCAGCGCGGCGGTGAGCGCATCGGCGTCGACCCGCGTGCTGGTGAGCACGGCGGTGAGGGACGGGCGCGGACGCAGCGCGAGCGTAAGTTCGCCGGACGCATCGGCCTGCGGCATGGTCAGCGCCATCTGCCGCACGGATACGCCCTGGGCGAAGCCGCCCGGGCCATCAGTGATGGTGCCCTTGAAGGCGATGGACTTCAGCAGCGGCAATGCGCGGCCCGCAAGGGGGGCGAGCGCTGCCAGATCCGGCACCTGCGCGACGGCAGCGAGGTTGGCGCCGGCGAGTTTTTCCGGCTGCGCGAGGGTACCGTTCACCGCAAGCCGAGCCGCCCCGGCAGTGGCGACGGCGGAGACCGGGTAGGGCGGCGCATTCTTCGGCGGCGCCAGCAGCGCCTGTGGCGCGCCCAGTGTCGCGGCCAGCGAAACCGGCACCCCGCCACGTGCCGCGACCACCTGGATCTTGGCCGGCTGATCCAGCCCCGCATCGGTGACATCGAGGCTGGTCAGTGTCAGCCCCGGCAGGAACGTGCCGAGATCGGAGGCGGCGACATGCAGCGCCACTCCGGTCACCCGAGGCAGTGCGGCGCCGGCATCGGCCGCGGTGGCGGCCAGCGTCAGCCCGTGCAGTTTCGGCAGCGCGACGCCCGGCACGAACGGCGCAAGTGCCTCCAGCGCCGGCACCTTGGCGGAGAGCGTGAGGTGGTAGCCGCGCCCTTGCAGCGGCTGCGTGATCGTCCCGGATATCTGCGCCGTTGCGCCATAGGCGGCGAGCGTGAGGGAAACCGGCCAGGGAGTGTGCGATGCCGGGTCCGTCAGCCGGGCCACCGGGCCGGTCTTGCCGTGCAGGGTGAAGGCCGCCCCGTTCCACGTGGCACTGGCGGCAACCGACATCTCCGCCCCGGCCGACGGCGCGGCGGCGGTGACGTGGTTCAGCGCCAGCACCGCGACGTGCCCCGTCTGGCCATTGCGATAGGTGATGCGGCCGCCGGTGATGCTGACCGCCCGCACGTCGATCCGCACCGGCTTGCCATGCACCGTGGCGGGTGCCGGGGCAACGGCCGGCGCCGGGGTGGCGGCGGATGGATGGAGCAGCCAGTTGCCCTGCCCCTTCGCGTTCGTTTCCAGCAGGATGTCGGGCTTCACCAGCACGAGCTTGCGGATGTCGAGCCGGCCCGAAAGCAGCGGCAGCAACGCCACCTGGGCCTCCATCCGCCCGAGCGTGACCATCTGCTTCCGGCTGCCATCGGGCGTGTTGGCGAGCGAGACGTCCGAAGCCTCGATGGTTGGCACCAGCGACAGCTTCAGCCCGATCGGGCCGTTCAGCGCGAGCGTGCGCCCGGTTGCCCGCTCCACAGCGGCGATGATGCGCGGCTTATAGGCATTCGGGTTAAAGGTGGCGACGAAAATTCCGGCCGCCGCGATCGGCAGCACGATCACGACGGCGACCAGGATCAGGATCAGGCGGCGAACGTTCATTGCGGCGAACCCATGGAACCGGCGTCCTTCATCATCTCTGCCGCCGCGGCGGCGCGGGTGACGGGGCTTCGAACCCCAGGATGCGGAATGTCTCCTGCAAATGCGGCGGCATCTCGGCCTCCACGGTCAATTCCCCGCCGGCCGGGTGCGGCAGGCTCAGCGCACGGGCATGCAGGTGGATGCGGGTGGGGAAGGTGTCGAGGATCGCCGCCACATTGCCGTAGGCGACATCACCGAGAATTGGCGTGCCGATCGCCGAGCAGTGCACGCGCAGCTGATGGGTGCGCCCGGTTTCGGGCTGGAGTTCCAGCCAGGCGAGCCGCTTGCCCGCATGATCGATCGTTCGATAGGCGGTGATGGCGTGCGCGGCATCCCCGTCCGAAGGGCCGGCGAGCGCGGTGCGTGCGCCCTGGCCACCGGCGATGCGGACCAGCGGCAGGTCTATCCGCCCGGCCAGCGGGATCGGCAGACCGACCACCACCGCCCAGTAGGTCTTTGCCATCTCGCGCGTGCGGAACGCGGCGGCGAGCCGCGCGGCCACGCCGGGCGAACGAGCCAGCAGCAGGACGCCGGAGGTATCCCGATCGAGCCGGTGCACCAGCCGCGGCCGATCCGTCGCGCCGAAGCGCAGCCCGTCCAGCATGCCGTCCAGATGCTTCACGATGCCGGGGCCGCCCTGCACCGGCAGGCCCGCAGGCTTGTTCAGCACGATCACCTGATCGTCCTGGTAGAGTACCAGCCGCGCCAGTTCCTTCACCATGCGCGCATCCGGCGGCTCGGCCGGGCGCGGCGCGGCCGGGGCCTGCGGCAGCGGTGGGATGCGCACGACCTGGCCGGGGGCGAGGCGCGTGGCGGCTTCCACCCGCCTGCCATCGACGCGAACCTGCCCGGTGCGGCAGAGCTTCTGGATCGCCCCCTGGGTCAGCACCGGGAAGTGGCGGCGGAACCAGCGATCCAGGCGGATGTCGGCTTCGTCTTCCGTGACGTTCCGCTGCGCCACGCTCATCCGTCGCGCTCCTGCCGCAGGCCAGCCCAGAAGGTGAGACGCTTGGCCACCTCGCGCTCGAAACCGCGATCGGCGGGGCGGTAGAATTCGTGTCGTTTCATGCCGTCCGGGAAGTAGTTCTGGCCGGAGAAGGCGTCCTTCTGCGCATGATCGTACGCATAGCCGTGGCCATAGCCGAGTTCCTTCATCAGCTTCGTCGGCGCGTTCAGGATATGCGCGGGCGGCATCAGGCTGCCGGTGGATTTCGCCGCCGCCAGCGCTTCCCCGAGAGCGGCGTAGGCGGCATTCGATTTCGGCGCGGTGCCAAGATACAGCACTACCTGCGCCAGCATGATCTCCCCTTCCGGGCTGCCCAGCCGCTCGTACGCCTCCCACCCGGCGAGCGCCTGCGGCAGTGCCTGCGGGTCGGCCAGCCCGATATCCTCCGAGGCGAAGCGGACGAGGCGGCGGGCGATGTAGCGCGGGTCTTCACCGCCGGCGAGCATGCGGGCGAACCAGTACAGCGCGGCATCCGGGTCCGACCCGCGCAGGGATTTGTGAAGGGCGGAGATGAGGTTGTAATGCTCCTCCCGGTCCTTGTCGTACAGTGCCGCGCGGCGGGCGAGGAGTGCCGAGAGGGCTTGTGCGTCCAGCGGCGGCGCATCCGCCGGCAGGGCCATGATCTGCTCGGCCATGTTCAGCAGATATCGCCCGTCGCCATCCGACATGGCCGCAAGTGCCGCACGCGCTTCCGCGGTGAGCGGCAGGGTGCGGCCCGCCTCGGTCTCCGCCCGGGCCAGCAGCAGATGCAGCGCGGCATCATCCAGCCGCTTCAGCACCAGCACCTGGCAGCGCGAGAGCAGCGCGCCGTTCAACGCGAAAGAGGGGTTCTCCGTGGTGGCGCCCACCAGGACGATGGTGCCGTTCTCCACAACGGGGAGAAAGCCGTCCTGCTGGGCGCGGTTGAAGCGATGAATCTCGTCCACGAACAGCAGCGTCGCCTGGCCGGCGCGCACCCGGTGGCCAGCCTCCTCGAACACGCGCTTCAGATCCGCAACCCCGGAGAACACCGCCGAGATCTGGGTGAAATGCAGCCCCGCCGCCGCGGCAAGCAGGCGCGCGATGGTGGTTTTGCCCACGCCCGGCGGCCCCCACAGGATCAGCGAGGCGAGTGACCCGCGTGCCAGCATGCGGGTGAGCGTGCCTTCCGGCCCGACCAGATGATCCTGCCCGACCACCTCGGCCAGCGCCTGCGGGCGCAGCCGGTCGGCGAGCGGGCGGGTGGCCGCGGGCTCCGGCGCCTCGGCAGGGAAAAGATCAGCAGATCCGTGGTTTGAACGTGCCGCCATGCACAGCACCATAACCGGCAAAGACGCTTCCGGCACGCCGAAGAACGAGCAAGGCCAGAGCGGAGCCCTGGCCTTGCCTATCTCATCGTGCCGAGTGCGCCGCCATCAGGCTTCGGCGGTGTCTTCCGTCGCTTCCGGCTTCGGGCCGCTGTCCAGGCCCTTGGCAGCCGGGTCGCGATCGACCAGTTCGATCACGGCCATGTCGGCGGCATCACCATGGCGCATGCCGGCCTTCAGCACGCGGGTGTAGCCGCCCGCGCGGGTACGGTAACGATCGGCCAGCGCGCCGAACAGCTTGGCCACGATCGTTTCGTCCCGCAGCTCGGCATAGGCCTGGCGGCGGGCGTGCAGGCCGCCGCGCTTGCCGAGCGTGATGAGCTTCTCGGTCACCGGCCGAAGCTCCTTCGCCTTGGGCAACGTGGTGGTGATCTGCTCGTGCTTGATCAGCGCGTTCGCCATGTTGCGAAACATGGCGAGGCGATGGGAACTGGTGACGCCGAGCTTCCGGCCGGCAACCCCGTGACGCATGGTACTTCTCCCTGCCCGGTCAGAACGGCTCGTCGAGCCGCTTCGCCAGGTCCTCGATATTTTCCGGCGGCCAGCCCGGCACGACCATGCCAAGCCCGAGGCCCATGTTGGTCAGGACCTCTTTGATTTCGTTCAGCGACTTGCGGCCGAAATTCGGCGTGCGCAGCATCTCCTGCTCCGACTTCTGAACGAGATCGCCGATATAGACGATGTTGTCGTTCTTCAGGCAGTTCGCGCTGCGGACCGAAAGTTCGAGTTCGTCCACCTTGCGCAGCAGGTTGCGGTTGAACGGCAGGTCGTCCTGCGGTTCATCGGCACGGAGCTGCTGCGGCTCGTCAAAGTTGATGAAGAGCTGCAACTGGTCCTGCAGGATGCGCGCGGCGAGCGCCACCGAATCCTCGGGCGTAACCGCGCCGTTGGTCTCCACCGTCAGCAGCAGCTTGTCGTAGTCGGTGACCTGGCCGACGCGGGTGGGTTCGACCTTGTAGGATACGCGGCGCACCGGCGAGTAGATCGCATCGACCGGGATCAGGCCGATCGGGGCGTCTTCCGGGCGGTTGACGGCGGAGGCGACGTAGCCCTTGCCGAGGCTGACGGTGAACTCCATCCCGAGCTTCACGCCATCATCGA
The DNA here is from genome assembly GCA_035532755.1 of Acetobacteraceae bacterium. Taxonomy (GTDB): domain Bacteria; phylum Pseudomonadota; class Alphaproteobacteria; order Acetobacterales; family Acetobacteraceae; genus DATKQI01. Next base: position 5,134 of record DATKQI010000380.1, read on the forward strand.
GCGTGCACAGCACCAGATCGGGGTTCATGATCTCGATATCATGGCCGGCCTGGATCTGCCCCGCCTTGACCTCGCCGGGGCCGGTGGCCGACAGCACCATGCGCTTCGGCCCCTCGCTGTGCATGCGCAGCGCAAGCTGCTTCACGTTCAGGACGATATCCGTCACGTCCTCGCGCACGCCGGGGATGGAGCTGAATTCGTGCAGCACGCCGTCGATCTGCACCGCGGTCACGGCCGCGCCTTGCAGGGAGGAGAGCAGGATGCGCCGGATGGCATTGCCCAGCGTCATGCCGAAACCGCGCTCCAGCGGCTCGGCAACGATCGTCGCCACGCGCGAGGGCTCCGAACCGGGTTCGACCTCGAGCTTCTCCGGCTTGATCAGCGACTGCCAATTTCTCTGGATGACCAATTTCGCCTCGTTCCGAAACAGGGATGCCGGCGCCGCCACCCGATGGGTGGCCCGCGCCGGCGCAACATCACGCATCAGGCACGCAGTATCAGACGCGTCGGCGCTTGCGCGGGCGGCACCCGTTATGGGGGATGGGAGTCATGTCCCGGATCGCGGTGATCGCGAAACCCACGGTCTGCAGCGCCCGCAGCGCGCTCTCGCGCCCCGATCCCGGCCCGCTCACCTCGATCTCCAGCGTCTCCATGCCATGTTCACGCGCCTTCTTGCCGGCGTCCTCGGCGGCGACCTGCGCGGCATAGGGCGTGGACTTGCGGCTGCCCTTGAAGCCCTGGCTACCGGACGACGACCAGGCGATGGCGTTGCCCTGGGCATCGGTGATGGTGATCATGGTGTTGTTGAACGTCGCCGCCACATGGGCGACGCCGGAAGTGATGTTCTTGCGCTCTTTCTTGCGGGTGCGGGCAGCGGTGGCGGGCTTCGCCATGGCATCGATCCTATGCGGTTCACGGCCGCCGCGAATCCGGGCGGCCAGTCATCTTCGACGGGCATTCGGCCGCCCGGCTGGGGCGGCCGCGACACGCTATTTCGTGACCTTCTTCTTGCCGGCGATCGCCACCGCCTTGCCCTTGCGTGTCCGCGCATTGGTATGGGTGCGCTGGCCGTGCACCGGCAGCCCGCGGCGGTGGCGCAGGCCGCGATAGCAGCCCAGATCCATCAGGCGCTTGATGTTCATCGCCACTTCGCGCCGCAGATCGCCCTCGACGCGGAATTCGCGGTCGATCAGTTCGCGGATGCGCATGATCTCGTCATCGGTGAGCTGGTTCACCCGGCGATCATCCGGGATGGACAGGCGGGTGCAGATATCCTCCGCCTTCGTCGGCCCGATGCCATAAATGTAGCGCAGGCTGATCGACACTCGCTTGTTGGTCGGGATGTTCACGCCGGCAATACGCGCCACGCCAGTCACTCCTGATGGGCCCACTCCTGACGAACCCGGTACATCGTACCGGGCGAACACCGCCCTGAAGGCCAAGAAACAAAAACACAGAACCAACCGCGCCGGCGAAATGCCGCCAGCCGGCAGAGGCGCGGACTATAGCGGCGCGCACCTCTGAGTCAACGCCGCACGTTCAATTTTGCGTGATGGCAGCGGCCCCATGCACCACGCGCGGGCGCGGCAGGGCGCACAGCACCGCTTCCACCTGCCGGGTCACTTCGTCGATCGGCTGCATGCCGTCGACCGTGAACAGCCGCCCCTGCGCCTTGTAGTGCGGCAGGATGGGCGCGGTCTGGCGGTGATAGGCATCCAGCCGGGCGATCACGGTCTCCCGGTTGTCGTCCGCGCGGCGAGTGAAATCATGGCCGCCGCAGACGTCGCACGTGCCGGCCACTTGCGTGGGCTTGAACTGGTCGTGATAGCCGGCCCCGCATGTCGCGCAGGTGAAACGGCCGGCAATCCGCGCGACAAGGGCGGCATCGTCCATTTTCAGTTCAATCACCGCATCGATCCGCAGCCCCTTGGAGGCCAGCAGCGAATCGAGCGCGGCGGCCTGCGGGACGGTACGGGGGAAGCCATCGAGGATGAAGCCGTGCGCGCAATCCGGCTGGTCCACCCGGCGGCCAAGCATCGCCACGATCACATCATCCGACACCAGATGGCCCGCTTCCATCGTCGCTTTCGCCTGGCGGCCGATGTCCGTACCGGCCGTCACCTCGGCGCGCAGCATGTCTCCGGTCGAGATTTGCGCGATGCCGAGATCATCCTGCAAGCGCTTCGCCTGGGTGCCTTTACCGGCCCCGGGCGGGCCCAGCAGGATCAGGTTCATCGCCCTCGCCCCTTCACGCGGGCCTTGCGGATCAGCCCTTCATATTGATGCGCCAGCAGGTGCGACTGGATCTGGGTGACGGTATCCATGGTGACCGAGACGATGATGAGCAGGCTGGTGCCGCCGAAGTAGAACGGCACGTTGTAATCGCTGATCAGGAATTCCGGCAGCAGGCACAGCGCCGCCAGATAGATCGCGCCCACCGTCGTCAGCCGGGTCAGCACGTAGTCGAAATACTCGGCCGTGTTGGTGCCGGGCCGGATGCCGGGGACGAAGCCGCCGTATTTCTTCAGGTTGTCCGCCGTTTCCTGCGGGTTGAACACCACCGCGGTATAGAAATAGGAGAAGAAGATGATCATCGCCGCATAGCTGATCATGTAGGCCGGTTGGCCATGGGCGAATTGCTGGGAGAGCCAGCCGAGCCAGCCGGAGCTTTTGTTGCCCGAGAAGCCGGCGATGGTTGCCGGGATCAGCAGCAGCGAGCTTGCGAAGATGGGCGGGATCACGCCCGACGTGTTGATCTTCAGCGGCATATGCGTGGAATCGCCGCCGAACATCCGCTGGCCGACCTGCCGCTTCGGGTACTGCACCACGACCTTGCGCTGCGCCCGCTCCACGAACACCACGAGCGCGATGACACCGATCGCCCCGATCAGGAACACCACGATGAACACCGGGGACAGCGCCCCGGTACGGCCCAGCTCGAGCAGGCTGGCGAAGGCGCGCGGCATGTTCGCCACGATGCCGGCCATGATGATGAGGCTTGATCCGTTGCCCACGCCGCGCGAGGTGATCTGCTCGCCCAGCCACATCAGGAACATCGTTCCGCCCACCAGCGTGACGACGCAGGTGAAGCGGAAGAACCACCCCGGATCGATCACCGCCGGCCCCAGGCTGGTGCGCATGCTCTCCAGCCCCACGGCGATGCCGTAGGACTGCACCAGCGCGATCAGCACCGTAAGATAGCGGGTATACTGGTTCATCTTCATCTGCCCGCTCGCCCCCTCCTTCTTGAGGGCTTCGAGCGAGGGTACGGCCGCAGCCATCAACTGCACGATGATGCTGGCGCTGATGTAGGGCATGATGGTCAGGGCGAAGACCGTCATCCGCCCCAGCGCCCCGCCGGTGAACATGTCGAACATGCCCAGGATGCCGCCACTGGAGCGGGCCATGAGCTGCGCCATCACCGTGGGATCGATCCCCGGCACCGGGATATAGGTGCCCACGCGGAAGACGATCAGCGCACCCAGGGTGAACCAGATGCGCTTCTTGAGCTCGGTTGCCTTCGACAGCACGCCGAGATTGAGGTTCGCCGCGATCTGCTCGGCCGCCGAGGCCATCAGCATTCCCCCGTCATGAAAGCGGCGCCGACCGGTCTGCCCAGGGCGCCGCCTCGTGTTCTTTTCATCTTGCCGCCGGGGCGCCGGCCGATGCAAGCCTCGCGCGTGCAACCCATGCGGGCAGCCGGCGCCGCATCAGGCTTCCGCCGTTGGCGCCTTCGCCGTGGTCGTCACCTTGCCGCCCGCTTTCTCCACTGCGGCGACCGCCGCGGCAGATGCGCCGGAGACGGTGAGCGTGATGGCGCGGGTGATCTCGCCGGAGGCGAGCAGGCGCACCCCGGCCACCTTCCCGCCACGCACCAAGCCTGCCGCGCGCAGCACCTCCTCGGTGATCGGCTGCGCGGCGTCGAGCCGGCCGGCGGCGATTGCCGCTTCCAGCGCGCCCAGGTTCACCGGCGCATATTCCTTGCGGAAGATGTTGACGAAGCCGCGCTTCGGCAGCCGCCGATAGATCGGCAACTGACCGCCTTCGAACCCGTTCAGCGCCACGCCTTCGCGCGCCTTCTGGCCCTTCACGCCCTTGCCCGACGTCTTGCCCTTGCCCGAGCCGATGCCGCGACCAAGTCGCTTGGACTTGAGCCGCGCCCCAGGATTGTCGCGCAGTTCGTTCAGATTCATCGTCTTTTCCTTCCGTCCCGAGCGATCAGGACAGCTGTTCCACCTTTACCAGGTGGGCCACCTTGCGGATCATTCCGCGCACCGATGGCGTATCAGCCAGATCGCGCGTGCGGTTCATCTTGTTCAGGCCGAGCCCCACCAGAGTCGCCTGCTGGCCCGGCTTGCGGCCGTTGCCGGAGGCGATCTGCGTCACCCGTACCGTCCCCGGCGTGTTGCCGGGCGTCTTGTCGGTCTCAGGCATCGGCCACCTCCGGTGCGGCATGCTCGCGCTTGCCCAGCAGATCAGACACTTTCTTGCCGCGGCGCGAGGCCACCGACCGCGGGCTCGCGCAACGCTGGAGGGCGGCGAATGTCGCCTTGACCATGTTGTGCGGATTGCGGCTGCCCAGGGATTTGGCCACGACATCGCCGATGCCAAGCGTCTCGAACACCGCGCGCATCGGGCCGCCGGCGATGATTCCGGTGCCGGCCGGGGCCGCGCGCAGCACCACTGCGCCGGCGCCGAACCGGCCCTCGACATCATGGTGCAATGTGCGGCCTTCCTTCATCGGCACGCGGATCATGCCGCGCTTCGCCCGCTCCGTCGCCTTGCGGATCGCTTCCGGCACTTCGCGCGCCTTGCCGGCGCCATAGCCCACCCGGCCCTTCCGATCACCCACCACCACCAGCGCGGCAAAGGCGAAACGCCGGCCGCCCTTCACCACCTTCGCCACGCGATTGATGGTGACCAGCTTGTCGAGCAATTCATCACCGTCCCGGTCGCGCTCGCGCTCCCGGCCTCGGCCTTCCCGTGGTTCCCGTGCCATTCTCGATTCCCCTAGAAGGCCAGACCGCCCTCACGGGCGGCCTCGGCCAGCGCCTTGACGCGACCGTGATACAGATAGGCGCCGCGGTCGAACACCACTGCGGTCACCCCGGCGGCCACCGCGCGCTCGGCCACCAGTTTGCCGACGGCGGCCGCAGCCTCCTTGTCCGCACCGGTGCGCAAAGCAGCCTTCAGCCCCTTGTCGAGGCTGGAGGCTGCGGCGAGCGTACGGCCCGCCGCGTCGTCGATCACCTGGGCATAGATGTGCTTGCCCGAACGGAACACCGACAGGCGCGGCCGCCCGCCAGATTTGATGCGAAGCTGGTAGCGCAGTCGCTGCTGCCGCCGCCCGCGCAGATCCTGATTGGCGCTCATCTTACTTCTTCTTGCCTTCCTTGCGCAGGATCGTCTCGGTGTCGTACTTCACGCCCTTGCCCTTGTAGGGCTCCGGCGGGCGGAAGCCGCGGATTTCCGCCGCCACCTGCCCGACAAGGCGCTTGTCCACACCTTCCACCTTGATCGCCGTCGGCTTCTCGCAGCTGATCTTGATCCCCTGCGGGATCGGATAGACCACGTCGTGCGAGAACCCGAGGTTCATGACGAGATTGCTGCCCTGCACCGAACAGCGAAAGCCGGTGCCGGTCACCTCCATCGACTTCGTATAGCCGACCGAGACGCCCTTCACCATGCTGGCGACCAGAGACCGTGTGGTACCCCACATCATACGCGCCCGCTGTTCGGCCCCGCGGGGCTTCACGGTCACGCGGCCCTGCTCCACCGTGGCCTCGACCAGATCGGTCAGCTCCAGGCTGAGCTCGCCGAGCCTGCCTTTCGCGGTGAGAGTGCTGCCGGCCAGTGCCATCTGCACCCCGGCCGGGATCTCCACCGGATATTTGCCTACGCGTGACATCCGCGATCCCTCCTCAGAACACCCGGCACAGCACTTCGCCGCCGACATTGGCCGCGCGTGCCTCCGCATCGCTCATCACGCCGCGCGGCGTGGAAAGGATGGACACGCCGAGCCCCGCATAGACGCGCGGCAGTTCCCGGATCTTCGAATAGACCCGGCGACCCGGCTTGGAAATGCGGGTGATCTCCTTGATGACCGGTTCGCCCTCGTTGTACTTCAGCTCGATGCGGAGCTGCGCCACGCCGGGGCGCAGTTGCTCCTGAGAGAAACCGCGAATGAAACCCTCGCGCTTCAGCACATCGAGCACGTTGGCCCGCAGCTGCGAGGCCGGTGCGATGCACATGGAATGGCGCGAACGCTGCGCATTGCGGATGCGTGTGAGCATATCGCCCAGCGGATCAGACATAGACATTGCTGCGCTCTCCTACCAGCTCGCCTTGACCATGCCCGGGATCTGCCCCGAGCTGGCCAGGTCGCGCAGCGCGATGCGGCACAGCTTGAACTTGCGATAATTGCCGCGCGAGCGGCCGGTGAGCGCGCAGCGCAGGCGCACGCGCACCTTCGCCCCGTTGCGCGGCAACTGCGCGAGCTTGATCGAGGCCTCGAACCGCTCCTCCACCGGAAGGGTGCGATCCATCACCACCTCTTTCAGAGCCGAACGCTTCGTGCGGTCGCGCTTCGCCATCTGCTCCCGCTTCGCATTCCGGTTGACCTGAGAGAATTTGGCCATCCTGTCTTCACCCTCCGGAACCTGCCGGAAATTCCCGGCGGTTTTCCAAAAACCTGCCCGCCGGAAACCCGGAAGGCGTTGAAACCCAATCAGCCGGCGAAGGGAATCTCGAAGCCCTTCAACAGGGCCTTCGCTTCCGCATCGGTTTTCGCCGTGGTCACGAACACGATATCCATGCCGCGCACCGCATCCACCCGATCGTAGTTGATCTCGGGGAACACGATCTGCTCTTTCATGCCCATCGCGAAATTGCCGTGGCCATCGAACCCCTTGCCGGTGATCCCGCGGAAATCCCGCACGCGCGGCAGCGCGATGGTGACCAGCCGATCCAGGAACTCGTACATCCGCGCCTTGCGCAGCGTGACCTTGCAACCGATCGGCAGGCCCTTGCGGATCTTGAACCCGGCAATCGCCTTCTTCGCCACCGTTTTCACCGGCTTCTGGCCGCTGATCAGCGCAAGCTCACCCACCGCGGCATCGAGCTTCTTCTGGTCGCCGGCGGCTTCGCCCACGCCCATGTTGATCACGATCTTCGTCAGCCGCGGCACCTGCATGGGGTTGCCGTAGCCAAATTCCTTCTGCAGCTTGCCACGCACCTCATCGAGGTAACGCTTCTGCAGGCGCGGAACGTCGCGCGTCTCGCTCATTCCCGCCTCCTCAGCTTTCGATCGGCTCGCCGCTGGACTTGGCGATCCGGACCTTCCGGCCGCCCTCCAGCACGCGGAACCCAACACGGGTGGGCTTGTCGGTCTTCGGATCGATCAGCATGAGGTTCGACAGATGCACCGCCGCCTCCTGCTCCACGATCCCGCCAGGCTGGCCGAGGCCGCGCGGCTTCGTATGCCGTTTTGCCACTGCCACGCCCTGCACCACGGCGCGATTGTCCTTCGGCAGCACGCGCAGCACCTCGCCCCGCTTGCCCTTGTCGGCGCCGGTGATCATCACCACCGTGTCACCCTTGCGAATCCTGGCGGCCATGGCGTTACAGCACCTCCGGCGCAAGGCTGATGATCTTCATGAACTTCTTCGCCCGCAGTTCCCGCACCACGGGCCCAAAGATGCGGGTGCCGATCGGCTCCATCTGCTTGTTGATCAGCACCGCCGCGTTGCGATCAAAGCGGATCGCGCTGCCATCGGCCCGGCGTACCGGGAACGCGGTGCGGACGATCACCGCCTGATGCACATCGCCCTTCTTCACCTTGCCGCGCGGAATGGCATCCTTGATCGATACCACGATCACATCGCCCACCGACGCTGTCTTGCGCTTCGAGCCGCCCAGCACCTTGATGCACTGCACCCGCCGCGCACCGGAATTGTCGGCAACTTCGAGGTTGGCTTCGACCTGGATCATTCAGCCCTCCTCACGCCTGCGCCGAAGCGGCGGCGAGAGCTTCGCCGTTGCGCTCGACCACCAGCCACGTCTTGCGCTTGCTGATCGGCCGGCATTCCTCGATCCGCACCAGATCGCCGATCTTGCACAGATTCGCCTCGTCATGCGCGGCGTATTTCTTCGAGCGCCGGATGAACTTCTTGTAGAGCGGGTGCATCACGCGACGCTCGACGGTGACCGTGACGGTCTTGTCCATCTTGTCGCTCACCACCCGCCCGGTCAGGACGCGCCTTGGCATCGCCCCCTCCTCTCAGGATTTCGCGGCAGCGCGGGTGCGCTGCGCCATGATCGTCTTGACCCGCGCGATGTCGCGGCGGACCACCTTCGCCCGGCTCATATTCTCCTGCTGCCCGGTCGCGCGCTGAAAGCGTAGGTTGAACTGCTCCTTGCGCAGATCGAGCAGCATGCCGCTCAGCTCGTCGGCCGTCTTCGCCCGGATATCGGTCGCCTTGGTCATCTCACGCCTCCCCGATACGGGTGACGAACCGCGTCTTGATCGGCAATTTCGCCGCGCCCAGCGTCAAAGCCTCACGCGCGAGTTCGGCGGACACACCGTCGATCTCGAACATGATCCGCCCCGGATGCACGCGGGCAACCCAGAATTCGGGGCTGCCCTTGCCCGAACCCATGCGCACTTCGGCCGGCTTGATCGAGACGGGCACATCCGGAAAGATCCGGATCCACACACGCCCGGCGCGTTTCATCGCGCGCGTGATCGCCCGCCGCGCTGCCTCGATCTGGCGCGCCGTCACCCGCTCGGGTTCCAGCGCCTTCAGGCCGTAGGCGCCGAAATTAAGCGCCGTGTTGCCCTTCGCCAGGCCATGGATGCGGCCCTTGTGAGCCTTGCGATATTTCGTCCGCTTCGGAGAAAGCATGATCGTCGTCCCTCAGCGCTGCGGCGCCTGTTCGGCGGCGCGGCGGTCCTGCGCCAGCGGATCGTGCGCCAGGATCTCGCCTTTGAAGATCCAGACCTTCACACCGCAAGTGCCATATGTCGTCTTCGCCGTCGCCACACCGAAATCCACATCTGCGCGCAACGTGTGCAACGGCACCCGCCCCTCGCGATACCATTCCACCCGGGCGATCTCGGCCCCGCCCAGACGGCCGCCGCAATTGATGCGGATACCCTGCGCACCCAGCCGCATCGCCGACTGCACTGCCCGCTTCATTGCCCGACGAAACGCCACGCGACGCTCCAGCTGCTGGGCGATGTTCTCGGCGACCAGTGTCGCGTCGATCTCCGGCTTGCGTATCTCGACGATGTTCAGTGACACCTCGGCCTTCGCCATCGCGGCGAGATCCTTGCGCAGAACTTCGATGTCCTGGCCCTTCTTGCCGATGACCACGCCCGGCCGCGCCGCGTAGATCGTTACCCGCGGCTTCTTCGCCGGCCGCTCGATCACCACACGGGAGACCCCGGCGCCGGAAAGCTTGCCGCGCAGATACGTGCGCAGCTTCAGATCGTCGTGCAGAAGACGGGAATAGTCGGCACCGGCATACCACCGGCTGTCCCAGGTGCGATTGATGCCGAGCCGCAGCCCGATTGGATTAACCTTGTGTCCCATCGTCTATGCCGCTCCCTGCGCCGTCTCGCCCACCGGCTCCTGCGCCCGCTCCGCCACCACGATCTTCAGATGGCTGAACCACTTCTCCACTCGCGACGACCGGCCGCGGCCGCGCGCATGGAAGCGCTTCATCACGATCGCTCGCCCGACCTCGGCGCGCGTGACCACCAGCCGATCGACATCGAGCTGATGGTTGTTCTCCGCGTTCGCGATCGCGCTTTGCAACGCCTTCTTCACGTCCTGCGCGATGCGGCGCTTGCTGAAAGTCAGCGTGGCCACCGCCTGCTGCGCCGGCAGGTTGCGGATCAGCCCGGCCACCAGATTCAGCTTGCGCGGGCTGACACGCAGATTGCTCAGGACCGCCTGCGCCTCTGTCTCGGCCAGACTGCGCGGATGCTTCGGCTTGCTCATCTCAGCCCCGCTTCGCCTTCTTGTCCGACGAGTGGCCGGTGAAGGTCCGCGTCGGCGAGAACTCGCCGAACTTGTGCCCCACCATGTTCTCGTTCACCTGCACCGGCAGGAATTTATGGCCGTTATAGACGCCGAACGTCAGCCCGACGAACTGCGGCAGAATGGTCGAGCGACGCGACCAGATCTTGATGATCTCGTTGCGGCTCGACGCTTTCGCAGCTTCGGCCTTGTTCAGCAGATACCCGTCCACGAACGGGCCTTTCCAGACGGAGCGCGTCATGGCCTCAGCCCTTGCCCTTGTTGCGGCGGCGGATGATCAGCGAATCCGTCCGCTTGTTCACACGCGTTTTGTAGCCCTTCGTCGGCTTGCCCCATGGCGTGACCGGGTGGCGGCCACCCGAGGTACGGCCCTCGCCGCCGCCATGCGGGTGATCGACCGGGTTCATCACCACACCACGATTATGCGGCCGCCGACCCAGCCAGCGCGAGCGGCCGGCTTTGCCGATATGCTGGTTCGCGTTGTCCGGATTAGACACCGCCCCCACCGTTGCCATGCACTCGGAGCGCACGACACGCAGCTCCCCAGACATCAGCTTCACCTGCGCGTAGCCGGCATCCTTGCCGACGAGTTGTGCGTAAGTTCCGGCCGCGCGTGCGATCTTGCCGCCCGCGCCCTGCTTCATCTCCACATTGTGGATGATGGTGCCGACCGGGATCGCAGCCAGCGGCATCGCATTGCCCGGCTTGATGTCCACACGCGCGCCGGCCACCACCTGATCGCCCACGCGCAGGCGCTGCGGAGCCAGAATGTAGGCCAGCTCGCCGTCCTGGTACTTGATCAGGGCGATGAACGATGAGCGATTGGGATCGTACTCCAGCCGCTCCACCATCGCCGGCACATCGAACTTGCGGCGCTTGAAATCGACGACGCGATAGGTCTGCTTGTGTCCGCCGCCACGGAACCGGCTGGTAATCCGGCCATGGTTGTTGCGGCCGCCAGAATGAGATTTGCCCTCGGTCAACCCCTTGACGGGGGCGCCCTTCCACAAATCCGCTCGGTCGATCAGCACCGTGCCACGAAGGCTCGCCGTGACGGGATTGAAATGCTTCATTGCCATCGGATCGCTCCCCGCCTCACGCCAGACCGGTGGTGAAGTCGATCGACTGGCCCTTGTCGAGCTGAACGAACGCCTTCTTCACATCCGAGCGCACACCCGGCCGCCCCTTGAAACGCTTCGTCTTGCCCTTCGCGACCAGCGTATTGACCGCTAGCACCTTGACCCCGAACAGCCCC
>DATKQI010000381.1:0-5650 GCA_035532755.1 Acetobacteraceae bacterium
GGCGGGCGTGCCCGACGTGTCGGTGTAGCCGTTCACGTCGATCGCCGTGTACTTCACGTGCGTCGAGTTCTGCGCGGCTTCGCTGATGATCTGCCTCGCACGGGTCGTCAGATCCGACTTGTCCCAATCGAAGAACACCAGATAGGTGCGGGCCGGAGCAGGGGCCGGAGCAGCCACCGGAGCCGGAGCCGGCGGCGGAGGCGGCGGAGCCACGTTGAAGGCATAGCGCAGCCCGACCAGGAAGCTGTGGTTGTACTCGTCGCCAAGCTTCACCGAACCGCCGCCGACCGTGTTGTATTTGCGGTTGCCGGCTGTGCCCATGAACCGGTATTCGGCGGTCAGCGACAGGCCCGGGATGGCCGGCAGCGGAACCGCCGCGCCAAGGATCGCCTGATAGGCGAACACGCCCTTGGTCCCGTTGTTGACCACCGTCGCGCCCTCGGTACCAAGGCCGCGCAGATTGATCCACTGATAGCCGACGCCGACGCCGACATACGGGTAGAGGTAGGGCATGCCGATGTCGAAATCATACAGGGCATTCACCATCACCCCGTATTTCTGCTCCGACCCACGGGCCGGAACCTTGAAGCCGCTCACGGTGAGCTGGTGGACGCCATTGTTGTAGTAGTCGCCCTGCAGTTCGAGGCGCAGGCCGTTGCCGAGGCCGTAGCCGACGCTGCCAACGCCAACAAATCCGCCATCCATGCTCAGATGGGTGCCGGTGATCTTGGTGCCGCTAACGTTCTTTACATTGACGTTCTGTTCAATGTTGTAGCCGACGCCCGCGCCAACATAAAGACCGCTGACCGGTTGTGCCTGCGCCAATGTCGGCAGCGCCAGCAGCGGGGCCGCCAGCATCGATGCTGCCAAAAGCGCACTGCGGAGTTTCATCTGGTTTCTCCTCGATTGTCCTAAGCTCACCGACCCGCCTAGCCTTTCGTCGTGATCAGCTCGACAGCGCGGCGCCCGCGATCCGGTAACCCAACGTAGCAACCTTCTCGGGCAATTCCCACAGGCGCGCAGCGTTTTCAACACACCGTGGCAAGAATGCCACAGACCCGCCGCCCACGCCGATCGGAGGCCGCTTTCCGAAACCGGGGGACAAAAAAATCAACCCGTCAGTGTTAGCGCTAACATCAAAGCCGCCGTTCACTGGCAACCGACAACCGCGATGTCATAAACCGGGTCCTGCATCATCGACACCGACGGGGCCGTGGCCAGCATCCAGCCGTGGAACACGGGCGAGGCCGCCGTTCCGCTCGTGCGGGTGACGTGCAGGTAGGCCGCGGCATCCGCCGGCGCATCCGGCGGGCGCACCACGCAGGCGCGCACCAGAATCTTCAGGCTGCCCACCGTGGCCGATTGCCCGGCCGGAACCGCAAGGCTGCGGGCCATGCCGTCCACCTTGTTCAGCACGCGCAGCCGCGCGACCGTCTTCGGCAGCCAGACAGGGGCGGGCGCAGGCGTGGCAGGCGGGGGCGTGGACGGAACCAGCGGCGAGGGCGGAGCGGGCACGGGGGGCGGCGCGGGCGCGGGCGCCTGGGCCGATGCGAGCCCCGGGTACAGCAGCAGAACGGCCGCGAGCAGACCGCCGGCCAGCCGCATCATGGCCGGCGCACCGGGCTGCGCAGGCGGGCCACCAGATCGGACAGGATGCGCCGCATGGCGGTCTCGTCCACGCCCATCAGCACCGCATCCTCGAAGGCATCCTGCATCACCTGGGCCAGCTCCTGGTGGTTTTCCGCCAGCACGACCAGCTTCTCCCGGCACGAGACCGGCGTGCCATCCGCCTGCGGCCACGCATCCGGGGGCGGTACCGGCTGCGTCATTTCCCGGCGGCCCCGCCCTGCTTCTTCATCGCGCCCACCAGATCGGTCACGCTGAAGATGAATTTCCCCAACAACTGCTGCAGGTTCACCGGCGACTGGGTGATGGCGATCTCCTGGCCCGGCTTCAGCATGGTGGCCGAGCCGCCGGGCGACAGCGCCAGGTATTCGGATCCCAGCAGCCCGTCGGAGGTGATCGCCGCGCTGCTGTCCTTCGGGACCAGCGTGCCGTTGCGCACGCTCATCCGCACGATGGCCAGATAGGTTTTCGGGTCGATCTGCGCGCCGGTCACGGTGCCGATCTTCACACCGGCCATCCGCACGTCCGCGCCCACCGACAATCCGTCGATCCGGTCGAACTTCGCATCCAGCGTGTAACCCGCGACCGTTCCCACGCTGCCGCGCGCCAGGGCGAACGCAAGAAACCCGGCGGCCACCAGCAGCACGACGATACCCGCCAGCACTTCCGCCAGATTGCGGCGCGCCATGGCGGATCAGAGACCCGCGCTGCCGGCTTCGGGTGTCCAGGCCTCATAATCGCCGCTGGCGGCGGCGCGCGTGCCGCCCTGGTAGTCATGCCCCGGGGGGCGGTAGCCCGCCGGCGTGCCGGTGGCGTTCGTCAGATGCGGCTTCTGCCAGGGCAGCCGCCCCGTTTCCGGCAGCGGCTTGTCGGTCAGATGATGGAGCCAGGCATGCCATTCCGGCGGCACCGAACTCGCCTCGGCCGGGCCGGCGAACAGCACCCAGCGCCGGGTTCGCACCCCCGCGCGCGGCTTGCGCATCTGGTAATACCGGTTGCCCCCCGCGTCGCGCCCGACGAGGCGGCCCTGGAACAGCGTGAACAGCCGAGTGCCGATGGTCATGGCCCCGATATAGGACGCGGCCGCAGCGCGGTCCACCTCCTCCGCATCGCACCGCCCTGTCGTGGCTTGTCCACAGGATTTAGTGGTCATCGGCGTCGCAGGACGCAAAATACGCTTCACCCCCGCCGCCTCCCGCCGTAGCATCGGCGCATGAAAACGGCACGAACCTGGCACGGCGTACGGATGCGGCGGATCGAGGCGGCGGCCGACCCGGATTCGCCGCCGCGCCAGCTGACACTGCCCGCCGCCTGGGACGAAACGGCCGCCGCGGCGCTGGCGGCGCTGAGCCCCGGCGACAGGCCGGCAAGCCTTCCGCTTGTGGCCGAGGGATGGATCGCCCCGATCGCCGCGCGGGCCGCGGCGGCAGGGCTCGACCGCTCGATCGGCGCGGCGCTGTACGCCCTGCTGCTGCACCGCCAGGGCGCGCCGGAGGCCGCCGTCTGGCGCGGCGAGGCGACGGGCCTGCCCGGGTTCGTGCTGAACCTGCCGGCGTTCTTCAGCCCCGAAACGGGGTTCGATGCCGAGGCCTTTGCCGCGGCCGTGCGTCTTGCCGTCACCGCGCTCACGCTGGCCGTGCCGGCCGCGCCCCGTCTTGCGGTCGGGTTTGCCGATCTGGCGGGGCTGATCGCCGCCCTCGGCCTGGATTACGACAGCCGCGCGGCGCGGGAGATCGCCGCCTGCCTGGCCGCCCTGCTGCGTGGGACGGCAGACGCTGCTTCTGCCGGCTGCACCGCCCGACCCGTCGTCGGCGCGGCGACATGGCCCGCGCCCCCGTCGCGCTGCGCCCTGCCAGGCCTTGCCGAAGCCGCCGCCGCCGCGCACGCCGCCGCATCAGGGCAGCCTTGCCGCCATGCCGCCACCACCGCCATCGCACCCCCCGGCGTGGCGGAGGCACTGCTCGGCGTGGAAACCGGCGGCTGCGCGCCCGCCTTCTCGCCGCTCGGGCCGGATGGCGCATTGAGCGCCGCCTCCCGCGCCTTCCTGGCCGCGCGCGGCCTTTCGGCGGAAGCCGCGCTCGCCGCCACGCTGGCCGGCCAGCCCATCCTGGTCACGGCGGATGCGGCCGCCCACGCGGCCATGCACGACGTGATCGCCCCTTTCCTGCACGCGATGCCCGCGCGCCCCGCGCTGCCGCGCCCGCAGCCCGCCTCCCGCCCCGCGCCGCGGGCCGGTCTTCCGTCCCGCCGGGCGGGTTACACGCAGAAGGCGGCGGTGGGCGGGCACAAGCTGTATCTGCGCACCGGCGAATATGCCGACGGGCGGCTGGGCGAGATCTTCATCGCCCTGCACAAGGAGGGCGCGGCCTTTCGCGGCCTGATGGATGCCTTCGCCATCGCCGTCAGCCTGGGGCTGCAGCATGGCGTTCCGCTGGAAAGCTTCGTGGAGTCGTTCACCTTCACCCGGTTCGGCCCGTCCGGCGTGGTCGAGGGCGATGCGGCCGTGCCGCAGGCGACATCCCTGCTGGATTACACGTTCCGGCACCTGGCCGCGAACTACCTGGGGCAGCACGACATCGCCCCCGCCGCGCCCGAGCCCGCCGACACGCTGGGGGATGGCGCGGCGGACCGGGCGCCGCTGCTGCCGCTCGACCTGCCGCCGCGCCACAGGCTGCGTCTTGTAAGCTGAAATCAGGCGGCCAGTTGCGTGGCCGCCTCCAGCCCCACCACCTCGGCCAACCGGTTCAGCCGGCGCATCACGCTTTCGCCCGCGAACACGCCGCTGCCTTCGGCGAGCTGCAGCACCAGCCGGCCGTTCTGGGTGCTGAGCGCGGTGCCGGCGAGCAGGTCCGGCGTTCCGGCGGACAGCGTGTAGGCAAGCCGCAGGCCGGTGCCCAGCACTGCCGCGTGCTGGGTCGCCGCCATGTCCAGCAGCGGCCGCGCGGGGGCGAGGAACGGCGCATCCGGTTCGGCCTCGTAGCGCAGCGCAAGCGTCAGCGCGAGGAAGGCGCGGGCGTGATGGTCGAGCCCGATGCCCGGCTGGCGCAGCACGCGCAGGAAGGATTGCTCGGCCCGGTATTCCGGGTGCTCGTGGCTGCCGATGTCGGACAGCCAGCACGCCGCCTCCCGCAGCCGCCGCTGCTCGCCCGTTTCCTGCGGGAACAGCGGGCCGGTCCAGGCCAGCAGCGCGGGCGGCAGCGTGGGGTCCCGGCTCAGCCGCCGCGCCATCTCCCGCCCCGCGGCCAGGACCGGGTCCTCCCCGCGCACGGCCAGCGGCATGCGCTCCATGAACCAGCCCTCGCGCAGCCCGTTCGCGCTGAACACCACCCGGCGCGCGCCGGTGGCGCGCAGCAGCCGCCGCAGCACCACGGCCGCGAACGGCAGATCGTCGATGCGCCGGCGCGGCACCGCCGGCAGGCGCTCCAGCGCCCGGCGCGAGGCGGCGGCGATCACGCCCGCCAGATCGCGCGCCTCCTCCCGCCCCACCGTGTAGTGGTGCAGCATGTTCAGCGGATAGCCGGTCTGCGCCATGTGGATGCGCGCGAGCGCGCGGAAGCCGCCGCCCACGAGATACAGGTCCCGCCCCTCGCCCTGCTTCAGCCAGGCCACGGCGGCCAGCTCCTCCTGCACGATGGCCCGCGCCCGCAGCACATCGCCGCCGGCGCGGTCGGCGAGGCGCAGCACGCCCAGGCGCAGGGTGTCGGCCGGGCCGATCCGCCCCGCATCCAGCCGCACCACCTCCAGCGAGCCGCCGCCGATATCGGCGAGCACCCCGTCAGCCGCCGGAATGCCGCACAGCACGCCGGCGGCGGACAGCCCGGCCTCGGTCTCGCCGGGCAGGATGCGGATCGGCACGCCGGGCATGCGCGCCTGCAGGGCGGCCACGAAATCCGGCCCGTTCTCGGCATCGCGCACCGCCGAGGTGGCCAGCACCTCGAACGGGTCCGCCCCCATGGCGCGGGCCACCGCGTGGTAGCGGTTCATCACCGTCAGCGCCTGGTCCACGCCGTCCTGGTTCAGCCGC
>DATKQI010000382.1:0-5936 GCA_035532755.1 Acetobacteraceae bacterium
GCCCGGCGGATCAGGAAAATCCCATGAAATTGGGCATCCCGCTGATCGGCGGCGCCACCTTCAGCTTCGCCAGATCCGGCACCGGCCGCGCGGTTGCCGGGTCGGCCGCCAGCATTTCTTCCACCGCCGCGGCCACCGCGAGCACGTAGGCATCGCCACCGCGCGGGCCGACGATCTGCAAGCCGAACGGCATGCCGGCGCGATCCAGCCCAACCGGCAGGGACACCGCCGGATGGCCGGCCAGCGTCACCGCATAGGCCATGGCGAGCCAGTGGAAATAGGTCCGTGTCGGCTGCCCGTCGATCTCGGCCGGATACAGCTCGGTCCACGGGCGCGGGCTGATGGTGATGGACGGGGTGAGGATGATGTCGTGCGTGCGGAAGAACCCCTGCCAGCGCCGGTACAGCGCCGTCTGCATCGCTTGGGCACGCGCCACGTCGGCGGCGGAATAGCGCAGCCCCTCCTCCACATTCGCGCGCACGTTGGGACCGACATCCTCCGGCCGGGTGCGAACGCGGTCGAGATGGGCGGCGAGGAAGCTGGTCGCGCGCAGAATCTCGAACGCTTCGTCGGCGCCGGCGCAATCCGGGCTCGCGTCGGCAGCCTCGGCGAAGACATGACGGAAGCGGCCCGTCTTCTCGGCAAACACGCCGGCGATGTGCTTCTCGGTGGGGGCGAAACCGAAATCCGGCGTCAGCGCCACGCGCAGGCGCGACAGGTCGATCCGTTCCAGCGGGTGATAGTATTTCGCCTTCGTCCGTGCCCGCCCGTGCATCGTCGCGGCCAGCGGGTCGCGCGCGTCGTCGGACACCATCGCGGAGAGAAGCAGGGCGGCATCGGCCACCGTGCGCGCCATCGGCCCCGCGGTCGGCAGGGAAGACCAGCCAAGCGCGCGCTTCTCGCTCGGCACCACGCCCGGGCTCGGCCGGAAGCCGACGATGCCGCAGAACGCGGCCGGGTTGCGCAGGCTGCCGCCGGTGTCGGAACCCGAGGCCAGCGGCACCATGCCGGTCGCCAGCGCCACCGCCGATCCGCCGGAGGAACCGGCGGCGGATTTCACGGGATCGAACGGATTGCCGGTCGCGCCATAAACGGCGTTGCGCGTGTTCGCCCCCGCGCCCCATTCCGGCGTGTTGGTCTTGCCGAGCACGATGCCGCCCGCCGCACGGATCGCCGCCACCACGCGCTCGTCGGCGGCAGGCACATGGTCGCGGAAGATCGGGCTGCCATAGGTGGTGCGCAGTCCTTCGGTATCTTCCAGGTCCTTGATCCCGACCGGCAGGCCATGCAGCGGCGGCAAGTCCTCCCCGCGCATCACCGCAGCCTCTGCCGCCCGTGCGGCAGTGCGGGCGCGGGCGAAATCGCGCGCCACCATCGCGTTCACCGCCGGGTCGATCGCCTCGGTCCGGGCGATGCAGCTTTCCGTCAGCTCGACAGGGGAAAGCGCCTTGCGGCCGATCAGCCGGCGGGCCTCCAGCGCAGGCAGGTCACACGGTTCGCTCATGGTCTCAATACCCCAACGCCAATCCGTCCTTGCGCGGGTCGGACCCGCCCACCAGCACGCCCCGCGCGCGATCGATGAAGATCGCCTGCCCGCCGCCATGCGGGCGCTCCGCCAGCGCCGGCACATGCCCCATCCGGGCGAGCTGATCGACCACCGACTGCGGCACGCCGCGCTCCACCTCCATCTTGCCGCCATAGGGAAACACCCTGGGCAGATCGAGCGATTCCTGGATATCCAGCCCGAATTCCAGCAGGTTCGTCAGGAACCAGCTCTGGCCCATCGGCTGGAAATGCCCGCCCATCACGCCGTAGGGCATCACCGCCTGCCCGTCCTTCGTCACCATGCCCGGAATGATCGTGTGCATCGGCCGCTTGCCGGGCGCGATGCAGTTGGGGTGGCCGCGTTCCAGCCGGAAGGCGAAACCGCGGTTGTGCAGCATCACGCCGGATTTCTCGGCGAGGATGCCGGAGCCGAAGCCCTGGAACAGCGAATTGATGAAGCTGCACGCATTGCCGTCCCGATCGACGACGCACAGGTACACCGTGTCCCGATGCGCGGGCAGCGCCGCCTCGCCCGCACGCGGCAGGGTGCGCAGCGCCCGGTCGTCACGGATCAGCTCGCGCAGGGCGGCGAGATAGTCCGGGCTCATCAGCCTCGCCACCGGCACTTCCGCCTGGGCAGGGTCGGCCACGAAGGCATCCCGGTCCCGATAGACCAGCCGGGCCGCCTCCAGATGGCGATGCAGCCGCAACGAGCTCATCGGCCCGCCTGGCGGCGTGTCGAACCCGCCAAGGATGCCGAGCAGCATCAGCACCGCGAGCCCGGACCCGTTCGGCGGGCACTGCCAGACCTCGTACCCCCGCCATCCGGCGCGGATCGGGCTTACGAACTCCGCCCCGCGCAGCCCGGCGGCAAAATCGGTCTCGGCATGCACGCCTCCATGAGCGCGCAGCGTGGCAACCATGTCCGCCGCGATCGGCCCTTCATAGAACGCGCGCGCGCCGTTCTTCGCGATCGCCCGCAACGTCTGCCCGAGCTGAGCCTGGACGAACAGATGCCCCGGCGCCGGCGCCCCCCCGCCCGGCAGGAACGGGTGCGCGCCATTCTTGCGCAGCTTCGCCACCACCCGCGCCCAGTCGTCGGCCACGCGCGGATGCACCGGATGGCCTTCCTCGGCAAACCCGATCGCGGGGCGCAGCAGCTCGTCCAGCCCCTTCGTGCCGTGCGCGGCCAGCAGCGTCTCCCACGCCGCCACCGCGCCGGGAATGGTCACCGAATCGGCCGAGGCTTCATCCAGCGCGGTCAGCCCGCGGCTTTCGAAATGTTCGATGCTCGCGCCCGCCGGCGCCCGGCCGGAGCCGTTGAGCGCGATCACCTTTCCGCTGCCGGCCGGCGCGTACAGGCAGAAGCAATCCCCGCCGATCCCGGTCGATTGCGGCTCGACCACGCCGAGCACGGCAACGGCAGCCACCGCCGCATCCAGCGCGTTGCCGCCCGCGCGCAGCACGTCTAGCGCAGTGAGCGTCGCCGCGGGCATGGACGTCGCGGCCATGCCGTTCGTGGCAAACACCGGGCTGCGGCCCGGCAGGTGGAAATCGCGCATGGTGTGAAGCCCGCCCCTATTGCACCGTCAGCCCGCCATCGACCAGCAGCGGCGCGCCGGTCACCATGGCACTCGCCGAGCTCGCCAGGAACACGATCGCGCCCATCAGATCCTCGACCTGCCCGAACCGGCCGATCGGCAGCCGCGCCAGCGCCATCTCGCTGAACGCCGCATCGTTCAGGATCGGCGCGGTCAGCGGCGTCTCGATCCAGGTGGGGCAGAGCGTGTTGACGCGGATGCCGTGCGGCCCAAGCTCCAGCGCCATCACCTTGGTCAGCCCCTCCACGCCGAACTTGCTGGCGCAATAGGCGGACAGCGTCTGCCGCGCGACATGCCCGTTCACCGAGCCGATATTGATGATGGAGCCGCGGATGCCGCCCTCCACCATCCCCCGCGCCACCGCCTGCGCCACCGCGAACGTCGCGCGCAGATTGAGGTCGATCACCGCATCGAACGCCTCGTCGGTCACCTCCAGCACGCCCTGGCGGATGTTGATGCCGGCGTTGTTCACCAGCACATGGAACGGCCCGTGCCGGCTTATGAACGCCCGCGCGGCCGGCCGGTCCGTCACGTCCAGCTCCGCGCACTCGGCCCGCAGCCCGCGCGCCGCCAGCGCCTCCACGATCCGCTCCATCGGCCCGGCCCGGCGCGCCGTCAGCAGCACCGCGGCCCCGGCCTCGGCGAGCGCGACCGCCGCCGCCGCGCCGATCCCGCCGGATGCGCCCGTGACCAGGGCGCGCATGCCGTCGAGCCGGAAACTGGGGGTGCGGGGCAGCGTCGCGGCATCGGCCATTGGCGAGTCATCCATCTTGCAGAACCCGCGAACGCTCGCATGCAGCCGGCGTGTTGGCAACCAAGTGGACGCAGCCAAAGCGGGGCGCTCGGGTTGGCAAACGCCACAGCCGTGGCATCATCGCCCCACCAGGGGAGCGCACGCATGACCGAACCGATCAGCTACGCCGATTTCGAGCGTGTGGACATCCGCACGGGCACGATCACGGATGCGAAGCCCTTCCCCGAAGCGCGCAAGCCTGCCATCAAGCTCTGGATCGATTTCGGGCCGGAGATCGGCGTGAAGCGTTCCTCCGCGCAGCTCACCGTGCACTATGTGCCGGACCGGCTGATCGGCCGGCAGATCTGCGCGGTGGTGAATTTCCCGCCACGCCAGATCGGCCCGTTCGTCAGCGAGGTGCTGACGCTGGGCATGCCGGACGAGGATGGCGCGGTGGTACTGGTCCGGCCCGATCTCAAGATACCGGACGGGGGCAGGCTGTTCTGATGGCGAAACACTACTACACGGTCACCTGGGATCAGTTGCACCTCGATGCGCGTGCGCTCGCCTGGCGGCTGATCGCCGCCGGCCCGTGGCAGGGCATCGTCGCCATCACCCGCGGCGGGCTGATCCCGGCCGCGATCGTGGCGCGGGAACTGGAATGCCGGCTGATCGAAAGCGTGTCGGTGGAGGCCTACGACGAGGAGGAACTGCGCGAACCGCGCGTCACCAAGCACCCGGCCGCCGCCGGAGACGGCAGCGGCTTCCTGATCGTGGATGATCTGGTCGATACCGGCAGCACCGCGCGGCTGGTGCGCGGCCTTCTGCCGAAAGCGCATTTCGCGGCCGTATATGCGAAGCCCGCCGGCAAGCCGCTGGTGGACACCTTCGTCACCGAAGTCTCCCAGGACACCTGGATCCTCTTCCCGTGGGACACCGCGCCGCAGTTCGTCGCGCCATTGGCGCGCAGCAGGTAGCCGCCACTGGCGCGCAGCAGGCAATCCGCTCTCCATCCGCCATGCCGACGCAAGCCGGCATCCACGCCCGCCGCCTGCATCGTAAGCTCGTTGGTGGTTATTGAAGATACAGTGGTGTCTCAGCTTGAATTTTTTGCCACACTGCTTTGCTCGAAGTGTTCAACGGCACCATCAAATTGAATCCAATTATGTTTCGACTGCTCAAAAACCGATCTGACGGGAGCCGGGTATTTTGGGTCTGCTAGCGCGCCGACTGCAACGCCAATCAGCGACGGCAGGTTGTCGGCCTTCCAATAGATCGTCGACCCGCAGTTTGGACAAAAGTAGGTGCGGACCTTGCCACCGCTTGCTGCATCGCGGGTGAACTCTTTCGGAGTTCCAGAAATGGCGACGGCGTCGATCGGATAAAACGCGCCTATGCCAAATGGCGCGCCGGTTCTCCGTTGGCAGTCAAGACAATGGCAGGCAACAACCAATTTAGATGGTTCTGGAAGCGTCAGTGTGAGAGCGCCGCAACTGCATCGGGCATCAGCCATTGGAAAACCCTCAGTTTTCTGAAGCGAGATCGTGTTGAGATTTCAAGCTGAAACACCACAAAAGGTGCATGTACGTCCCCGCCGGCAAGTCGAGGGGGGGATATACTGATGGGTGTATTTTGTGTACGACCTGAGACATGGGTGACATCTCGTTCTGGAGACATGGGTGACACTTTCCGTTTTTTGGCGGGAGGTGTGGATGCCGTGGAAAGCTTGTTCGGCCATGGAAGAACGTCTCCGCTTCATTGCCCGTCTCCTCGATGGGGAGGCCATGACGGATGTCTGCCGCGAGTTCGGCATCTCCCGCAAGACCGGCTACAAGATCCTCGCCCGCTACAAGGACGAAGGCAGCCCGGCACTCACCGACCGATCCCGCCGGCCGGTCCGCTACGCCAACCAGCTCCCGCCGCAGATCGAGGGGCTGATCGTCAGCCTCAAGCGCGGCAAGCCGCATTGGGGTGCGCGCAAAATCCGCGAACTGCTGGTCCGCCGACTGCCCGGCGAGCTGCGCGTGCCGGCCCAAAGCACCATCCACGCCGTCCTC
>DATKQI010000383.1:0-2408 GCA_035532755.1 Acetobacteraceae bacterium
CGCCGCCTCCGGCCGCAGCGCCATCTGCATCGCGGTCTCGTAGGCGCAGGCGTGGCCCACGCCCTGCATCGCCCCCGGCAGCGCCTTCAGCCAGCCCGGCTGCCCGGGCGAGAAATAGTTGACGAACCCCGCCGCGATCCCGCGGCTCACCAACGCCCCGCAAGCCGACGTGAGCGGCCCCTGGTTGCCGCCATGGCCGTTCACGATCAGCAGGCGGGAGAAGCCGGTGCGATGAAGGCTCTCCGCCACGTCGCTCACCAGCCCCACGAACGTCTCCAGCGACAGGCTCACGGTGCCCGCCCACGCGCGATGGTGGGGGGAGAAGCCGAAGCCGGGCGGGGGCAGCACCAGCACATGCGGGCTCTCGCACCGCTCCGCCGCCGCCATCGCCACCCGGTAGGCGGACAGCGTGTCCGTATCCACCGGCAGATGGTCCGCATGCTGCTCGACAGACCCGACCGTCAGCACCGGCAGCGCCCCGGCATCGCGCGCCGCGGCGATCTCCGCGCGCGTCAGCGCGCCCCAGTCATGCGTCCGCCGCCATGTCCCGCTCATCAGACCGCTCCCCTGGCTGTCCCCTGGGCTGCTGCCGCCTGGGCGCGCAGATCGCCCCGGGGCCGCGCGCCGAAATGGCCGATCGTCTCGGCCGCCGCGATGCTGCCCAGTCGCCCGCAGGCGGCAAGCGGCCGCCCGGCCGCATAGGCGGTGAGGAACCCGGCCGCGTATGCATCGCCTGCCCCGGTCGTGTCGATCACGCGCGCCGGTTCGGCGGGCACGGCGATGGTCTCGGCCCCGTGCACGATCACGCTGCCCAGCTCGCTGCGGGTCAGCGCCGCCAGCCGCACGTCGGCGCGCGCCGCCTCCGCCGCGGCGGCGAAGTCCGACAGCTCATACAGGCTGCAAACCTCCGCCTCGTTGGCGAACAGGATGTCCACATGCCCGGCAACCAGCGCGCGGAACGCCGCGCGGTGCCGATCGACGCAGAACGAGTCCGACAGGGACAGCGCCACCTGCCGCCCGGCCGCATGCGCCGCCTCCGCCGCCTTGCGGAAGGCCTTCTGGGCGGCGGGGGGATCGAACAGATAGCCCTCCAGATACGTCACCGCCGCGTCCGCCACCACCAGCGGGTCCACATCCGCCTCCCCGAAATGCACCGCCGCGCCCAGGAAGGTGTTCATCGTCCGCTGGCCGTCCGGGCTCACCAGGATCAGGCACCGCGCGGTGGGTGCGCCGGCAGCCAGCGGGGCTGTCGGGAAATGCACGCCGATCGCGCCGATGTCGTGGCGGAACACCTCGCCAAGCTGGTCGTGCGCGACCTTGCCCATATAAGCGGCCTTCGCCCCCAGGGCGGCGGCCACCGCGCAGGTGTTGGCCGCCGAGCCGCCGCTGCTCTCCATCCCCGGCGGCATCGCGGCATACAGCCGCTCGGCCGTCGCCGCGTCGATCAATGCCATGGACCCCTTGCGCATGTCGTGGCGCGAGAGGAACGCGTCCTCGGCAGATGCCACCACATCGACGATGGCGTTGCCGATGCCGAGAAGATCGAAGCGCGCGTCTGCCATTCTGTCTCTCCAGGGGAGCCTGTTCCGGGCCTACCATCGGGCTGCCGCGCCGGCAACCGCCATGTCCTCCCGGTCGATGCACAAGCGGAACGCTGGGGACAACGCGCATCTCAGGGTTGTCCCCCCCGAAGCGCCATGATAACCCCGGTGGCTGTTCGCCAGTGAGACGGAGAGCCCGTGTTCAAGCGCCGAAAGCTCGACGAATCGCAATCCCCCGAAGCGCCCGCGCCGGGTGGGGCTGCGCCTGCCTCCAGCACCCCTGCCGCGCCCGCCGCCCCGGCCGATACCGGGATCGGCGTGCCCCCGTTCCGCCCCGCGACTCCGAAGGAACCGCCCGCCATGTCCCGTCCGCCCTTCGCCCCTGCTCCCGCCGTTCCGCCGGCCATGCCGGTCCGCCCGGGCGCGCTGCCGCCCGCCCGCACGCCCGCGCGGGAGCCGGCCGAGCGCCGCACCCTCGTCGTCGGCCGCGGCATCAGCGTCCAGGGCACGGTGCAGGATGCCGAGCGGCTGGTGGTGGAAGGCACGGTCGAAGCCAGCATGATCCACGCCGCCGAACTCGCCGTCTCCCCAGGCGGGGTGTTCAAGGGCGAGGTCGAGGTGGAAGACGCGGAGGTCGCCGGCACGATCGACGGCACGCTCACCGCGCGGGCCAGCCTCATCGTGCGCGCCTCCGGCCGCGTGCTCGGCACCGCCCGCTGCCGCCGGCTGCAGGTGGAGGATGGCGGCCAGATCACCGGCCGCATCGAGATGATCACCGAACCCGCCCGCCCCGGCGCTACGCCCGCTCCGGCGTCCGACTCGGCAGAGTGACGCCGCTCGCCCGATAGGCGCGGCGCGCATGACACC
>DATKQI010000384.1:0-18642 GCA_035532755.1 Acetobacteraceae bacterium
TGATGGGCCGTGCCGACGTGATGGTGGTGGACGGGGCGCTGGAGGGTGCGGTGCCGGTGCAGCCGGCCGCGGCACCTGCCGGCATCGGCCTGCCGGCGCTGGACGCAGCGATGGCGCGCAAGGCGCTGGTCGTCGATCTCGCCCGCAGCATCGACTTCCGCGCCGGCCACATCCCGGGCGCGGTCTGGGGCATGCGCTCGCGGCTGGAGATGCTCGCGCCGCAACTGTCGGCGGCACCGGAGGTGGTGCTGACCTGCCCGGACGGCGTGCTGGCCGCCCGCGCGGTGCCCGAGGCGATGCGCCTCACCCCCGCGCCGGTGAGCGCGCTGGCCGGCGGTACCGCCTCCTGGCGGCGGGCCGGGCGTGCGCTGATGGCCGACCGCACCGACCCGCCGGACGAGGCCTGCGTGGATTTCTACCTCCGCCCCTACGACCGCAACAGCGGGATAGAGGAGGCGATGCACGCCTATCTGTCCTGGGAGATCGATCTGGTGGCCGAGATCGCGCGCGACGGCACGGTCGTGTTCGGTGCGCCTGGCTGACACTGCAGCACTCGGGCGGGCGGCGCTCGACCTGCTGCTGCCGCCGCACTGCCTGGGCTGCGAGGCGCTGGTGGCGCAGGCGGGCCGGTTCTGCGCCGCCTGCTTCAACCGCCTCGGTTTCATCTCGGAACCGATGTGCCGCCGCTGCGGCGCGCCCTTCGCCCATGCCGGCCAGGGCGGAGCGGCGCACCTCTGCCCCGCCTGCACGGAAACCCCGCCGGATTTCGACCGTGCCCGCGGCGCGCTGCGCTACGATGCCCATTCGCGCGGCCTCATCCTCGCGTTCAAGCATGCCGACCGGCCGGAGACGGCGGGGGCGCTGGCGGCGCTGATGGCCCGCGCCGGGGCTGCGCTGCTGGCCCAGGCGGAGCTGATCGTGCCGGTGCCGCTGCACCGGCGGCGGCTGTTCGCCCGGCGCTACAACCAGGCCGCGCTGCTCGCGCTCGCGCTGGGCCGGCTCGCCCGCCGCACCGCGGTGCCGGACGCGCTGCTGCGCCTGCGCGCCACCGCCCCGCTGGGCGAGAAATCCGCCGCCGAACGCGCCGCCGAGGTGGCCGCCGCCTTCGCCGTGCGCCCGCGCCGCGCCGGGCGCATCGCCGGGCGGCGCGTGCTGCTGGTGGACGATGTGCTGACCTCCGGCGCCACCGCGAACGCCTGCGCCCGCACCCTGCGCGCGGCCGGGGCCATCGCCGTCGATGTGCTGGTGGCCGCCCGCGTGCCCGATCCGCGGCTGGGCTAGACCGCACGCTGGACAGCGGCCGGCCGGCCGGCACAATTTAGCCGCATGAAAACATCCCCGCCGGGCCGAACCACCACCGCGCTGGCCCTGCAAGGCGGCGGCGCGCACGGCGCCTTCACCTGGGGCGCGCTGGACCGGCTGCTGGAGGATGGGGTCGAGGTGGGGGCCATCTGCGGCGTCTCCTCCGGCGCGCTGCTCGCCACCCTGCTCGCGCAAGGCATGGCGGAGGGCGGCGCGGCGGGCGGGCGGGCGGCGATGCGCCGGCTGTGGGACAGCGTGGCCACCGCCGCCACCTTCAGCCCGCTCCGCACCTCTCCCATCGACCGCTGGCTGTGGGGGTGGGACCTCAGCAATTCCTTCGCCTGGCAGGGGATGGAGGCGGCGATGCGGCTGTTCAGCCCGCACCAGCTCAACCCCTTCGGCCACAACCCCCTGCGCGCGGTGCTGGAAAGCCTGCTGGACCGCGCCGCCCTCGCCTCCCCCGCCGCCCCGCGCCTGATCGTCGCCGCGACCGATGTGGAAACCGGCAAGGCGGTGCTGTTCGGCAACGCCGAGATCACCGTGGATGTGCTGCTCGCCTCCACCTGCCTGCCGTTCGTGTTTCCCGCCGTGGAGATCGGCGGGCGCGCGTACTGGGATGGCGGTTATGCCGGCAACCCGCCGCTCGCCCCGCTGCTGCACCCGCTGCCGGACGAGCTTGTGCTGGTCCGCGCCCAGCCCGCCCGCCGCCCCGGCGTACCGCGCACGCCCGCGGAGATCCTGAACCGGCTGAACGAGATCGCCTGCCACAACGTGCTGGAAGCCGAGCTTGCCGCGCTGCCGCCGGGGCTAAAGCTGCGCACGATCGACGCCGACGACACGCTGATAGACCTGCCGATCTCATCCAAGTTCAACGCCGAGGCCGAATTCCTGGGCACGCTGTTCGATGCCGGCCGGGCCGCGGCGGCCACTGCGCAGCCGGCCCTGTAGCCCATGCCCGGCGAACCCGCAGCCCCGCGCCGCAGCCTCTCGGCCCGGCTGCTGTGGCTGACGGTGGTGGCGGTGCTGCTGACCGAGGTGCTGGTGCTGCTGCCCTCGCTCGCCCGCGAACGCCGCGCCTGGCTGATGAGCCGCATCACCGAGGCGCATCTGGCCGCGCTGTCGGTGGCCGCCGCCCCGCACGGCATGGTGGACATGGCGACGCGCAACGAACTGCTGCGCCTGTCCGGCACCGAGGCGATCGCGCTGAAGGAGCCGGGGCGCAGCGTGCTGGTGCTGGAGCCGCCCGCCGGCATCCGGCCCGCCGGCCGCGTGAACCTCGCGACCGAAACGGTGCTGACCGGCATCCGCCGCGCCGTGGACGCACTGTTCGAGACCGGCAACCGGATGGAGGTGGTCTCCGCCCCCTCGCCGCTGCAGAAGCAGACCATCGTGCAGGTGGTGGTGCGCGCCAAGAACCTTGCCGAATACCTCCGCCGCTACGCCCGCAACATCGCCTGGCTGTCGATCCTGATCGCGGCGGTGACGGGTTCGCTGGTGTATCTTGCCATGCTGCGGCTGCTGGTGCGCCCGATGCGGCGCATCACCCGCTCCATCGCCGCCTTCCGCGCCGACCCCGAACGCACCGCCCCGATCGACCCGGCGAAGGTGACGGGCGTGGACGACGACGAGATGGCCGTGGCCGGGCGGGAGCTGGCGGCGATGCAGCGGGAACTGCGCGCGGCCCTGTGGCGCAACGCGCGCCTCGCGGCACTCGGCACGGCGGTTGCCAAGATCAGCCACGACCTGCGCGGCATCCTCGCCTCCGCCCTGCTGGTGGCGGACCGGCTGCAAAGCGCGGAGGACCGTTCCGTCCGCCAGGCCGGGGAGATGCTGGTGCGCGCGGTGGAGCAGGCGTCCGACCTTGTGCGCCGGACGCTCGATTTCGCCCGCGAGGGCCCGCCGCCGCTGTCGCTGACGCAGGTGCCGCTCGCGCGGCTGATCGCGGAGGTGGCGGACGGCCTCGCCCCGATCGCCCCGGGCTTCTCGGTCCCGGGCTTTTCGGTGCGCGCGCAGGTGCCGGCGGAACTGTGCATCACGGCAGACCCCAGCCAGATGGCGCGCGTGTTCGGCAACCTGTTCCGCAACGCCGCCGAGGCGGGCGCGCGGCGCGTGGAGGTGAGCATCGCCGCGGCGGGCCAGGGCGCGGGCCAAGGCGCAGGCCAAGGTGCAGGGCAGACGACCATCCTGGTCGCCGACGACGGCCCGGGCCTGCCGGAGGCCGCGCAAGCCAACCTGTTCCGCCCCTTCGCCGGCAGCCAGCGCCGCGGCGGCACCGGCCTCGGCCTCGCCATCGCGCGCGACCTGATGCGGGCGCATGGGGGGGATATCGAGCTGGCCGATACCGGGCCGGCGGGGACGCGGTTCCGGCTGCTGCTGCCCGCGGGGAGTTGAAGGCGGCACGCCGGATTGCGCCGGCAGCGCCGCGCTGCGTAAAATGCCAGCCGACGAAAGTGCCGACACTCCCTCCGTCATGCCGGCGAAGGCCGGCATCCAGGCCCGCCGCTCCGCAAGACCGGGAGCCCTGGATTCCCGCTTTCGCGGGAATGACGGCGATGGGCGACACTTCTGCCGGTTGGCATGGTACTCAAGGGCGACTGCACAACGGAGGGGCTCGGCGTGAAACTAAGCCATTGGGTCCTGCTGGTCCTGGTCTCGGCCATCGGCATCATCGGGCTGTTCGTGGCCGCCGGCGGTGGCGGGCCGACCACCTACCGGCTCGGGCTACTCGTGTTCGCCGCCGCCGTGATCTACGATTTCCGGTTGATCAAGCGCGTGTTCGACCGGATCGACCGCGGCGAGTGAACCGCCGCCGATGCCCGCCGCATCCTGGCTGCTGCGCCCGCTCTACCGGTTGTACGAGGCGCGGCTGCAGCGCGAGCTGGCCGGCCGCCCCATGCCGCGCCACGTCGGCATTATTCTCGACGGCAACCGCCGCCACGCCCGCCGCAGCGGGCTGACCGAGCCGCGCGAGATCTACGAACGCGGCGCGGGCAAGCTGGACGAGGTGCTGGACTGGTGCGCCGGCCTCGGCATCGGCGCCGTCACGCTGTGGGTGTTCTCCACCGACAACATGAACCGCCCCCAGGCCGAGGTCTCCGGCATCCTGGCCGCGGTGGAAGGCAAGCTGCGGCTGCTGGCGCGGGACCCGCGCATCCACCTCCGCCGCGTGCGGGTGCGCGCGGTGGGCAAGATCGATCTGCTGCCGCCCGCGGTGGCCGAAGCCATCGCCGCCGCGGAAGCCGCCACCGCCGGGTACGACAGCATGACGCTGACGATCGCGGTCGCCTACGGCGGGCGCGACGAGATCGCGCATGCCGTGCGCACCCTGCTGCACGAGGCGGATGCCGCCGGCCGCACCCTGGCCGAGACGATCGAGAGCGTGACCCCCGCGGCCATCGGTCGGCATCTCTACACGGCAGACCTGCCGGACCCGGACCTGATCATCCGCACCAGCGGCGAAATCCGCCTCTCGGGCTTCCTGCTGTGGCAGAGCGCGCATAGCGAATTCTACTTCTCGGATGCCGACTGGCCCGCGTTTCGCAAGATCGACCTGTTGCGCGCCATCCGCGCGTTTCAGCATCGGGCGCGGAGGTTCGGGCGGTAGGGGGGAGCGCGATCGAAAGCAACCCTCCCCGTCACTCCCGCGAAAGCGAGCGTCCAGGCACGCACGCCCCACTGCCGGAACCTGCTGAATGCGAGGTTTTGCCAGTTGAAGTCACCATCGCCTCGCTTGAAGCGGTCAATGGGTCCACACCTTCCTCGGCAGCCGTGCTTTCCACCGCCCGCTTGTGACGTTCCTTCACGATGCGCTTGTTGAGGATTTTGACTGATCCCACCATCAGCAGACGCATGTCGCGGACGAGATGGTCGCCAAGCTCCTTGTCGGAAATGTCCGATCCGGCGATGTCGAGCCGGAAGTCCCATCCGTTGATGCCGCCGCCGTTCGAGAATGTGATCTCGAAATCGAATACCGCCCTGTGTTCGTCCATGGGCACCGTGCCGCTCATCCGCCCCTCCACCGTGCAGTGATGCCGGCCGGCTTAAAACCCCTCCAGCACGATCTTCCCCCGCGCTTTGCCGGATTCGATCAGCGCATGCGCCCGGCGCAGGTTCGCCGCGTCGATCCGGCCGAAGTTGTCGGTCAGCGTGGTGCGCAGCACGCCCTGGTCCACGAGGCGGGAGACCGCTTCCAGCAGCGCGTGCTGCTCGGCCATGTCGGCGGTGGCGAACACCGGGCGGGTGAACATCAGCTCCCAGTGCAGGGAGGCGGATTTCTGCTTCAGCTCCCGCACGTCGATCGACGCCGGATCGTCGATCAGCCCCACCCGCCCCTGCGGGGCGACGATCTTCACGATGGCGGGCCAGTGCCGCTCGGTCGCGTTGGTGCTGAACACGTAATCCGCGTACGGCAGGCCGAGGGCGGCCATCTGCTTCGGCATGTCCCCGTTGTGGTCGATCACCTCGTGCGCGCCGAGATCGAGGCACCAGGCGCGGGTTTCCTCCCGGCTCGCGGTCGCCACCACGTGCAGCCCGGTCAGCTTGCGGGCGAGCTGGATGGCGATGGAGCCCACCCCGCCGGCCCCGCCGATGATCAGCAGCGTGCCGGTGCGCGCCGCATCCCGCGGGATCGCGAGGCGGTCGAACAGCATCTCCCACGCGGTGATCGCGGTCAGCGGCAGGGCCGCGGCTTCCGCGAACGAAAGCGATTTCGGCTTGTGGCCGACGATCCGCTCATCCACCAGATGCAGCTCGCTGTTCGCCCCGGGCCGGGCGATGGAGCCGGCGTACCACACGGCGTCACCCACGCCGAAATGCCGCACCTCCGCCCCGGTCGCGCGCACCACCCCGGCGGCGTCCCAGCCCAGCACGCGGCGCTCGCCCAGCGGCTCGGCCCGGCGGCGCACCTTGGTATCGACCGGGTTCACGGAAATCGCCTTCACCTCCACCAGGATGTCGTGGTGGCGCGGCTCCGGGTCCGGCAGCAGGGTGTCGAACAGCGAATCCTCGTCGGTGATCGGCCGGGCGTGGGTGAAGACGATGGCTTTCATGATGGCGCGTCCCGATTCGCAGGCTTCCAGCTATGGTGGAAAGATCGGGTGGCGCGGCAATAATGGCAAGCTACAGCAGCTTCGCCTCGAACGGCGGCAGCAGGTC
This sequence comes from Acetobacteraceae bacterium, assembly GCA_035532755.1. Classification (GTDB taxonomy): domain Bacteria; phylum Pseudomonadota; class Alphaproteobacteria; order Acetobacterales; family Acetobacteraceae; genus DATKQI01. Next base: position 6,457 of record DATKQI010000384.1, read on the forward strand.
CGGCGCCTCGAACTCGATCACCCACAGATCGGGGTCGAAGCGCATCTGCCGGGCGACGTAGGCATCCGCCGCCTCCTGGTCCACCGGGGCCGCGCCGGTGCCGCGCATCCAGGCCACCGCCCCGTCCGCCGCGCGGGCCTGGGAAAGCACGCACAGCCCCGTGGCGTTGCGCAGCACCACCAGCACGCCGCCGGCATCGGCATCGCCCCGGCGCAGCACCGCGCCGAACCGCCCGGCCGCGTTGCCCCGCCGGAGCATCGCCTGCACCCATAATTCGGCCTTCACCCGCGGTTCGCTCATGCACCCTCCATGGCAGGATTGAACCCGGGCCGCCAGCCTGCCAAAACCTGCGCAGGACTGCATGGCGATGGTACGGGCGAGAACATGACCAAGACGATGAGCGAGGGCCAGCGCGCCTATGAGGCGAAGCGCGCGGCCAAGGCCGGGATGAGCCTGGAGAAATGGCTGCACAGCCGGGAGCGGGATGCCGAGGCCGAGGCGAAAGCCCGCCAGCAGGCCACCACGCCGCCGAAGCCGAAAAAGACCGGGCTGATCTCCCGCCTGATCGACAAGGCGCACAAGCCGCTCTGAGGAAGCAAGGCGCGCGCCATGCCCGATTTCATCCTCGAACGCGCCGCCGGCGGCCGCGTGGCGGGGGTGGATGAGGTCGGCCGCGGGCCGCTTGCCGGGCCGGTGGTGGCCGCGGCCGTGGTGTTCCCCACGGGCGTGCCCCGAAGCCTCGCGGCGATGCTGGATGATTCGAAGCTGCTCTCGGCCGCACAGCGGGAAGCCGCGTTCGCGGTGCTGTGGGCGGGCGTGGCGGAAATCGGCGTGGGGGCGGCGTCGGTGGCGGAGATCGCGCGGCTGAACATCCTGCACGCCAGCCTGCTGGCGATGCGCCGGGCCGTGCTCCGCCTCGCCCAGCCGCCCGATCTGGCGCTGATCGACGGCAACCGCCCCCCGCCCCTGCCTTGCCCGGTGCAGTGCGTGGTGGGCGGGGATGGGCGGAGCCTGTCGATCGCCGCCGCCTCCATCGTCGCGAAAGTGCTGCGGGATCGCGGGATGGCCCGGCTCGCCCGGCGCTATCCCGGCTACGGGTGGGAGAGCAACGCGGGCTACGCCAGCGAGGCCCATCGCGCCGCCGTGCAGGCGCTGGGCCCCACCGTGCACCACCGCGCGGGGTTCGGCACGGTGCGCGTGGTGCTGGCTGGGCGTATGGTGGCCGGCGCATCGCCGGTGTGATGGCGGTTGACGCGGCTTCCGCCGGGCCGCCACCATGGGGCGACAACCCCTTGCCGGGCCGGGAGAGACTTGGAAATCGTTCGCGAACTGCCGCTCGATCAGGTGCTTCTGGGGGATTGCGTGCGGCTGATGCGCATGCTGCCCCCGGCCTCGGTGCACTGCATCTTCGCGGACCCGCCGTACAACCTCCAGCTCCAGGGCCAGCTGCGCCGGCCGGATGACAGCCTGGTGGACGGCGTGGACGAGGAATGGGACCGCTTCACCGATTTCGCGGCGTATGACGCCTTCACCCGCGAATGGCTGGGCGAATGCCGCCGGCTGCTGCGCAAGGACGGCACGATCTGGGTGATCGGCGCCTATCACAACATCTTCCGCATCGGCGCCATCCTGCAGGACATGGGCTTCTGGGTGCTGAACGACGTGATCTGGCGCAAGGCGAACCCGATGCCGAACTTCCGGGGCCGGCGCTTCACCAACGCGCATGAAACGCTGATCTGGGCCGCCCGGGGGCGGGATTCGCGGCATCGCTTCAACTACCAGGCGATGAAGGCGCTGAACGACGATTTGCAGATGCGCAGCGACTGGTTCCTGCCGCTGTGCACGGGGGCGGAGCGGATGCGCAACCAGCACGGGCTGAAGCTGCACCCCACGCAGAAGCCGGAATCGCTGCTGCACCGTGTGCTGATGTCCTGCACATCGCCGGGCGATATCGTGCTCGATCCGTTCCTGGGCACCGGCACCTCCGCGGTGGTGGCCAAGCGCCTGCACCGGCATTTCATCGGGCTGGAACGCCACCCGGCCTATGTGGAGGCGGCCTGGGGCCGAATCCGCCAGGCCGCGCCGATGCCGCACACGGGCCTCGCCGTCACGCCGTCGAAGCGGGAGGCGCCGCGGGTGCCGTTCGGCACCCTGGTGGAGCAGGGCCTCGTCTCCCCCGGCACCACTCTGTTCGATCGCCACCGGAAGGTGGCCGCCACGGTGGGGGCGGACGGCACGCTGGCCGCCGGCAGCCATCATGGCTCGATCCATCAGGTGGGAGCGGCGGTGCAGAACGCGCCTTCCTGCAACGGCTGGACGTTCTGGCATATCGAGCGCGACGGCGCGCTGGTGCCGATCGACACGCTGCGCACGGCCGCCCGCCTCGATGCGGCGGTCGCCGAGTAGCGGCGCCCTCCCCGTTCGGTCTATGCTCCGCCCATGAAGCCTGAAGATCAGCCGCGCGCCCATCACGACATGGGCGGGGTGTCGAAATACCTGTGCGAGCCGGTGGATGCCGAGCCGCACACGCTCTGCGAGTTCGACCGGGAGGTGGACGCGCTGCGCCAGATCCTGGGCATGAAGGGGGTGATGACCGTCGATGAGCTGCGCCGCGGGATCGAGGCGATCCCCGAAGCCGAATACCACGCGCTGAGCTACTACCAGCGCTGGGTCCGCTCCATCGCCGCCACCCTGCTGCGCAAGGGCGTGATCGGCGAGGCCGAGCTGCGCGCCGCGCTGGAGAAGGCATGAACGCCCCGCTCACCCCCGGCACGCCGGTGCGCGTGCGCGACGACTGGCCGGAGACGCGCGGCCCGGTGCACATCCGCACGCCGCACTACCTGCGCGGCCGGTCCGGCACGGTGCGGCGCAGCCTCGGCCGCTTCCCCAACCCCGAGGACCTTGCTTTCGCCCGGCCCGCGCCGCTGCTGGCGCTGTACCACGTCGGCTTCGACCAGCAGGCGATCTGGGGCGAGGGCACGGCCGGCGATGAAATCCTGGTGGAGCTGTACGAATCCTGGCTGGAGACCGCATGACGATGGCTGACGCAAGCCTCGCCGAAGCCCCGGCCGAGCGCCTGCTCGTCGCGCTGCGCGACGTGCTGGCCGCCAAGGGCATCGCCTCCCCGGCCGAGATCGCCGAGCGCATCGCCATTACCGATGCCGGCAGCGCCGCTCAGGGTGCCGCGATGGTGGCCCGCGCCTGGACCGATGCGGGCTTTCGCGCGCGCATGGAGGAAGATGGCGCGCGCGCGGCAGAGGAGATGGGCATCACGATGCGCGGGGCGCCGCCGCTGGGCGTGCTCGCGAACAGCGCCGGGGTGCATCATCTGGTGGTGTGCACCCTGTGCAGTTGCTACCCGCGCGCGGTGCTGGGCTATCCGCCGTTCTGGTTCAAGTCCGCCGCCTACCGCGCCCGCGCGGTGCGCGATCCGCGCGGGCTGCTGGCCGAGTGGGGCACGCACCTGCCCGCCGGCACTACCGTGCGGGTGGTGGACTCCACGGCCGACTACCGCTGGATGGTGCTGCCGCTGCGCCCGCCCGGCACCGAGGGCTGGAGCACGGACCGGCTGGCCGGCATCGTCCGCGCCGGCGACATGATCGGGATCACGATCCCGTCCGCGTGATTTCCCGTGCCGGCACCTGTTGCGCTGCCGTTTTAAGACCCACATCCACGACAAAGGGCGGGAGGTGTGAGGATGCGCGCGCTTCTGATGGCGGCTGCCGTGCTGATCGGCCTGGGCGGGATCGCCCGGGCGCAGGAGCCGGCGAATCTATCCCAGGCGGACCAGGCGGCGATCCGGCAGGTGATCACCCGGCAGCTCTCGGCCTTCCGCCACGACGACGCAACGGCGGCCTTCGCCCTGGCCGCCCCGCACATCCAGCAGATGTTCGGCGATGCGGCGCATTTCCTGAACATGGTGCGCACGCAATACCAGCCGGTGTACCGCCCCCGCGCCACCGCGTTCGGCGCGCTGATCTCCGTGGGCGGCACCATCGTGCAGCGGATGGAGGTGGTCGGGCCGGACGGCAGCCCCGATCTCGCCCTCTACACCATGCAGCACGAGCCCGATGGCTCCTGGCGGATCGACGGCTGCATGCTGGTCAAGACGAAGGGCGTCGAGGCGTAGGCTTCGAAACAGCCGGGGTGCGTGACAGAACACCGCCAAAGGCGGTATCTGGAGGGCTTCGGATACCCTTGAGCAGGCAAAGGTGCGCATGAACGCGGTGATGACCCTCCTCCGCTCGGCCCGGCGACTCGGCCTGCGAGACGCCGCGCCGGCCGGGCCCGCGGCCGCCGGCCCGTTCCAGGGCTATGTGGACGAGCGCAGCACCCACCATGTGGCCGGCTGGGTACGCAACCTGTCCAACCCTGCCGAGCGCGTGGCCTACGAAGTCGCCGTCGTCGGGCCGGAGGAGAACCGGGTGCTGTTCCGGGGCGTCGCGGACCGGTTCAGCCCGGTGTTGCAGACCCTCGGCGTGGGCGATGCCACCTATGCCTTCTACGTGCTGCTGCCGGTGCCGGTGAGCGAGGCGCAGCGGGATTGGATGGTGGTCCGCCCCGCGGCGACCGGCCTGCCGCTGGAACTCGCCCCCGCCCTGCTGACGGCGTTCCAGCCGATCAGCCACGTCGCGATGGACATCGTGGACAACTGCAACCTGCGCTGCCCGTTCTGCGTGTACGACTACGCCCACACCCGCACCACGCATTTCATGACCGAGGCGACGTTCGAGACGGCGCTGCAACTGATCCCGTTCGTGACCGAGGGCAATTTCTGGCTGTCCTGCCTGCACGAGGCGACGCTGCACCCCGACCTGCTGCGCTTCATCGACAAGGTGCCCATGCAGTACCGCAGCAAGCTGTTCTACACCACCAACCTCGCCAAGCGCATGCCGGCCGAATACTTCGCCGCCGTGGCCGACAGCGGCATGCATCACCTGAACATCTCGATCGAATCCTTCGATCCCACGCTGTACGAGCGCATGCGCAAGGGCGCGCGCCACCGCATCTTCGCCCAGAACTGGGAAGCGCTGCTGGCCGCCCTGCCCGCCGGCCGGGCCCCGCCCCGGCTGCGCTACAACATCATGGCCTACCGCTCCAACCTCGCCGAAATCCCGCAGATGATCGACGTGCTGCTGGGCGAGAAGAAGGGCTGGCAGGTGGAGATCCGCGCCACCTTCGACGAGGCGCACATCCCGCAGGACTTCAAGGACAGCGAATACCTCGCCGCGCCGGACTGGGACTGGCTGCGCGGCGAGCTTGCCCGCCACGACCCCGAGCGCGTGCTGCTGCTCGCCCCGCCCGCCGCGCCGGAGGCCGCTCCGGCACCGGCAGCCGCGGCGCCCGCATCGCCAACGCGGGTTCCCCGGCCGCTGAACATCCGCATCAGCTACGATGGTTCCTTATATGTTTATGGGGAGCAGCCAGGCCAGGGCGGCGAGCCGCCGACGCAGCAGAACTTCGTGGTCACCAACATCAACTGGCTCGGCGATCCGCTGAAGATGCTGCTGGCGCTGTAGCCTCCAGCCGGGATTTGCCCTCAAGCCCCGGCCCGCGCCACAGGTACAGGGCCAGCAGCGCGTGGGCTTCGGTGCGCATGGCGTGCGGCACGCCGGAGGGATGGTGGATCGGCGTGCCGGGCGGGCGGCGCTGCCAGGGCTCCACTCCGCGCTGCCACCACGCGGCGCCGGCAAGCGGCAGGTAGATTTCCTCGGCTTCGTGGCTGTGGCGCGGATACAGGGTATCCGGGCCCAGCAGCAGCACGCCGCAGGCGAGGCTGTCGCTCGCCACCGGGCCGTTGCGGCCGATCAGTTCCGCCCAGCCGTAGCGGACCAGGAAGGCCGGGTCCGCCTGGCCGGCGGCGTAGGTCTGCCGCCAGGCCCATTGGATGGCGGCTTCCTTGATGTGGCGAACCAGATCAGCAGCCTGGCCCTCGGCCGTGCAGGCGGGCAGGAATGCCAGCACCGGCAGGGCGTGCGGCGGCTGGTGGCGGGATGGCTGGCACGATGCCGGCCAGTCCGCCAGGAATTCCTCCGGCACTGCCGCCCCCAGCATGTGCCGGGCCGCCGCCAGAACATCTGCGGTGCCCGTCATGGCGCCTTCTGCGGGATCGGGGCGCAGTTGCGGCGGCCGGCCATCACGCAATCCTGGAGCGCGGAGGTCTGGGCGAGCTGGTGCCACAGGAACACGCCCCCGGCCACGCAGGCGAGGATCACCAGAAGCAGCACCAGCGTGCGGCGGCGGGTGGGTTCGTCCTGCGGGTCTTCCTCGGGCATGGCCGGCGCAGTTCAGTCCTTGAACAGGTGGGTTGCGTGCGTGACGGCCGCGCCGGCCCGCATGGCGGCGGCGACGAGGGCGGTTTCCGCCAGCTCGGCCTCCGTCGCACCGGCCTTGCGGGCTTCCTCCGCGTGCACTTCGAGGCAGTAGGGGCATTGCGTGGTCAACGCCACGGCCAGCGCCATCAACTGCTTCTGCTTGGCATCCAGCACGCCCGGGGCAAAGGCCGCCTTGTCGAACGCCCAGAAGGCCTTGGTGGCGGCGGAGGCGCCCTGATCGAGCTTCTTCAGGCGCGCGAGGTTCTTCATGTCATACATCGTTCTGGCTTCCTTTCCCGTGCATGCCGGCCGGCAACGGCAGCGGCTCGATCCGGCCCACCACGAACAGATAGACCCCCGCACCGACGATGCACAGCGCGCCGGCCACGGTGAGGGGGATCACGAACGAGCCCTTGGTGATCGCCACCATCACGCCGGTGAAGGTGGTGATGACGATGCCGGCGAGGTTGGAGGCGAAATTCTGGATGCCGCCGATGGAGGCGACATGCGCCTGCGTCGGCGCCACATCGCCGGGCAGCGACCAGATGGAGGCGCCGGTGAACGCGAGTGCGGCGTAGGACACGGCGAACAGAGCCAGCGCGACATAGACGTTCGGCGCCAATGCCGAGAAGGTGATGACGGAGGACGTGAGCATGCCGCCCACGAGGCACGTCTTGCGGGCGGCCGTGAGGCTCCAGCCGCGGCGATAGAGCGCATCGGACGCCCAACCGCCGAACCAGCCGCCGGGAATGGCGAGCAGACCCGGCAGCATGCCCAGCGTGCCGAGCTGGGCAAGCGAGAAGCCGCGCGTTTCGACAAGGTAGGTCGGGAACCAGGTGATGAAGAAGTAGATGACGAAGTTCAGGCAGAAGAACCCGATCATCATTCCCCATATCGTGCGGTAGCGGAACAGCGAGGACCAGGGCAGCTTCTCCGCCTTCGCCCCCACCTGGCGGCCGCGCTGCGCCTGCAAGGCGCGCAGCTCCGCCGGATCGATGCCGGGATAATTCTCTGGCTCCCGGTACAGCCACAGCCAGGCGACGAGCCAGACGATGCCGAGCGCGCCGGTGATGACGAACGAAGCCCGCCATCCGAGGGTGGCGATGAGCGCGGTGACGATCGGCAGGGACAGCACGGTGCCGACGCGGGAGCCGCTGTCGAAGATGCTGCTGGCGAAGGCGCGTTCGCTGCCGGGGAACCAGGAGGCGACAACCTTGGCGAAGGTGGGGTAGGCGCCGGCCTCGCCAATGCCGAGCAGCAGCCGGAAGCCGAACAGGCTGGCGAACCCGCGCGCCAACGCGGTGGTGGCGGTGAAGACCGACCACCAGGCGACCGCGATGGTCAGCGCGATGCGCGAGCCGATCCGGTCGGCGAACCAGCCGAAGGGAAGCTGCATGACCGAATAGGTCCAGAAGAAGCCGCTGAGAACGAGGCCGAGCGTGGCGGCACCCAGCCCGAGATCATGCTGGATGAAGGGCGCGGCGACGGCGAGGTTCGCGCGGTCGATATAGTTGATCGCGCTTGCCATGAAGCACAGGAAGATCATCAGCCATCTTTGGCGGGGCATCGCGTTGTCTTTCGGTGGCGTATTCGGGGTGGAACGAGGCGGCGGCCTTCAGAGCGGCTGGGAAAGCCGGCCGAAGGCCGCCTGCGTGGGAGTGCTGCCGGCGCCGGGCCGCTGCGGCAGGGCGTAGTCGCCGTTCTGCACGGCGATCGGCTCCTCGAACCAGTCCTTGATCCAGGGGATGTATTCCAGCATGTCCGAGGCCGGGTGGGCGAAAGCCAGATGCACGTGCGTCTGGCACATGTCTCCGGCATGCGCGACCACCGGCAGCCGGTGGGCCAGCGCGAGATCGGCCACCTGGAGATATTCGGTGATGCCGCCCAGCCGCGTGATGTCCGGCTGCACGAAATCCACTGCCCCGGCATCGAGGAATGCACGGAAGGCATCCAGCGTATAAAGCTGCTCCCCCAGCGCGAGCGGGATCGAGGTGCCGCGCGCGAGGGCCGCGTGGGAGGCGATGTCGTCGTACCACATCGGCTCCTCGAACCAGAGAAGATCGAGCCCTTCAGCGAGCGCGCAGAACCGGCGGCAGGTGGGGAGGTTCCATTTTCCGTTGCCATCCACCGCGAGCGTGGCGGAGGTGCCGATGGCGTGGCGCACCGCCTCCAGCCGGCGGATGTCGATCGTGGGGTCATCGTGCCCGACCTTCACTTTCACGCCGCGGAAGCCATCGGCCTCCACCGCCTGTCGGCACCCCGCCACCAGCTTCTCGTGCGGGATGGAGAGCCAGCCGACATCGGTGTTGTAGGCGGTGAGTGCGCGGGTGGTGGCGCCGCCGAGGAGCTGCCAGAGCGGCACGCCCGCATGCTTCGCCTTCAGATCCCACAGCGCCACATCGACCGCGGCGAGCGCAAGCTGCGTGATGCCGGCGCGGCCCACCCATTGCAGCGCCGGAAAGCGGGCGAGCTTCTGCCAGAGCCGCTGCGTATCCTGAGCATCCTCCCCGATCAGCAGGTCGGCATAGCAATCGCGGATGCAGGCGGTGATGAGCCGGTCTGACGGCAGATGGGCGTGGGTGCCGGTGAAGCCGTATCCTTCCAGCCCGCTTTCGGTGCGGATGCGCGTGCCCACCACGCCCCAATGCGTGACGAGATGGGTGGAATCCGAGATCGAGCCCGCCGCCAGCGGCACATGCAGGATGAACGGATCGACCGACGTGATTTTCATGAAGCACCTGTTTCGGAAGACGGGCCATCAGACGCGGCGGGCGCGGCCGCCGTGTCGTCGAGGAAGAACTGCTCCACGTGGCGGATGTGGTCGTGCATGGCGGTGCGGGCGCCGGCGGCTTCCCCGCGCTCGATGCAGGCCAGAATCCGTTCGTGATCGGCGAGGGTCGTGCGGAACTTGATGGAGTTGTGCGTGCGTGCGGCAAGGCGGGTGAACATCGGCGTGCCGACATCGCCCCACAGCAGCGCGGCCATCCGCAGCAGATAGTCGTTCCCGGTGATCCGCGCGATCGAGAGGTGGAACTCCCGATCCCACTCGATGCCTTCGCTGCCGCCCTTGATGGCGGCGCGATGCGCGGCGAGCGCTTCCTCCAACCGGGCGACCCCATCCGGCGTTGCGGTCTGCGCGGCCAGCCAGGCGATTTCGCCTTCGAGCAAGCGGCGGGCGGCGAGCAGATCGAACGAACCCGGGCCGGTATCAGCCAGCGGGGCGGTGGGGCGGCGGAGGGTGACGTACGCGCCCGCGCCGGTGCGCACTTCCACGAGCCCGGCCATCTCCAGCACGATCATCGCCTCCCGCAGCACCGGGCGGCTGACGCCCAGCTGGCGGCATAGATCGCGCTCCGGCGGCAGGCGCTCGCCGGGTTTCAGCTCGCCGCCGCGGATGAGGGCTGCGATCTGCTCGGCAACGCGCTGGTAAAGGCGGTGGGATTCGATGGCTTCGAACGGCATGGGGTTTCTTGGACGGGGTGTTTCTGGCTTGGGGGCAGTGTGGCGCGTTTTGGGAAGGCTATCAAGTGGCCGGGTGGCCTGACCAATTTGGGCGGCTGAGGTCCCGCGTTCGGTGCGGCAGACCGACCAGTGCTTACGTGGCCCGTTTGGGTCGGTGCCATTTCGGAAGACGCCAAAGCCTTCCATCTGGCGTTCGGCCTTGATCCCTCGCCGCTGGAGCCCGTGACGCCGATGGCGATCTTGGCGGATATCCGCGTTCTGCTCGATTGAGTTTGAATCCACGGAGGGCGTGCCGCGAGCCTCAGGTGATTTCGTGCGGGACGTTGTCAGCGAAAACTCCCGACCGCTACGCCGCAGGCTTCTCCATCGCGAGCAGCATCATCTCGACGCCGTTCTCCTGGAACGTGTGCAGGCGGCGGAAGCCGACGGCGTGGGAACACCGAAGCGCCGCCGTGTTGGCTGCCTCATGGGCGATATAGGCGCGCATCTCGCCGCCGTAGTGCGGAAAGGCGATCCGGCGCAGATACGCGCCCAGCGCGGCGCGGCCGAAGCCCCGATGAAGATGCGCCGGATCGCCTATGAACAGATCCACACTGATCCCGTCGTCCACGCTGGCGGTGTCGCACCACTCCGGATAGTCTGCGTTGCGATAGCATTGCAGATAGGCGAACGGCACACTTCCGCTGATGGCGAGGTGGCAGATCGTCGGCTCGTCGCCTCGGACCATAGGTCCGTACTCCGCAGCTATCTCCTCCGGCGTCGCCGGTGTCTTCTGATAGAATTTGCGGACATGCGGCTCGGCGAGCCACGCCGTGAGCGTCGGGAAGTCCATCTCCTCGACCAAGCGGAAGTCGATCTCGTGCGGTGCGGAACGGCTCACGGCTTCTTCTGGCCTCTGTGCCTTTGCGGGTACGAGCTGCTATTGGCCTCACCGATCGACGAAGCCTCCCGCTGGCGCTTCGTGAGGAATCGACCAGCCGAAATAAACCTCGACCTCGATAATCCTGCCATTCCGCACCGTCGATCTCGGTATTGCGGAAGGGCTTTCCGGCGGAACGCTGCCCTTCGCAGGTCACGAACACGCGCTCCCCGTCGGCGCCCAGATTGATGAAGGTGAAGCCGGTGATCGTGGCACTGTTTTTCCAACACCTGCCGAAATGCACTTCGAGATTGATGCGATTGTCGCGCGGGCTGGTGAAATGGAAATCATCACCGATAACCGCTTCGATCTCGGCGCGATCGTTGTCGACGTAGGCTTGATAGGCTCTGCGGATCGGGCGGGTATCGCTGGCCGGCTCAATCCTGGTCAGGTGCACCGCCCGGGAAAAGGGCGCGGAAAGGCCTTGCATCATCGATGGCCCGCTTGACGGAGGGCCGCGCGAGCAGCCGGGCGCGATAGGCGGTGACGTTGGGAAAGGCATCGCCGATCGGATGCACCCAGTCGGCATAGAAGAGCGCCGGCGCCGCCGCGCAGTCAGCGATCGTGAAGCCGGGGCCCGCCGCCCATTCGCGATCCGCCATCCGCGCTTCAAGCCATGCGTAGCAGGTGCCAAGCATGGCACGCGCCTCCTCGACGCCCTGCGCGTCGCGGTGCCCGGCATCACGCAGGCGATCGGCGACGATCTTCTGCACCGAGGCATGAAGGTAGTTGTCAAAGAAGCGGTCGAGCAGCCGCACCTCCAGCCGCAGACCAGGCTCGCCGGGGAGCATTGGCTGCGGCCCCGGATAGTGGCTGTCGAGATATTCGATGATGATGCTCGCCTCGGGCAGGGCGAGCCCGCTCTCCTCCTCGACGAGCACCGGGAATCGCGCGATCGGCCAGCGCCTCTTCCATTCCGCGGCGGCGGGCGGATCGTCGATCCTGCGCGGCGTGAACGGCGTTCCGGCCTCGTAGAGCGGGATCAACACCTTCCAGCAATAGGAAGAGAAGGGATGGTAGTAGAGCGTCAACATCGTGGCAGGCCTCCCACACCGATTGCATATCGCAAGCAGTTGTGGTTTGCCAGAACCGCTCCTATTTTGCAAGCGGTCTGTCGAGATGGCGGGAATGGACGAACATCGCTCTGGCTGCCCGATCAACCTGACGCTCGAGGTGCTGGGCGATCGCTGGAGCCTGATCGTCATCCGCGACATCATGTTCGGCAACCGGCGACACTTTCGCGAGCTGATGACGCTGTCCGATGAGGGCATTGCATCGAACGTACTTGCCGATCGGCTCAAGCGGCTGGTCGAGGTGGGATTGCTGTGGAAGCGCGACAATCCAGCCCACAAGCAGAAGGCCGCCTATTGCTTGACCGAGTCCGCCATCGAGCTTGTGCCGCTCCTGGTCCAGATGGGGGCATGGGGGCGGCGGCACATGCCGGCCTCGCCGGAGCTGTCGGTTCGCGCCCAGTTGCTGGAGGAGGGGGGG
>DATKQI010000385.1:0-6442 GCA_035532755.1 Acetobacteraceae bacterium
GTCAGCAGCGGTTCGATCGGCACGCCGGAGCGATCGCCGTGCGGCACCTGATGGATGTGCGGCTCGATCTTTTCCAGTAGGCCGAGGCGATCCAGCTCGGCGACGATCGCCGCGCGTGCGGCGGCGCGATCCTGCCCGGCCAGGCCGCGGGTGAAGGCGGGATCGGCGATGCCCGCAACCGCTGCCAGATCGTCCTCGATCTCGGCGAGCGTGACGGCGGCGGCGCGATCCAGTACCGAGGGCATCGGCAGGCCGTGCCGGCGGCCGACTTCGAAATCGTTGAAATCATGTGCCGGCGTGATCTTCACCGCACCGGTGCCCTTCTCGGGGTCGGAGTAGGCATCGGCCACGATCGGGATGCGGCGGCCGACCAGCGGCAGGATGACGTGGCGACCGACCAGATCGGCGAAACGCGGATCGTCCGGATGCACGGCCACCGCGACATCGCCCAGCATCGTCTCGGGCCGGGTGGTTGCCACGGTAATGAAACGATCTGGCAGCCCATCCACCGGGTAGCGGATGTGCCACAGGCTGCCTTTCACCTCCCGGCTTTCCACCTCGAGGTCCGAGATGGCGGACCGGAACTTCGGGTCCCAGTTCACCAGCCGCCGGTCCCGGTAGATCAGGCCCTGGCGGTGCAGGGTGACGAACACCTCCCGCACCGCGGCGGACAGCCCCTCGTCCATCGTGAAGCGTTCGCGCGCCCAGTCGGCCGATGCGCCAAGGCGATGAAGCTGGTTGATGATGGTGCTGCCGGACTCGGCCTTCCACTGCCACACCCGCTCCTCGAACGCCTCCCGCCCCAGCGCCTCGCGCGTGGTGCCGGCGGCGGCGAGCTGGCGTTCCACCACCATCTGGGTGGCGATCCCCGCATGGTCCGTGCCGGCCTGCCAGAGCGCATCGCGGCCCTGCATGCGGCGGAAGCGGATCAGGGCGTCCTGCAAGGTGAAGGTGGTGGCATGGCCCATGTGCAGGCTGCCGGTGACGTTCGGCGGCGGGAACATGATGGTGAACGGCTGCGCGTTGGAGCCGGGCGCGGCGGCGAAGGCGCCGGAGTCCTCCCAGCCGCGATACAGGCGCGTTTCGGCTTCGGCGGGATCGAAACTCTTGTTCAGCATGGGCGGCCGATCAGGGCGTGAGGCGGTTGGTGAGGCGCTCGATCTCGGCATGGACCAGCCGTTCGACCAGCGGCGGAAGATGGGTGTCGAGCCACTGCTTCAGCAGCGGGCGGATCTCCTCGCGCACCAGATCCTCGATGGTCGGGCCGCCGCGATGGGTATGGGTGGACCGCTCGGCGATGATCTGGCGCACCAGCGCGTCGACCGACACGGCGGCCGCGGCGGCCGTTTCGGGCGCCACCAGCGCGGGCGCCGCCGACTGTGGTGCGGGGGAAGGCGTGCCAAGGGAAGGCGGGGCCGGGTCGGACACCATCATCGTCTCATCCAGGATCAGCACGCCGGAATCGGCGGCGGGCGCGGGTGCGGCCGGCTCCTCGTTGAGGATGCGGCGGATCGAGGAGAGGATATCCTCCATCGACGGGTCCGTTCCGGGCTTCGGCGGCTCCGGCCCGCTTTCCGCGCTCATGCGGCGCTGCTCATTTGCCGCCGGTCATCCGCCGGCCGGCGGTGGGATCGCCGGTGCCGAACCAGGCGTTGTGCACGGCCCGGTAATAGGCGTTCTCGTCATACAGCGGCACCTGCAGGTTCAGGTCGCGCGCGGTGAGCCGGCCGACGGCGCCGGCGAGCGTGTAGGAATCGGTGACGAGCGTGGCGAGATTCTGCACCAGCGTGACGCGGGAATTGAGCAGGGCCTGCTCGGCGTTCAGCACATCCTGCGTGGTGCGGCTGCCCACGATGGCCTCCCGCTCCACCCCGTCCAGCGCGATCTGGTTGGCCCGGATCTGGGAACGCGTGCTCGCGATGGTGGCGCGCACGGCCACCAGCGCCTCCCACGCCTGGGCGGCCTGCTGCACGGCTTGGCGGCGGGCATCGTCCACCGCGTGCAAGCTTTGCAGCTCCTGCTGGCGGGCCTGACGGACCGTCGCATACTCGCTGCCGCCCTGGTAGAGCGGCACCGACAGGGTGGCGAGCACCTGCCCGCCCGAATCGGAGATATGCGCGGCGCTGACGTTGTTCTGCTGGAACGCGGAAGCCTGCACGCTGAGTGTGGGCATCAGCGCGCTGAACGCGACATCGATCGCATCCTTCGCCGCCGCGTCGGTGAACTGGGCGGCGACCACGGTGGGATTGTTCACGGCGGCCAGTTGCGTCGCCTGCGCGACGCTTTTCACCGGCACATCCAGCGGCTGCGGCGCGGCCAGATCGCCGGGCAGCACGCCGACCTGCCGGCGGAAGGTGGCACGCGCGATCTGCAAGTTGCCTTCCGCCGTCTGGCGCTGGGCCACCGCGCCGGACAGCGCCGCCTCCGCCTGGGCCACATCGGTGCGGGTGATCTCGCCCACATGATAGCGGTCCTGCGTGGCCTGAAGCTGGCGGTTCAGCACATGCTGGTTATTGATGGCAAGCCCAAGCTGCTGCTGCGCCTGGATCACGCCGACATAGGCGTTCACCACATTCTGGAACACGGTCTGCTCGGTCGCGATCAGCGTCGCCCGTTCCGAGCGGACCTGGTTCTTCGCCTGGTGGGTCTTCGCCGTCACCTTGCCGCCGCTGTAGATCGGCTGGGTGACGGTGGCCTGGGCGTTCAGCTCGTCACGGCTGGCGGACACGTTGGTGTTGCCGCCGAAGCCGGTCGGCTCGTTGGTGGTGCCGCCGACGTAGCCCGCGGTACCGCTGAGCACCACGGTCGGCCGCCAGCCCGCCAGGGCCTGGGGCACGTTCTCGTCCGTCGCGCGCAGCTTCGCCCGCTCGGCCTGGAGCGTGGGATTGTTGGAATAGGCCGCCGCCAGGGCCTCGTTCAGCGTACGCGGCGGCTGCCCGCCGGGCGGGGCTGCCAAGGCGGAACCCGCCATCAGCGCCATCCCGAAGCCAACGGCCGCACCCAGACGAAACGCCATGCCTCTTTCCCCGCTCCTCTCGGCCCCGATCACGCCGGCCGCCGGCCAAACATCTGCCACACCGCCCGCCCCGACGCCAACGCTTTGCGTGCCGGGCACATCACCAGGCGGGCGGGGCTTGAAAAGCGGCGCCGACGGCCGATCAGAACGCGAAGGCCGGCGCCGGCCGGAATGCCGGCAGCACCGGAGTCGCGCAGTCGAACACCGCACGCAGGGTGAGCCGTCCGCCGGCCGCCTCGCCCACTACCGCGCTCGCCCCCCGCCGCTCGCCGGCGCGCACCGTGACCAGCCGGCCCGCGCCGGGCTTGAGCTGTGCGACGATGGCATCCGGCACGTGATGGACCGCACCCTCGATGAGGATGATATCCCACGGCGCGCCCGCCTCCCACCCGCGCGCGAGCGGGCCTTCCACGACGGCCACGCCGGGGGCCACCTGTGCGAGCATCGGCCGCGCGATGGCCAGCAGGTCCGGGCTTTCCTCCAATGCTGTGACAGCCGGCCCGCAGGCGGCGAGCACCGCGGCGCCGTAGCCGGTGCCTGCCCCCACCACCAGGGCCTTTTCGCCCGCACGGGGCGCGGCCATCTGCACCAGCCGGGCCAGCACCATCGGCTCCATCAGCACCCGCCCGTTGCCGAGCGCCACGTCCTCGTCCGCATAGGCGAGCGCGATGGCGGCGGGCGGGACGAAGCGCTCGCGCGGCAGGCTGCGCATCGCCGCGAGCAGCCGCGGGTCCGTCACCTTGTTCGGGCGGATCTGGCTGTCCACCATGCGGCTGCGGGCCTCGGCGAAGGGATCGGCGGCGGTGGCGATGTCCATGGCAGAACGGTTCCGGAAATGGCGGCGTCGCCCCGATGTATAAAGGCGACCTGCGAGGAACGCCAAGATCAGCGCGTCGCGACGATGAACAGCCGGGGAAAGGGCAGCAGCACGGTGCCATCGGCCAGCGCCGGGTAGGCCTGGCCGACGGCGGCATGGTACCGCGCGAGGTAGGCAGCCCGCTCGTCGGCGCCCAGGGGATCGAGAAAGGGGCGCAGGCCGCTGCCTTTGAACCACTCCACCACCGCGCCTGCCCCACCGGCGAGGGGGTGATGATAGGTGGTTCGCCAGATATCCACGGCGGCGACATCGCCCCGCAACGCGCGGTAGTACCAGTCGGCGCCGTGCCTGGCCGCGCGGGCCTTCGTGGCCCCGGCCAGCTTGTTCGCCCAGGGCCCGTCGGCGGCGATCTCGCGCATGAGGCGGTGCGCCGGCTCATCCAGGTTGTCGGGCATCTGCACGGCCAGGCTGCCGCCGGGCGCCAGCCTGGCGATGAGCGCCGGCAGGAGCGCGGCATGGTCCGGCACCCATTGCAGGACCGCGTTGGCCAGGATCACGTCAAAAGGGCCCGGGCTCCGCCACGTCGCGATATCATCGATTTCGAAGCGGATGTGCGGCAATCGCTTCCGCGCCGCGCCGATCATGTCGGCTGAGCTGTCCAATCCGGTGACGAGGGCATCCGGAAACCGGGCAAGCAGCAGTTCGGTCGAATTGCCAGGCCCGCACCCGATGTCCACGGCGGCGGCGACGTTCGCTGCCGGGATATTGGCCAGCAGATCCCGGACGGGACGGGTCCGTTCGTCTTCGAATTTGGTGTACTGCGTCGCGGACCAGCCCATTGAACACTCCATTGCCACCGGATCGGGGTGCGGCCATCGCCGGAGGCCGTATCGGAGGAATACCCTCGCCTCGGCATGCCTTCCAGCCAGAGGATTGAAGGTTTACGATACCTTCCAGGTATCAATGATCGACCTCCGCCATCTCCGCGCTTTCGTCGCCCTTGCCGAAGAAGCCCACGTGACCCGCGCGGCGGAACGGCTCGGCATGCGGCAACCACCGCTTACCCGGCTTCTGCGCGGGCTGGAGACGGAGCTTGACGTCCTGTTGATGAACCGGCTGCCGCGCGGCGTGCGGCCGACCGAAGCCGGGAAAGCCTTGCTGGCGGAAGCACGCGTGCTTCTGGCCAGGGCGGAGAAGCTGCCGGCGATCGTCCGGCAGGCAGCGCGCGGCGAGCAGGGCTGCCTTGCCGTGGGCTTCACCAGTTCAGCCGCGCTCCATCCCTTCATACCGGCGGTGTTGCGAGAATTCCGCGAGCGCCTGCCCGGCGTTACGGTGAATTTGGAAGAAGCCGGCACGGCAGAGCTGGTGGACGCACTCCTGAAGGAGCGGCTCGACGCGGCGTTCGTGCGTTCGCCGGTAGGCAGCCTGTCCGCCCTTCTGGTCGATTCCGTCCTGGACGAGCCCATGCTGGTCGCGTTGCCGGCCCGACACCCGTTGGCCGCGACGGCCTCTTCGTTGCCCCTCGCCGGGCTGGCGACGGAGGCATTCATCCTCTACCGCCGCTCCACTGGCCCGGGGCTGTACGATGCGATCGTGGCGGCGTGCCGCGAGACAGGGTTCAGCCCCGCGATTGCGCAAGAAGCGCCACGCCTGCCCGCGACGCTCAGCCTGGTTGCAGCGGGCCTGGGCGTCTCGATCGTACCGGCTTCCATGCAGCGCCTGGGGGGAGAAGACATCGTCTATCGGGCGCTGACCGGATGCGCGGCGCTGTCGGCCCCGATCCATCTCGCGACACGACGGGCCAACCCGTCGCCTGCGGTATTGCAGTTTCGCCAACTGGTGCAGCACATGAGGCGCGCGCGCTGCGGAGCAGAATTCGGGCAGGGACGCGGCCAGACGCAGGCCGGGCTTGACCCGCCCCCCCGCAAGATCGGATAAGCCGGCGCGCATTCTGGCGTTGCCTTGGGCGTTGCCGTGAGGTCCGGTGGCAGAGTGGTGATGCAGCGGACTGCAAATCCGCGAATGTGGGTTCGATTCCCGCCCGGACCTCCACAACGGCTTTCGCAGCCGTCCGAAACCCTCCGAAAACCCTAGAGAATCCAAGCAACCGGGCGCCCAGATTGTCCTTGCGCGCCCGCTTCCGTTCGCATATATTCGCCTTCTGTTTGTGGGTTTGAACGGGGGTTCGGAGGATGGCGCGGTTGGTCGGTAAGCTCTCGCCCGCGAAGGTCTCGGCACTGGTGAAGGCCGGGACGGTCGGGCTGCATGGGGACGGCGGGAACCTTAACTTGCAGGTGACCGGCGCGGGGCGGGCATCCTGGCTGTTCCGCTATTCGCGGGACGGACGCGCCCGGGAAATGGGACTCGGCGCGACGCACACGATCACACTCGCCGAGGCCAGGGAGGCGGCGCGCAAGCTGCGCCAACGGCTGCTTGAGGGTGGCGATCCGCTGGCCGAGCGGCGGCAGGCGAAGGCGGCTCCGGCCGGCATGACCTTCGACGCGGTGGCCGACCTGTTCATCACGGCGAAGGCCCCGGGCTGGCGCAGCGCGATCCACGGGCGGCAGTGGCGGAACTCCCTGCGGGATCACGTCTCCCCCCTGATCGGC
>DATKQI010000386.1:0-12632 GCA_035532755.1 Acetobacteraceae bacterium
GCTGCCCGGGCGACGGGCGGCGGCGAATTCCGGCGGGTCCCGCACATCCAGCACATGCAGCGTGCGCGTGGCATCGGCTTCCAGCCGCGCCAGCTCCGTCGCGCCGATCACCCGCACGCCCACGGCATCCGCGAACCGCGCCGCGCGGCCGGCGGCGAGATCCACGCTCCGCGGCGTGCCGGGCGCGAACCGTTCCGTGCGGTCCCGCGCGCAGGTGAAGCCAGCCAATTCCCAGCCCATCGTGCCGTTGCGCAGCGCGACCACCCTGTTCGGAATGCCGGCGCGGCGCAGGCTTTCCGCACCGAGGATGCTGCGCGTGCGGCCGGCGCAGTTCACCACCACCAGCGTTGCGGGATCAGGCGCGATATCGCCGATGCGGTACACCAGTTCCCCGCCCGGCACGTTGATCGCGCCGGGGATCGCCATGCGCCGGAACTCGTCCAGCGGGCGGCTGTCCAGCACGACCATGTCCCGGCCGGAGTCGAGCCACGCCTTCAGCTCCGGCGCATCCACGCTCTCGGTCGCATAATGGTGCTCCACCCACTCCCCGAACGCCTTGGAAGGCACGTTCACGCCGGAGAACAGCGTGAAGCCCGCCGCACCCCAGGCCGGGGTGCCGCCGGCCAGCACCGAGACATCGGTGCAGCCGAGCGATTCCAGATGTGCGGCCAGGGTTTCCGCGAGCCCTCGCCCGTCGTCCACACACACCACCCGCGCCGCGCGGCGCGGCAGCAGCGCGGGGGCGCGGATGTCCCAGCGCGACAGCGGGCAGGGCACGGCCCAGAACAGGTGGGAGGTGCCGAACTCCCCCTCCTCGCGCGCATCCAGGATGGCAAGCTCCGCGCCATCCGTGATCCATTCCCGCAGCCGCGCGGGCGCGATCAGGCGCATCAGAGTTTCGTGGTCGGCTGCATGAACGCCCGGTTGTAGGGCTGCACGGTGCCGGCCTCCGGGTCGAACCCCTGGCGGGCGTCGAGCTTTTCCAGCGCGAGGCCGTACATGTGCAGGTGCCGCGTCGGCTTCTCGCCCGTGGTGTGGATCGAATGGATGTCCTCCGGCATCAGCGCGATGCCGCGCCCCGGTTCCACCATCACCTCGCGGTCCAACTCCAGCCTCGCCCGGCCGGGCACCGCGCCGTCGTCTATGCGGCGGTACACGCGGTTCAGCTCCTGCCCCTCCACCGCCACCACCACCGCCCAGGTGGTATGGTCGTGCGGGCGCGTCTCGTTGCCGGGGTTGAGGGCGTTGATGTACATCGCGAACCGCCCGTCCGCGTCCTCGGCCAGCAGATAGCGCCGGCTGCCCTTCTCGCCGGCGGGCGGCGGGGCGTACAGCGCCGCCGGAAACAGATGCTCCTGCGCGGCCAGCTTCAGCATCTCCGCGCGGACCGCCTCCAGCGCCGGGCGCGTCACGCCCTGGCGCTGCTCGATCGCGCGGATGCGTTCGATGGTGGCGGCAACCGCCGCGTCCCGCGCGGCACTGCTGGTGGCGTTCTGGGTGTCGTTCATGGGCAAATCCTCCGTCGCGCCAGCGTAGAAGCGTGGGAAGGGCCGGTCAAAACCGGCTTGGCAGCGCGGCCCGGCCGGGCCACACCAAGCCATGTCCGATTCCATGCGCATCTTCGACCGCCGGGCCGTGCGGCTTCACCGCACCCGCGCCGCCGCCACCATTCCGCAGGTCGCGGACCTGCTGGAGCAGATGGCGGATCGGCTGCTCGACCGGCTGGACGACACCACGCGCCGCTTCGCCCGCGCGCTCGATATCGGCGGCCGCGGCATCGTCGCGCCGAAGCTGCGCGCCCGCGGCATCGCGACCGTCAGCACCGATCTCTCGCCCGCCATGGCCGCGCGCAACGGCGCGCCCGCGCTCGCCGCCGACGAGGAATTCCTGCCGTTCGCGGATGCCAGCTTCGACCTGATCGTGGCCAGCCTCTCGCTGCATTGGGTGAACGATCTGCCGGGCACACTGATCCAGTTGCGCCGCGCCTTGCAGCCGGAAGGGATGCTGCTCGCCAGCCTGCCCGCGCTCGGCACGCTGCAGGAGCTGCGTGCGGCGCTCACCGAGGCCGAGGCCGCCATCGCCGGCGGCGCATCCCCCCGCATCTCCCCGTTCCCGGATCTGGGGGATTGCGCCGGGCTGCTGCAGCGCGCCGGCTTCACCTTGCCGGTGGCGGATGCGGAGGAGATCGAGCTGCTCTACGCCAACCCGCTCGCCCTGCTGCACGAGCTGCGCGCCGCCGGGGAGGCCAACGCCACGCACCTGCGCAGCCGCCGCATCCCGCCGACGGCGCTGTTCCCCGCGGCACTCGCCGCCCTGCCGCGGAAGGACGGGCGGGCGCGGACAACGCTGCGGCTGGCCGTGCTGACGGGATGGGCGCCTTCAGGTTCCCTCGCGCCGCCAGGCGAGCACGGCGAGGCCGAGGATCAGCGGTAGCGCGAGGCCCGGCGGCACCAGCGGCGTGGTGGCGATGCCGGTGACCAGATGGGCATGGTTGCGGCGCAGGCCGATCCAGCCGCTTCCGCCGGCGCGCGCGCCCGGCTCCGTGCGGCGCAGCGCGGGCGCGCCGGCGGGGTCCAGCCAATGGGTGCTGCCGCCGGTCTGCGCAACGATCGGGGCCAGCTTGCTCGCGGTGGCGCGCAAATCGGCCCATTCCGGCGGGTCGGCCGCGCCGGCGGCGGCGAAGGCGGTGCGCACGCCGTCGCTCACCCGCCACAGGCCGGGCAGCGGTGCGGGGAGGGTGGCACTGCCCTCGCCGGGGCCGGTGCGGACGAGCGGGATCTGCCGGCGCGCGCCGTCCGGGGAGACGACGGTGACGGGGCCGGGCGGTCCGGCGGCGAGGGTGCGGCGGGCGATGCGCAACTGGCCGCCCTGCACGGTCGCGGTCAGCGCGTTCTCCTCCAGCGCCGGCTCCTTCATCAGCCAGTGGGAGACGCGGCGCATCAGCTCCGCCTCCGGCCCGCCACCGTCATGCCCGCGCGCCCAAAGCCACATCTGGTCCGACAGCAGCATGGCCACGCGGCCCTTGCCCACGCGGTTCAGCACCAGCAGCGGCTGGCGGTCGGGGCCGCGCATCAGCGTCTGGCCGCGCACGTCCATGCTGGCGATCATGCGGTACCAATGGCCCCAACTGGGCGCACCCTGGCCGGACGCGCCCCGCAGATCGGCGGTGACGGGCGCGCGCCGGCCGAGCGCGGTGAGCCGCGGGCGGAAGGGCCGGACGATCACGCCGCTGCCGGAACTGCGGTCGGGCGCGGCCGGCAGGATCGAGGCGAGCGGGGTGTAGGCGAGCGAGGCGGCGGAGGCGAATTCCGGCCCCACGCTCATCAGCAGCGCGCCGCCGTCGCGCACGTAGCGGGCGATGTTGGCGAGGTAGAAGCTCGGCAGGATGCCGTCGTTCTGGAAGCGGTCCAGGATGATCAGGTCGAAATGCTTGATCTTCTGGACGAACAGCTCGTGCACCGGGAAGGCGATCAGCGCCAGCTCGTTCAGCGGCGTCATGTCGTCCTTCTCCGGCGGGCGGAGGATGGTGAAATGCACCAGATCGACCGCCGGATCGGATTTCAGCAGCCGCCGCCACGCGCGTTCCGCACCGTCCGGCTGGCCGGAAACCAGCAGCACATGCAGCCGCTCCCGCACCCCGTTGATGGCGGCGACCGCCTGGTTGTTCACGGTGGAGACCTCGCCCGGCAGCGTCGATGCGGCGAGCGCGACGACGGTGGGGCCGGCGCGGGTGATCTTCACCGGCAGGCTCTGCGGCTGGCCGATCGGCACGCGCTCCACCACCGGCGGGGCGCCGTCGCGGCGGATGGTCAGCCGCGCGGTGCCGCCCGGATGGCGCACGCCCAGGTCCTCCACCACGTAGCGCAGCGTCACGGTATGGCCCACCACGCCGTAGCGCGGCGCGTCGATCAGGCGGATGCGGCGGTCGGTCTGCTCGCCCTTCGCCGCCAGCAGCGCCTGCAACGGGGCGGCGAAGGGGGCGGCCTTCGGCACGTCGTGCACCTGCCCGTCGGTGATGGCGATCACGCCGGCGAGCTGCTTGCGCGGGATGTCGGCGGTGGCATGGTCGATCGCGGCGAACAGCCGGGTGCCGTCGGCCCCCGCCTCCGGCACGCTCACCGTGCGCAGCTCCAGCCCGGGAATCCGTGCCGCCTCACGCGTGATCTTCGCCTGCGCGGCGGCGGCGAGTGCGGCGCGGTTGCCGATGCCCATGGAGCCGGAGTGATCGACCACCATCAGCGCGATGTCCGGCAGGTCCTGCCAGGTCTGGCGCACCAGCCGCGGGCCGGCGAGCCAGGCGAGCAGCACCGCGAACGCCGCGAACCGCCACCCCGCCCCGCGCGCCCGGCGCAGCGCCGCCGGCGCCAGCGCGATCAGGCACAGCGCGCCGAGGGCGGCCAGCAGCCACACCGGCAGCGTCGGGTCGAAGCGGAGGTTGCTGATCACCTGCTGCGGCATGGCCGGCGCTACTGGCCGAGCCGTTCGAGGATGGCGGGCACGTGCACCTGGTCGCCCTTGTAGGTGCCGGTGAGCGCATACATCACCACGTTCACCCCGAAGCGGAGCGCCATCACCCGCTGGCGGTCCCCGCCCGGAATGGTGGCGTAGGGATGGGTGCCGTCGGCGCTCACCGCCCAGGCCGCCGCCCAATCGTTGGCGCCGACGATCACCGGGCTCACGCCGTCGTTGCCCTTGCTGGCGCCGCGTTGCACCCAGACCCGTGCGCCGAGGAACCGGCCGGGAAAGTCGCGCAGCAGGTAGAAGGTATGGGCCAGGACATGCGCCGCCGTCAGCGGCTGCAGCGGCGGGATGTCGAGCCCCCGGCCCACCCGCCGCAACGCCGCCCGCGCGCCCGGCGAGAACCCCGCGCCGGACCCGCCGGAGCCGACATCGCCGCCCTCGGTATCGATCAGGATGATGCCGCCGTGGCTCATGAAGCTGTTGAGCGCGGCGGTGGCGGTATTGCCCGGCGCCGGCGTGCCGGCGGTGACCGGCCAGTACAGCAGCGGGTAGAAGCTCAGATCATCCTTCCCCGGCACCACGCCGGCGGGCTTGGCCAGGATCGCGGCGGTGCGGTTGGTCACGAAATCCGACAGCCCGGTGAGCCCCTGGCGGGAAACCCGGTCGATCGCCGGATTGCCGGTGACGACGTAGGCGAGTTCCGTATGCAGCGCAGCGGCGGGCACGGCGGGCTGTGCATCGGCCGCGGGGATCAGCACCAGCAGCAGGATGGCGGCCAGCGCCGGGCGCAGCAGCCCGCGCAGGGCGAGTGCGGCGAGCAGGTCGATCGCGAGCAGGGCGAGGCCGAGGGCGACCAGCGGCGGCCCCGCATCCCGTTCGGCCGGCACCGCCGCAAGGCTTTGCACGATCGCCCCCGGGACCGGCGGGGTCGTGCGCATCGGCGGCAGGGCGGCGGCGAGGTTCAGCGCCCGCCGCGCCCCTGGCGGCCCGTACAGCCCGGGCGGATGGCGCGGGGAAGGCAGGGTGGTGTCGATCGCGGCGGGCGCGATCGGCAGGGCGGCCGGCGATGGGGAATGAAGCTGGCCGAACCCGTCCATGATCTGGGCGGGGGCGAGCTTCACCGTTCCGCCGCGCGGCGGAACCCCGGCGGAGATGTTCACGATCCGCCGCAGCATCCGCACGAACAGCCCGGAAATCGGCAGGTTGGACCAGTCGGCATTCGCGGTCACGTGCACCAGCACGATCTGCCCCGCCCCGCGCCGCGCGGCCGAAACCAGCGGCGTGCCGTCGGCCAGCCGCGCCCAGACCTGCCCGGGCAGCAGCCGCGCCGGATCGGCCAGCACCTGGCGGGAGACCGTCACGTCGGCCGGCACCGGCAGCCCGGCGAACGGGCTGTTCGGCGGGAAGGGTGCGAGCGGCTCCGGCTTGCTCCAGGTCAGCGCCCCGCCCAGCCGCCGGTCCTGCGCCAGCAGGCGCACCGGCAGCAGCGGATCGGGGTGGGCGGCGGTCAGCGGGCCGGCGAAGCGCAGCAGCAGCCCGCCATGGGCCACGAAGCCGGATACGGCCGCCTGCTCCGCCCCCGGCGTCAGCGGCCGGTCGGCCAGCACCAGCACCGACAGCGGCTGCTTCAACAGATCGGCGAGCGATCCGGTGCGGATATCCGCACCCGGCCCCAGCGCGCGGGAGAGGAAATACAGCGGCCCGGCGAGCGGCGTTTCCGCCCCGCGCGCGGTGCCGGCCACGAGCCCCACCGGATGCTGCCGCCAGCGCGCATCCAGCAGCACGACAGACCCCGCGCCCGGTGGCCCGGCCAGCGTGAGCCGCGCGAGCCGGTTGCGCAGCGGCAGCGGCAGGTCCACCGCCGCCTGCCCCAGCGTGCGGCCGGCGGGAATGGTGATGGCGGCGCGCGTCAGGCTGCGCCCGTCGGCGCTCTGCGCCAGCACATCCGCCGTCGTCGGGCCGGGCTGCGGGGTGATGGCGAGCCGCGCGGTCAGCGTGCCGTCGTGCAGCACAGGCGGCAGCAGCAGCCGGGCCGGCGCGGCGGGGGCGGCGAATTCGCGCACCGGCCCGATCGCGCCGAGGCGGCGGGCGAAGGCGGGATAGCCGGTGCCGTCGGTCAGCCCGTCGGCCACATAAACCACTGCCGTCCCCGGATGGCGCCAGTGGGCGAGCGCGGCCGCGGCCTGCGCCCGGTTCACCGGCCAGGGCAGCGGGCGCAGCGCGGCGAGGCGGGATTGCGCCCGCCGCGCCGGCATGGGCGCGGTGATCGCCGGCGGCGCGCCGGTGGGCGCGGGCGCGGTGGCGAGCAGCGCGACCGGCCGGTGCGCGCGCCCGGCCCGGCGCAGCGCGGCATCGGCGGCGGCGATGCGGGCCGGCCAGTCGGTCGCGGCCGCCCAGCCGTTGTCGATCACCAGCAGCACCGGCCCGGTGCCGGGCAGGCCGCGCACCGGATCGAGCACCGGCCGGGCGAGGCCGAGGATGAGCAGCGCGGCGGCGGCCATGCGCAGCGCCAGCAGCCAAAGCGGCGTGCGCGCCGGCGTCTGCTCGGTGGCGTGCAGGTCGGCGAGCAGCCGGATGGCGGGAAAGCTCTGCAGCCGCGGCGCCGGCGGTGTGGCGCGCAGCAGCCACCACAGCAGCGGCAGCGCCGGCAGGGCGAGCAGCAGCCAGGGTGCCGCGAAGATCATCGCGCCCTCATCGGGGGCGCGAGCGCGGTGTAGAGGCCGAGCAGCGCGGCGCTCGCCGGCTGGTCGGTCCGGTGCAGCCCGGCGGACCAGCCGGCGGCGGCGCACAGCGCGCGAATGCCGCCGATCTGTGCCGCCAGCCGCTCGGCATAGGTGCCGCGCACCTGGTCCACGCGCGGGATCAGCGTCTCCTCCGCCGTCGCCACGCCCCGAAAGCGCACCCGGCCCTCATAGGGCAGGGAGGTTTCAGCGGGATCGAGCACCTGCAAAAGATGCCCACCCACCGGGATCGCCGCCAGCCGGCCGATCGCGGCGCGGATATCGGACAGCGGTGCCAGGAAATCGCCCACCAGCACCACCCGCGCATGGCGCGGCAGCACAACCGGCGGCGGCAGGTCCGGCGCGTCCGCGGGGTTCGCCATGGCCAGCGCGGCGGCAATGTGGAGCAATGCCGCGCGGCCGGTGGCGGGATGGGTTCCGCCGTCCAGCAGGCGCACCCGTTCGCCGCCGCGCAGCAGCAGGGCGGCCAGCGCCAGCAGCAGCGTCTCCGCCCGCGCCCGCTTCGGCTCCGGCGCCAGCGCCGAACGCCAACCCATCCCGGCCGAGGCATCGCGCCACAGATACACGGTCTGCGCCGCCTCCCACTCCGTCTCGCGGATGAAGGTGCGGTCGGATTTCGCGCTCTGCCGCCAGTCGATGCGGCTCGCCGTGTCGCCCTGGGCGAAGGGGCGGAACTGCCAGAAGCTGTCGCCCTGGCCCACCCGGCGGCGGCCGTGCACCCCCTGCGCCACGGTCGCGGCCACCCGTTCGGCCGCGACCAGCAACGGCGGCAGCGGGGCGGCGAGCGCCTCGGCCTCCCGGCTGGCGGCGTGGGCGGCCGCCTCGGCGCCGGTGCTCATCCCAGCCGCTCCGCCATCTGGCCGATGATCGCGGCCAGGGTGATGCCCTCGGCCCGGGCGGCGAAGGACAGCGCCATGCGGTGGCGCAGCACGGGCGGGGCCAGCGCCGCCACGTCCTCGATGCTGGGAGACAGCCGGCCATCGAGCAGGGCGCGGGCGCGACAGGCCAGCATCAGCGCCTGCGCCGCGCGCGGGCCGGGCCCCCAGGCGATGTGGCGGCCCACCGCCTCGATCCCGCTCGTTTCCGGCCGGCCGTTGCGCACCAGCGTCAGGATCGCCTCCAGCACGCTCTCGCCGACCGGGATCCGGCGGATCAGCGCCTGCGCGGCGAGCAGCTCGTCCGCGCTCAGCACCGGCTCCGCGCGCGCCTGCTCCGCCCCGGTGGTGGCGAGCAGCATCGTCCGCTCGTCCTCCCGGCCCGGGTATCCCACGTTCACCTCCAGCAGGAAGCGGTCGAGCTGCGCCTCCGGCAGCGGGTAGGTGCCTTCCTGCTCGATCGGGTTCTGCGTCGCGAGCACATGGAACGGGCGGGGCAGGGCGTGGTCGAGCCCGGCGACGGCCACCTTGCCCTCCGCCATCGCCTGCAGCAGGGCGGACTGGGTGCGCGGGCTCGCGCGGTTGATCTCGTCGGCCATCAGCAGCTGGCAGAACACCGGACCACGGATGAAACGGAAGCTGCGCCGCCCGTCCGCCGCCTCGTCCAGCACCTCGCTGCCCAGGATGTCGGCCGGCATCAGGTCGGGCGTGAACTGCACCCGCCGCGCATCGAGCCCGAGCACGGTGCCCAGCGTCTCCACGAGCTTCGTCTTGCCCAGGCCCGGCACGCCGACCAGCAGCACATGCCCGCCGGCCAGCAGGGTGATCAGCGTCTGCTCCACCACCACGCGCTGGCCGAAGATCACGCGGCCGATCGCCTGCTGCGCCTCGGCCATCCGCGACGCGAACGCCTCCGCCGCATCCAGGACCTGTGCCGCGGACGGCGAATCGCCCATGGCGATGGACATCGTGATCCCTCTTCTTTCACGCAAGCTCTTCACCCGCGACCTGAATGCTACCTATATCGTCATCTTGGGCGGAAGTGCGCCATGGGGGCGGAGACGCAGACGTGAACGACTTGCCGCAACAGGGAAAACAACAAGGCGGGGAACCGCAGCGAGGGGGAACGATGGCGCGGATGGCGACGGCACTGCCGAAAGCGGGACTCACCAAGGCGGGTCTGCCGCGCATTGCCGAAGCCGCATCCTGCCGCCCGGCCCGGCGCCCCGCCGAATGCGGGGACCTGCCTTTCCTGATCCGGCGTGACGGCACATGGCTGTATCGCGGCAGCCCGATCGGCCGGAAGGAGCTGGTATGCCTGTTCTCCTCCGTGCTGAAGCGGACCGAGGATGGCGCGTTCTGGCTGGAAACCCCGGTCGAGCGCGGGCGCATCGACGTGGAGGACGCCCCTTTCACCGCCGTGGAGCTGGATTGGACCGGCTGCGGCCGATGCCAGAACCTGACCTTCCGGACCAATGTGGACGAGCTGGTCACCGCCGGGCCCGACCACCCGATCCGCGTCGCGCACGACCTGTTGACCTGCGAGCCCACGCCCTATCTGCGGGTGCGGCCCGGCGCCGGCCACATGGCGATCGAGGCGCGGATCAACCGCGCCGTGTACTACGAGCTGGTGGCCCTGGCCGAGCCGCGGATGGTGCTGGGGCGGCGGATGCTGGGCGTGTGGAGCTGCGGGAGCTTCTTCCCCCTGGGCGAGATGCCGCCCGGCGAAGGCTGACCTCGCAGCATCCATGGAAGCCGCCACCCTGCGTGCCCGCCTCTCCGGCGGACCCACCGCGATGCCCGGCCTGATGCCGGGGGCGATCCGCGCGACGCAGGCCGGCGCGGTGCCGGCGGCGGTTCTGGTGCCTGTCGTGCAGGGGCCGGAGCCCGAAGTGCTGCTGACCCGCCGGGCCGATCATCTTTCCCGCCATGCCGGGCAGGTGAGCTTCCCCGGCGGGCGGATCGACGCCGGCGATGCCTCGCCCGAGGCCGCGGCGCTGCGCGAGGCGGCGGAGGAGATCGGGCTCGACCCCGCCCGCGTCGAGGTGCTGGGGCGGCTGCCGGACCTGCTGACCGGCACCGGCTACCGCATCACGCCGGTGCTGTCCCTGCTGCCGCGCGGCCTCGCGCTGCATCCCGCGCCGGGCGAGGTGGCGGCGCTGCTGACCCTGCCGCTGTCCGTGCTGCTCGACCCCGCGGCGCCGCAGCGGCGCCGCGTGCTGCTGCGCGGGGTAACGCGCGAATTCTGGGTCTGGCCGCACCCGGAGCACGAGATCTGGGGCGCGACCGCGGCGATCCTGGTCGAACTGGCGGAGCGGCTGCGTGGCGCCGCCGCATAGGCCCGTCCGCATCGATCCGGCAGCCCTGTTGGCCCGCCCGGGGCTCGCCGCGGTGCTGGCCGCGCTGCCGGGCGCGCGGCTGGTGGGCGGTGCGGTGCGCGATGCGCTCGCGCACCGGCCGGTCGCGGATATCGACCTTGCCACGCCAGACCCGCCGGAGCGTGTCGTGCAGCGCCTGGCCGCCGCCGGGCTGCGCGCGATCCCCACCGGGCTCGGCCACGGCACGATCACGGCACTCGCCGACGGCGCGGGATACGAGATCACCACCCTGCGGCAGGATGTCGAGACCGACGGCCGGCATGCGCGCGTGGCCTTCACCGACGATTGGCGGATCGACGCGACGCGGCGGGATTTCACCATCAACGCGATGTCGATGGCGGCGGATGGTGCGGTGTTCGATTATTTCACCGGCATCGCCGACCTCGCCGCCGGGCGCGTGCGCTTCGTGGGCGATCCGGCCGCGCGCATCGCCGAGGATTATCTGCGCATCCTGCGCTTCTTCCGCTTCCAGGCGCGCTACGGGGCTGGCGAACCGGATCCGGCGGCCACGGCGGCCATCGCCGCATCCGTATACGGCCTCGCCCTGCTGTCGCCGGAACGGGTGTGGAGCGAGCTGAAGCGCATCCTTGCCGCCCCCGACCCCCTTGCGTCGGTGGCGCTGATGGACCGGCTCGGCGTGCTCGCGGCGGTGCTGCCGGAGGGGGCCGATCCGGCGGCGCTCGGCCGGCTCGCGGCCATGGGTGCACCGGCCGATCCGCTGCTGCGGCTCGCCGCCCTGCTGACCGGCGACGCGGCAGGGCTGGCGGAACGGCTGCGCCTGTCGGCCGAGGAGCGGGACCGGCTGGCCGCCCTGCGCATCGGGCCGGTGCCCGATCCCTCGGCCGATGATGGCGCGCTGCGCCGGGCGCTGGCCGAAACGCCGGCCGGAACGCTGATCGGCCGCGCCTTCCTGCGCGGGGCGCCGGGCGCGGAATGGGCCGGTCTGCGCGCGCGGCTCGCCGGCACGCCGCGCCCGGTGTTTCCGCTCGCGGGGCGGGATGCACTGGCGCTCGGCATCGCCCCCGGCCCGCGCGTGGGCGCGCTGCTGCGCGCGGTGCAGGCGTGGTGGATGGCGGGCGGGTGCGTGGCGGGCGGCGGCGAATGCCGGGCGGAACTGGCCCGCCGCGCCCAGGGCTGATAAAGCCCCGCGCGATGAGCCCGTCCGACGCCCGCTCCGACTCCACCCGCGTCCTGGTGCTGCGCCTGTGGCGGGAGCATGTGCGGCAGTATCGCGGCCGGCTGGCCGCGATCGTCGTGCTCACGCTTCTGATGGCCGGCGCCACCGCGCTTTATCCGGCGGTGATCGACCGTGCGTTCGCGATGTTCACCGCGAAGGACCGGCGCATCCTGTACCAGCTTCCGATGATCGTGCTGATCATCACCGGGGTGAAGGCCGCCGCGCAGTACGGCCAGAACGTGCTGGTGCAGCAGGTCGTGCTGAGGGTGATCCGCGGGTTGCAGGGGCGGATGTTCCGCCATCTGACGCGGGCCGACCTCGCCCGGCTGGAGCGCGAGGCCCCGGCCCAGCTCGCCGCGCGCTTCACCACCGATGCCGCGATCATCCGCGAATCCCTCACCCGGACGGTGAACGGGCTCGCCGACGTGGTTACGCTGATCGGCCTCGTTGCCTCGATGCTGTATCTGGACTGGGTGCTGTGCCTGATCGCCGCCGCGCTGTACCCGCTGGCCGGGCTGCCGATCCAGCGCATCGGCAAGCGCATCCGCCGCGCTTCGGGAAACATGCAGGAACGCATGGGCGAGGCGTCCGCCCTGCTGAACGAGAGCTTCGCCCAGGCCCGCACGGTGCGCGCCTATCGGCTGGAGGCGGCGGAGACGGCGCGGGCCGATGCCGCCTTCACCCGGCTGTACCACGCCCTGTTCCGCATGACATCGGGCCGCGCGCGCGTCGATCCGCTGCTGGAGGTGCTGGGCGGGGCGGCGGTGGCCGCCGTGATCGGGTTCGAGGGCTGGCGCGCGGCGGTGGGGGCGAACACGCTCGGCAACTTCACCGGCTTCATCGCCGCCCTGCTGATCGCCTCCCGCCCGCTGCGCGCCCTCGGCTCGCTGAACGCGGCGGTGCAGGAGGGGCTGGCGGGGCTTTCCCGGGTGTTCGGGGTGATCGACGAACCGCCCGGCATCGCCGATCCGCCGGGCGCGCCGGCGCTGCCCGTCGGGCC
>DATKQI010000387.1:0-8391 GCA_035532755.1 Acetobacteraceae bacterium
CGACGCCATCGTGCACGCCTGCAAAGACGCCTGGAACTTCCTCGTCAACGATCCCGAACGCATCATCTCAATCGGAACCAGAGACTGGGCATCGGTCAAAGGTTAAGGCCCCTGGTATTACTGGCGGCCCA
Source organism: Acetobacteraceae bacterium (assembly GCA_035532755.1). Classification (GTDB taxonomy): domain Bacteria; phylum Pseudomonadota; class Alphaproteobacteria; order Acetobacterales; family Acetobacteraceae; genus DATKQI01. The sequence goes on from DATKQI010000387.1 coordinate 132, forward strand.
TTCGTGCGGATGCACGAGCCCGTCGTCGTGGTCATGCGGCGGGATCGCCGGGGCTTCGTGGAACTGTTCGGTTTCCGTGCTGCCGGCCATGGCGGTGGTGGAGCTGCTGCCGGCGGAAATCGCCATGGCCACGGCATCGAAATAGCCGGTGCCCACTTCGCGCTGATGGCGGGTCGCGGTGTAGCCGTCGGCTTCGGCGGCGAATTCCGCCTGCTGCAGCTCGGAATACGCGGCCATGCCGCGATCCTTGTAGCCGCGGGCGAGTTGGAACATCGCGTGGTTCAGGCTGTGGAACCCGGCCAGGGTGACGAACTGGAACTTGTAGCCCATGGCGCCGATCGCCTGCTGGAAGGTCGCGATCTGCGCGGGGGCGAGCTTCTTTTTCCAGTTGAAGCTGGGCGAGCAGTTGTAGGCCAGCATCTTGCCGGGGAACCGGCGGTGGATCGCCTCGGCGAAACGCTCGGCCTCGGCGAGGTCGGGCTCGCTCGTCTCCCACCACAGCAGATCGGCATAGGGCGCGTAGGCGAGCGAGCGGGCGATGGCATAGTCCACGCCCATGCCGGGGCGGATGCGGTAGAAGCCCTCGGCGGTGCGTTCCCCGGTCAGGAACGGGCGGTCACGCTCGTCCACATCCGTGGTGAGCAGTTGTGCCGCGTGGCTGTCGGTGCGGCAGAGCAGGAGGGTGGGCACGCCCTCCACATCGGCGGCGAGGCGGGCGGCATTCAGCGTGCGGATGTGCTGGCCGATCGGCACCAGCACCTTGCCGCCCAGATGGCCGCATTTCTTCTCGCTCGCCAACTGGTCCTCGAAATGCACGCCGGCCGCACCTGCCTCGATCATCGCCTTCATCAGCTCGTAGGCGTTCAGTGCGCCGCCGAACCCGGCCTCGGCATCGGCGACGATGGGCGCCATCCAGTGGGTGGGGGTTTCGCCTTCCATGCGCGCGATCTGGTCGGCGCGGCGCAGCGCGCTGTTGATGCGCTTCACCACCGTCGGCACGGAATTCACCGGATAGAGCGACTGGTCCGGATACATCTCTCCGGACAGGTTGGCATCGGCGGCCACCTGCCAGCCGGAGAGATAGATCGCCTTCAGCCCGGCCTTCACCTGCTGCAGCGCCTGGTTGCCGGTGAGCGCGCCGAGCGTGTTGACGTAGGGTTCGGTCTTCAGCAGATGCCACAGCCGCGTGGCCCCCATTTCGGCGAGGGTATGGCGGATGCGGAAGCTGCCGGACAGGCGGACGACATCATCCTGGCTGTAGTCGCGGCGGATGCCGGCGAAACGCTCGGGGTCCGCCTGTCGGCCGCCGGGCAGGCCGTCAGGCGCGGGGCATCTTGCGGGGTTCGGGCGCATCGATCGTCTCCATCGGCTGGGTTGGTGAATATTTGACATTGCACCCGCGAATGTCTTTAGCGATCTTGCGCATCGAACACGAAATTGGTCATAATATTCACAAACTGGCCTGTAAATTTGTAAAGGATGTGAACATGGCCCGGCCCCTGATCGGCCGCACCGTGCGCCGCCTGCGCCAGGAACAGGGGTTGACCCAGCAGGCCCTGGCCACGCGGCTGGGCATCTCGGCGAGCTACCTGAACCTGATCGAGCACGACCAGCGCGCCGTCACCGCCGGGCTGCTCATCAAGCTGGCGGAGACGCTCGGGATCGAGCTTGCCGCCCTGTCCGGCAGCGCCGAGCGGCAGCTTGAAGCCGGCCTGCGCGAGGCTTTCGCCGACCCGCTGCTGGGCGCGGAGGCGGTCGCGGAAGCGGAGATCGCGGTGCTGGCCGCCAGCGCGCCGAGCGCCGGGCGGGCCGTGCTGGCGCTGTATCGCGCGTGGCGCGTGGCGCGGGAGGATGGCGGCGGCATCGCCCTGCCCTCGGGCCGCCGGCTGTTGCTGCCGACCGAGGAGGCGCGGGACTTCTTCCACGAACGCGCCAACCATTTCGCCGAACTGGAAGAGGCAGCCGAGGCGCTGGTGGCCGATATCGGCGCGTCCCCGGCCGAGATGAACCATGCCCTGGCGGAGCGGCTGCGCCGCCGGCATGGGCTGTCGGTCAGCGTCCGCCCGCTTGGCGGGGCGCTGCGCGAGTACGATCCCGCCACGCGCAGCCTTGCCCTGTCGGAGGCGCTGCCGCGCGAGAGCCGGGGCTTCCACATGGGCTTCCAGGTGGCGCTGCTGGAAGCCGGCGAGGCGGTGGAGCACGTGCTCAAAGCCGCTCCGCCCTCATCGGCCGAGGCGGCGGGCATGATCCGCATCGGCCTGCTGAACTACCTCGCCGGGGCGCTGCTGATGCCCTATGCGCCCTTCCATGCCGGCGCCGCCGCGCTGCGGCACGACATGGAGGCGCTGGCGGCGCGTTTCGGCGTGAGTTTCGAGCAGGCCTGCCATCGGCTGTCCACCTTGCAGCGGGCGGGTGCGCGCGGGCTGCCGTTCTTCTTCCTGCGCCTCGATCCGGCGGGCAACGTGACCAAGCGTTTCTCGGCCGCCGGGTTTCCGTTCGCCCGGTTCGGCGGCTCCTGCCCGCGCTGGGTGGTGCATGCGGCTTTCGCCACGCCGGGCAGCCTGCGCGTGCAGGTCGCGCAACTGCCCGATGGCGCCACCTTTCTCTGCTTCGCCCGCACCGTGTCCGGCCCCGCGGCGCAATGGGGGGAGCCGCCGCCGGTGCGCGTGATCGCGATGGGCTGCGACATCGCCCACGCGGCCGGCATGGTCTATGCCGACGGGCTCGACCTGGAGCGGGCGGTGGTCGGTATCGGCCTGTCCTGCCGGCTGTGCGACCGGCCGGATTGCCGCTCCCGCGCCTTTCCGCCGCTGGAACATCGGCTGGCGTTCGACCCGCGCACCACCGCGGCGAGCCCCTACCGCTTCGAGCCGCGCCCGCGATAGAGGTGGTTCTCAGCCTCCGAGATAGGCACGGCGAACCTCCGCGTTGTCGGCAAGCTCCGCTGCCGCGCCGCTGAGCACGGTAGCCCCGGTTTGCAGGACATAGGCCCGGTCGGCGATTTCAAGCGCGAATTCGGCCGATTGCTCGGCGAGCAGCAGCGTCAGCCCGTCGGCCTTCAATTGCTGGAGCGTCGCGAACACCTGTTCGACGACGGCGGGGGCGAGGCCGAGGCTCGGTTCGTCCAGCAGCAGCAGTTTCGGCGCGCTCATCAGCGCCCGCCCCAGCGCCAGCATCTGCCGCTCCCCGCCGGACATGGTGCCGGCCTGCTGCCGCCGGCGTTCGGCAAGGCGGGGGAACAAAGTGAACACCCGGTCCAGCAGGCGCGGCAGTTGCGCGCGGTCCGCCAGCGTGGTCGCGCCGAGGCGCAGGTTGGCCTCCACGCTCTGCCCGGTGAACAGCCGCCATCCTTCCGGCGACAGCGCGATGCCGCGCGCGACCACCTGATGCGCCGGCAGCCCGCCGATCTCCTGCCCCTGCCACCGGATGTGCCCGCCGGCCGGCGTGGCGAGGCCGGCGATGGCGTTCAGCGTCGTCGTCTTGCCCGCCCCGTTGGCGCCCAGCAGGGCGACGAGCTCGCCAGCTTCGATATCCAGCGACACCGCACCGACGCCGATGAGATCGCCGTACCGCACCGCGAGGTTCTGCACCGACAGCAGGCTCATGGTGCCGGCCGCCGGAACCGCTTGCCCAGATACGCCTCGATCACCGCCGCGTCCTCGATCACGCGCTGCGGGGTGCCGGCGGCGATGACATGGCCCTGATTGAACACGACCGCGCGCTGCGCGAGGCTGAGGATCACCGACATCACATGCTCGACGATGATGAGGGTGACGCCGCGCGCATGGATCTGGCGCACGAGATCAATCGCCGTCGCGGTCTCGGTGCTGTTGAGGCCGGCCAGCGCCTCGTCCAGCAGCAGCAGCGTGGGTTCGGTGGCGAGCGCGCGGGCGATTTCCAGCCGCTTGCGGCCCAGCGTGCCCAGGCTGCCCGCGCGCGTGTCTGCCTGCGTGGCGAGGCCGGTGAACTCCATCACCTCCTCGGCCTTGCGGCGCGCGGCATGCGCGTGCGGATGGCGCAGGAACGCGCCCACCATCACGTTCTCCCGCACCGCCATCTCCGCGAACACCGCCGGCACCTGCCAGGTGCGGGCGAGGCCCCGCCGTGCATGGGCCTCCGGCGAGGCGGTGGTGAGGTCGTGGCCGTCGAAGACGATCCGCCCGGCGTTGGGGCGCAGATCGCCGGCGAGGCAGTTGAAGAACGTGCTCTTGCCGGCCCCGTTCGGGCCGATCAGCCCGACGATCTCGCCACGCTCCAGCGAGAAGTCCGCGCCGTTCACCGCGCGGAACCCGCCGAACTGCTTGACGATGCCGCGCGCCTCAAGAAGCATGGCGGCGCGCCCTTGCCGTCAGCCACTGCCACAATTCCGCGATCCCGCCCGGCAGGAAACGGCTGATCAGCACGATGATGGCGCCGTACACCACATAGGTCGCGCCGGTGCCGCCGCCGCCGAAGGCCGCGTTCGTGCCTTCCTCCAGCGGGATCAGGATCGCCGCGCCGATCAGCGGCCCCCACAGCGTGCCCGCCCCGCCGAGGGCCGCGATGATGACGATCTTCACCGAGATCAGCAGGCCGAACGCGCTCTCAGGGTCGATGAAGCCGATCATCAGCGCATACAGGCCGCCGGCCAGCGCGGTGAAGCCGGCGGAGATGAGCAGCGCGACCAGCTTCGTGCGCACCACCGGCACGCCCAGGCTGCGCGCGCCACGCTCCCCGCCGCGGATCGCGCGCAGATAGAAGCCGAGGCGGCTGCGTTCCATCAGCGCGGTGCAGGCCAGCAGCACGGCCAGCACGGCGAGGAAGATGTAGTAGTACGGCACCGGGGAACGGAACGACAGGTCGGCGAGGCTGCGCGGCCGTGCCGGCCCCATCAGCCCGACCGAGGCGCCCAGCACGGACCAGTTGCTCAGCACGATGCGCAGCAATTCCGCCGCCGCGATCGTCGCCATCGAGAAATAATGGCCTTGCAGCCGGAAGGTGGGCAGGCCCACCACCACGGCGATCAGCAGCGCCGCCGCGATGCCGAACGGCACGCCGGCGATCGGCGGCCAGCCGAGATCGGTATAGGCCGCGAGCGCGCCATACGCGCCGGCCCCGAAGAACATCGCGTGCCCCACGGAGACCTGCCCGCCATAGCCGCCGATGATGTTCCAGGCCGAAGCGGAGATCGCGGCGAGCAGCACCAGCGCCCCGATGCGCTGATAGAACACATCATGCACCAGCAGCGGCCAGACGAGCAGAAGCAGCCCGAGAACGACAAGTGCGCCGCGCTGTTTCATGATTTGCCCAGGAACCCCTGCGGCCGCACCCACAGCGCGAGCAGGAACAGCCCGTACACCACCACATCCTTCCACGCCGCGCCGATGAACCAGGATGACAGCGATTCGATCACCCCGATCGCAAGCCCCGCGAGCAGCGCCCCCGGTACGCTGCCGAAGCCACCCAGGCAGACGGTGACGAAGGCGATCAGCACGAGCGAATCGCCGACCAGCGGGGAGATGTAGAAGAACAGCGCGATCAGCGCGCCGGCCACCCCCGCGCAGGCCGCCCCGATGCCCCAGGCGAGCGCCTGCATCGGGTCCGGCCTAATGCCCACCAGCATCGCGGCCGTCCGGTCCTCGGCCACCGCGAGCAGCCGGCTGCCGAGCGCGGTGCGGGTGAGCATCAGGTGCAGCCCCGCGGTCAGCAGCAGCGCCACCCCGCCGGCCAGCAGGCGGGAATATTGCAGGCGCAGGCCATCGATGCTCAGCACGCCGCCGACCATCGTATCGGGCAGGGAGACGAAATTCGCCGAGAAGATCCAGAACATCGCGTAGCGCAGCACGAGGCCGAGCCCGAAGGTGGACAGGATCTGGGCGAGCATCGGCCCGCGCATCACGTGCCGGATCAGCGCGTAATAGACCAGTACACCAACGCCGAACAGCAGGATGGCCGCCAGCGGGACGAACAGCACCGGCCCGATCGCAAGGGCCGACACCGCGATGAAGGCGACATACATCGCCAGCATGACGAAGTCGCCATGGGCGAAATTCACCACGTTCATCATCCCCCAGATGAGCGTGAGGCCGGAGGAGAGCAGCGCATACACCGCGCCGACCAGCAGGCCGTCGGCGACAAGCTGGACAAGGATCATCGGCGCGCTCGGCCCCGTGCCGGGATCAGCCCCAACCCTTGAACGGCAGCACGAGCTTCGCCGCCGCCTGTTTCGCCGGCCAGACGGAGCGGTAATCGGTGCCATCCAGCTGCACCATCAGCGCGGATGCCAGCACGTTCTGCCCGGCGGCATTGAACTTCACGCCCTTGTAGCCGATGAACAGTTGCGCGGGCGTGAGGTCGGTCGCCTGCAACGCCGCCCGGATCTTCTGCGGATCGGTGCTGCCGGCGCGATTGATGGCATCGCACAACACCAGCATGCCCGTCATCGAGCGGGCGGTGGTGTCGTCCAGCGCGCGGCTGGTCTTCTTCCGGTAGAGCGCATCGATCTTCGCCGCATTCGAACCCGGCTTGCTGGCGTCGAAGGCGCTGCGGTCGAGCACACCCTGGGAGAGATTGCCGACCGCCTTGATGAAGCTCGGGTCGGAGAACCCGGCATCGTCGCCGATCAGGATCGGCGGCTTGTAGCCCTGCGCCTGCATCGTCTTCATGTAGAGGATCGCGTCCGACGTGTAGCTGATGAAGATCACCGCATCCGGCGCGCCCTGCTTCAGCTTCAGCACCTGGGCCGACACGTCCGACGTGCTCACCGTATAGCTGATGTCCATGGCGATCGGCGCATGCCGGGCGGCGGCGGTCTTCCTGATCGTATCGGCCACCGACACGCCGTATTCGGACGTGTCGTGCACCACCGCGACCTTCGCCACCTTCCTGCCGGACTTCCCGACGCTGGCCAGGAAATCCAGATACAGGTTGGCGATATCGGTGCCGATCGGCGTGGTGCGGAAGAACCATTTGTAGCCGCGTGTGGTGAGGTTCGTGGCCACCGATTCGCCGTTGACGAAGGGAATGCCGTAGCGTTCCGCCACCGCGCTCGCGGTCAGCGTGTTGCCGGACTGGTAGGCGCCGTTGAGCGCGACGACATGATCCTGCGTGATCAGCCGCAGCGCATCGCTTTGCGCCACGGCCGGGCTGTTCTGCCCGTCCGTGTAGATCACATCGATCTTCGCGCCCCCAAGGCGGGGCAGGCCTGCGCCGGCCATCAGCGGAACCGGTGCGAGTTCGGGATGCGGCGTGTTGATCAGCTCGATGATCAGCTCGATCCCGGATTTGATCGATCCGCCGGCCGACGCCATCGCGCCGGTCAGCGGGTAGATGGCGCCGATACGCACCGGGCTTGCGGCGCGGGCGGCAGATGCACCCAGAATGGCAGGCGCCGCGAGCGCCGGAAGGGCAAGAACCGCTCTGCGCGAGATGGACATTATTTTTCTCCCTGTCGGAATTGGCCGGTTGTCACGGATGCGGCATCGTATCCCCCGCCGCCGGGCGTTTCGATCACGAACGCATCACCGGGGGCAAGCTCGGCCCTGTCCGTGCCGGTGAGCGCATCGATCCGGCCGCCGATGCGCTCCACCCATTGGCGGCCCGGTGCGCCATCATCGCCGCCGCCGAGGCCGAACGGCGGCACGGCGCGGCGCGAGGCGACCACCACGACCGTCATCGGCGCGAGGAAGCGGATGCGCCGCACCGCGCCATCCCCGCCCCGCCAGCGCCCCGCGCCACCCGATCCGCGGCGGATGGAGAACGTCTCCAGCCGCACCGGATAGCGCAATTCCAGCACCTCCGGGTCTGTCATGCGCGTATTGGTCATGTGCGTCTGGATCGCCGAGCAGCCATCGAAACCGGGGCCGGCGCCGGTGCCGCCGCAGATCGTTTCGTAGTACTGGTGCGTGGCATCGCCGAACAGCACGTTGTTCATCGTCGCCTGGCTGCACGCCATGGTTCCGCGTGCGCCGAACAACGCATGGCAGACGGCCTGGGAGATTTCGGTGTTCCCCGCCACCACCGCCGCCCCCGGCGCGGGCGAGAGGAAGGTGCCGGGCGGGATCACGATGCGCAGCGGCTTGAGGCAGCCATCGTTCAGCGGAATGTCGTCGCCCACGAGGCAGCGGAACACATACAGCACCACCGCGCGCGTCACCGCCGGCGGGGCGTTGAAATTGCCCGGGTGCTGCGTGCTGGTGCCGGTGAAATCCACCACCGCCGTGCGCCCTGTCCGATCGACCGAGACGCAGACACGCAGATCGCGGCCATTGTCCATCCGGTA
>DATKQI010000388.1:0-2514 GCA_035532755.1 Acetobacteraceae bacterium
ATGGCGGCATCGCGGCAATCCTGGCGCAAGCGGCTGGCGCTGATGGTCTATCGCCCGCTCCGTCCGTTCCTGCGCCCGCTCGCCTGGCGCCTGCGAAGCTTCCTCGTCGCGGCGGTGCGCGAAGACGCTGCTGCAATGCGCGACCACATCGCGCGCGTCCAGGGTGAACTGGGGGTGCTCCGCACCGAACTTGCCGCCCTGCGCCCCGTTTCCGCCGAGCTGCCGGCGATGCGGATGGTGCTGGAGAGCCTCGCCGGGGAAATCGCCGCCCTGCGCGGAGAGGTGGGCGCGCTCCGCGGGGAGCTTGCCGCCCGGCCGGACAGCGTTCCGGTAACGGAGGTGGCTGCCCTGGCCCGCTCGGCCGAGGCGGCGCTGCTCACGCTCGCCACCGCGCGGCTCGGCTGAACGGGCCGGCGCGCCTCATCGCACCAGATACACCGCCCACGCCGCCGCCACCCCAGCGCCGATCCCGAGGCTCAGGTTCCGCGTGAGGATCATCGCCGCCACCGTCGCCACCCCGCCCGCCCAGGCCTGGGGCCCGCCCCGCAGCAGCGCCGGCGCCACATAGCTCGCGAACAGCGCCCCAGGCAGGTAGGCCAGCACCGCGCGCAGGAACGGGGAGGGCGTGATCTGCCGGAACAGCCAGTAGCCGCCTGCCCGGCAGGCATAACTCGCCGCCGCCATCCCCAGGATCGCCGCGAGCGTCCATGGATCGATCCGCAAAAGACCCGGATTCACGAACTTCTCTCGCGCCGCCGGTCGCGCAGCGCGCCGGCCAGGCTGCCGGCCGCCGCCCCGGCCACGATGTACCACGCCGTGCCGGGCAGGGCGCGCGCCACCACGCTCGCCACCACCGCGGCCACCAGCCACGGCGCGGCCTCGTGCGATCCGCGCCACATCGGCACAAGCAGCGCGATGAAGGCGGCAAGGGCGGCGAAGAACAGCGGGTGCCCCGGCGGCAGATGCAGCGCCGCCCCCGCAAGAAACCCCGCCACCGATGCCGCCACCCACACGACCCACATCAGCAGGCTCGCCCCCAGCAGGAACCCCGCATCCGCCCCGCCCGCCCGGATATCCGCAACCGAGAGGGCAAAGCTGTGATCGACCATGATGGCGAGCGTCCCCCACAGCCGCACCCCGCGCAGCCGGTCGAGCCACTGCCCCAGCGCCGGCCCCATCAGCGCCATGCGCAGGTTCACCACGAAGGCGGCGAGCGTGGCGGCCAGCACGGGCGCGGGATGGCTCCAGGCCGCCAGCGCGACAAGCTGGCTCGCGCCGGCGAACACCAGCAGGTTCATCAGCGTGGATTCGGCCAGCGACAGCCCCTTGCCCTGCGCGACGATGCCGACGACGACGGCGAACGGCGCGATGCCGAACATCAGCGGCGCCACCCGGCGCATCCCGCGCGCCACGCCCGCCCGGGTGAAAACCACGTTCACGCCCGCTTCCACGCCGCGAGCAGCGCGGCCGCCTCCTCCGGCTCCATCGCGAATGCCCGCCGCGCCACCGTCTCGCCGAAGCCGGCGCGGGCGAACGCGGCGGCCTCCTTCTGGCGCCGAGCCGGATCGTCCCCCATGCTGGATGGGGCGCCGAACGGGCCGATCCGCCGCCGCCGGGCGAAGGCGAGTGCGGCGGCGAACTCCGCCTCCGCATCCTCCGGCACTACCTGCCGCGCCGCCGCATCCTCCACCCCGCGCGCCGCGAGATGCGCGAGCACCGCCCGGCGGGACCGCCCGGCACGCGCGAGCCGCCGCGCCCGCGCCTCGGCGAATGCCGCATCGTTCACCGCCCCCGCCGCCACCAGCCGCGCGGCCACCGCCCGCGCCGCGCGCCTGCCCGCCGCCACCTGCGCGGCCAGTTCTGCGGGATCGGCACCCTCCTGCGCGCGCGCCCAGCGCAGCACCCGCCGCTCCAGCACGCGGATCAGCCCGGCCTCGGTCGTGCCATAGCGCGCGAGATGCGCGAGTGCCGCTTCATGCAGCGATGCCTCGTCCGGCATCCGGGGCGTGGTGGGGCGGGCCATGCCGGGACGATGCCCCGCCCGCCCGCCCGCCGCAAACATCCCCCTGCCGCAACCCTGCTCCGCGTCCGCAACTGCAACACCTTCGCCGCGTGGTATTACGGATGATCCACGATCATGGGGAGTTCCATGGCCCGCCGTCGCCCCGCCCGCCTGGAGCATATCGCCGGAATCGGCGTCGATCGCATGGGATCGATCGCGGACGCGTCCGGCAAGGACTTCCTGCGGCTGGAAAACCTCGATACCGACATCCTGCCGGACGCGGAGGCGATCGCCCGGACGCGCCAGGCCGCCGGCACGGATGCCGATAACAGCTACCTCCCTTTCGTGGGGCAGACCCATCTGCGCGAGGCCGCGGCCCGCCACGTGTCGGCCATGTCCGGCGTGCAGTATTCAGGCGAGCGCAACTGCGTGATCTCCGCAGGCGGACTTTCCGGCATCCTCAACGTGCTGCTCGCCACCATCGAGGTCGGTGACGAAGTCATCGTCACGGA
>DATKQI010000389.1:0-2883 GCA_035532755.1 Acetobacteraceae bacterium
TGCCGGAATTGGCGGTCGAATTCAAGCGGTCGATCTATGAGGTTCTGGCCACGTCCTTCGCCCGCTTCGCCCGCCCCGAAAGCGCCATCGAGGAGTGATGCCATGACCGGCCATTTCGTCACCGAGCTGGAAAGCTGGACCAAGCGTTTCTCGACCGACGAATATGTGTTCGGCACGGAACCGAACGCGTTCCTGGTCTCGCAGGCCGCGTGCTTCATGCCTGGGCAGAAGGTGCTGGCCATCGCCGATGGCGAAGGGCGCAACGGCGTGTGGCTGGCACAGCAGGGGCTGGACGTGCTCTCGGTCGATTTCGCCGAGCCGGCGCTGGCCAAGGCCCGCAAGCTCGCCATCGCCCGGCGCGCCTTCGTCACGTTCGAGCGCGCCGACCTGCGCGAGTGGGAGTGGGGTTTCGACAGATTCGATGCGGTGGTGGCGATCTTCATCCAGTTCGCCAACCCCAACCTCCGCAGCCTGATCTTCCGCCGGATCTGGGAAACGCTGAAGCCCGGCGGCCTCGTGCTCCTGCAGGGCTACCGGCCGGAACAGATCGGCCTCGGCACCGGGGGGCCGAAGCAGGAACACCACATGTATACCGAGACGCTGCTGCGCAACGCCTTCAAGGCGTTCGATATCCTGCACCTGCGCGCGCATGATTCGGTCATCGAGGAAGGCGCCCGCCACCGCGGACTATCGGCGCTGATCGACATGGTGGCCCGCAAGCGCGATTGACGGAGACCGGTCAGGGTTTGTCCCGCCGCGCGCCCTCCACAAGCTGCGCCAGCCGTTCGGCAGCCCGGCGATCATTGGTTTTCTGCGCGCCGGTGCGGCCGTGGCGGATGCGGTTCTCGGCCGCCGCCGCTTCCGCCGCTTGCAGAACCTTGCGTTTCTTTACCCGCCGGAGGTTGACGATCTCGCCCATCGCGCCATCTTGCCACGCGCAACGATGGAGAAGCCAGATGGGCGGCATGATCGAATTGAAGGCGGCGGACGGGCACATGCTGTCAGCCTACAAGGCCGGACCTGCGGATGCCGCCATGGGGCTGGTCGTGGTGCAGGAGATATTCGGCGTGAACGCGCATATGCGCCACATGTGCGAGGTCTTCGCCGCGGCCGGCATCGCCACCGTGGCGCCGGCGCTGTTCGACCGGGCGGAGCGTGGGGTGGATCTGGGCTATGGCCCGGATGACATCGCCCGCGGGCGGGATCTGCGCGGCAAGGTGACGGATGCCGCCGCGATGGCGGATATCGAAGCGGCGGCGGGCGCGCTGGGCGGGAAGAAGCTCGGCATCGTCGGCTACTGCTGGGGCGGCACGATCGCCTGGTGGGGGGCGACGCGGTCCCGCCGGTTCGCCGCCGCGGCGGGCTGGTACGGTGGCGGCATCGCCGCGACCCGGACCGAGACGCCGCATTGCCCGGTACAGCTCCATTTCGGCGAGACCGACGGATCGATCCCGCTATCGGATGTGGAGGCGATCCGCGCAGCACACCCCGATGTGCCGGTGTTCGTCTATCCCGGCGCCGGCCACGGCTTCGGCTGCGAGGACCGGCCGAGCTTCGATCCGCGCGCCTTCGGCATCGCCCAGAGCCGCACCATGGCGTTCTTCGGCAAACACCTGGCGTAACGGGGCTGGAGCATGTTCGCTTCTGGCAAACATGCTCCACCTCATATTTCACGAGCATTTTCATCGACCAGGAATCGCTGCGCGATTCCTGGTCGATAATGCTCTACAGCACCCGCCCTGCCACGGCGTCGAGCTTCGCGAGCAGGGCCGGGTCTCGCCGGTCCGGGGCGGTGATCAGGGCGAAATCGAGCGCCCGGTCACACCCTGCCGGACAGAGCCCGCGCGAGGCGCCGATGACAGGCACCACCGCCTGCACCAGCGCCCGCGCCTTGTCGGCGTTCGCCAGCAGCACCTTCACCACCGTCTCCACCGTCACGTGGTCGTGGTCGGGGTGCCAGCAGTCGTAATCCGTCACCATGGCGACCGTGGCGTAGCAAAGCTCCGCCTCGCGGGCGAGTTTCGCCTCTGGCATGTTCGTCATGCCGATCACGCTGCAGCCCCAGCTTCGATACAGATTGCTCTCGGCCAGCGTCGAGAACTGCGGTCCCTCCATCACCAGATAGGTGCCGCCGCGCGTGGCGGGCAGGCCGAGGCCGTGCATCGCACCCTCCAGCGCATCCCCCAGGCGCGGGCAGACCGGATGGGCGACCGAGACATGGGCCACGCAGCCGGTGCCGAAGAAGCTTTTCACGCGTGCGAAGCTGCGATCGATGAATTGATCGACGATCACGAAATGACCGGGCGGCAGGCCCTCCTTCAAGCTCCCCACCGCGGAGAGGGAGATCACGTCGGTGCAGCCGGCTCGCTTCAGCGCGTCGATATTGGCGCGGTAGTTCAATTCGCTCGGCGAGATGCGGTGGCCGCGGCCGTGCCGGGGCAGGAACACGCAGCGCACGCCGGCAAGGCGGCCGAACAGCAGTTCGTCGGACGGGTCGCCCCACGGCGTCGGGACGTGCCGCCACGTCTTCTCCTCCAGCCCCTCGATGTCATACAGGCCGGAGCCGCCGATGATGCCGATGACCGGCTCGATTATTGGCGAGGCAGAAAGATCGGACATGGCAGCCTCCACACATGAAACCGCCGCGCGTCCGGTGGGGCGCGCGGCGGGATGAACGGTCAGGCAACAGGCAGGATCAGTGCACGTCCGACCAGATCTTGCGCTTCACCGCGTAGGTCAGGCCGGTCAGCAGCGCCAGGAACAGGATCACCCGCACCCCCATCGCCTTGCGCTCGTCCATCTCCGGATTCGAGGCCCAGGCCAGGAAGGTGACGACATCGTGCGACATCTGCGGCACCGATGCCGGCGTGCCGTCGGCATAGG
>DATKQI010000390.1:0-3213 GCA_035532755.1 Acetobacteraceae bacterium
GCCGGGCGGGGCCGGCTGCATCCGGTGGAGGAAGCCGAGCTTGGCGCGCTCGGCGGGCGGCGGGTGCTGCATCTGCAATGCCATTTCGGGCGGGACACGCTGGTTCTTGCGCAGCGCGGCGCGAGGGTGACGGGGCTTGATTTCTCGCCGGCCGCCGTTGCTGCGGCGCGGGAGCTTGCATCGGAACTCGGCCTGGAAGCGTGTACGGATTTCATCGAGGCGGACGTGTACGACGCGCCGGCCTCGATTGCCGCACCGGGCGGGTTCGATCTCGTGTTCGTCACCTGGGGCGCGCTGTGCTGGCTGCCGGATGTTGGCCGCTGGGCGGAGATCGTGGCGCATTTCCTGAAACCCGGTGGCCAGCTTTATCTGGCGGACGCGCATCCGGCGGCGATGGTGTTCGATGAGCGGGCGCAAGGTGCGGGCGTACTGCCCGCGCCGTTCGCGCCCTATTTCCTAGACAGGCCACTGGTGGTGGACGATCCGAGGGATTACGCGGACCCCGCTGCGCGCCTTTCCAATGCACGAACGTACCAGTTCATGCACGGGCTCGGCACGATCGTCAGCAGCGTGGTTTCGGCCGGGCTGCGGATCGACTGGCTGCACGAGCACCGAACCGTGCCGTGGCGGATGTTCGACACTCTTGTTGAATGCGAGCCGGATATCTATGGCTGGCCGGGCGAGCCGTGGCTGCCGCTGTCGTTCTCGTTGCAGGCGACGCGCCCGGCCTGAAGCGCTACAGCACCCGCACCGGCACGATCGGCGCGGACCGCGCTTCCAGCCGGTTGCGCAGGGGCAGGCCGAAGGGCGCGGCCTCGATCTCGAACACATCGCCGGGCTGCGTCTGCACGCCGTCGCTGAAGCTCAGCGTCGCCGTGCCGAAGAAGTGCACGTGCACATCGCCGGGGCGGCGGAACAGCGGGTATTTGAAGTGATGCGCCTCCAGGTTGGCGATGGTGTGGGACATGTTCGCCTCTCCGGAGATGAACGGCTTTTCCCACAGGACCGATCCGCCGCGGCGGATGCGCGAGGCGCCGCGCAGATCCTCGGGTAGTGTGCCGAGGAGAAGTTCCGGCCCGAAGGCGCAGGCGCGCAGCTTGGAATGGGCGAGGTAGAGGTAGTTTTCCCGCTCGGTCACGTGGTCCGAGAACTCGTTGCCAAGCGCGAAGCCGAGCCGGCAGGGCGTGCCGTCGGCGGCGATGATGTACACGCCGACCACCTCCGGCTCCTCCCCGCCATCGAGCGCGAAGGAGGGCGAGGGGATCGGCGCGCCGGGGGCGGCGATGATCGAGCCGTCGCCCTTGTAGAACCATTCGGGCTGCACGCCGAGCTTGCCGCCGGAAGGTTTGCCGCCCTCCAGCCCCTTGCGGAACATCTTCATGGAATCGGTCAGCGTTTGCGCATCGGCGAGCTTCTTGTGCATTGCATCCCGCCCCTCGGCGCTGCCGAGATGCGTGAGGCCGGTGCCGGTGACGATCAGATGCGCCGGATCGGGGTGATCGACCGGGGAGAGAACGCGGCTTTCCGCGCAGGCAGACGGCAGATCGACGGTTTCGCCCAGCCCCTTCGCGCCGACCGCCTGTGCGAGCGTGATGCCGGCACCGGCAGCCTCCATCGCCAAGGTATAGACGGACCACGTATGGCTGACCTCTCGCGCGGAGCCATCGTCCTGCACCACGGCCACCAGCCGGCGGCCGTGCCGGTCCTTCAGTTGCGCCAGTCTCATGCGATTTTCATTCCTTCTGTCTATGGCAGGCTTCTATGCGGCATCCGGGCGCAGGCTGCGCAGGCGCTGGGCGTAGACATTCACGATCAGCGCCGCAAGCAGGATCAGGCCGCGGATGAGGATCTTCAGGAAGCTGTCGATGCTGACGTGATCGAGCCCGTTGTTCAGCACGCCCAGCACGAACAGCCCGACGATGGTGTTGCCGATGCCGCCGCGGCCGCCGAACAGGCTGGTGCCGCCGACAACAACCGCGGAGATCGAATCGAGCAGGTAGTTGTCGAACTCGTTCTGCTGCGCGCTGCCGAAATGCGCGACCCCGAGCATGCCGGCGAGCCCCGAACACACGGCGGAGATGACCATGACTGCGCCGATGATCCGGTTGACATTCACCCCCGAATACTCCGCAGCCTCCCGGTTGCCGCCCACCATGTACACATAGCGGCCGAAGCGGGTGTAGGTGAGCACGAGATGCGCGACCAGCATGACCAGGGCTGCCATGATCACGATCCAGGGCACCGGGCCGAGCGACCCGTTGCCGAGGGTCGCGATGACATGCGGCACCGCATAGGCGATCTGCCCGCGCACCAGCATCGCGCAGACGCCCGCGCCGATCTGCAGCATCGCGAGCGTCATGATGAACGATGGAATGCCGATCCAGGTGACGCCGGCGGCGTTGACGAGCCCAAGCGCGACGCTTGCCGCCAGGCCGAGCCCGATCGCGGCCACGCCGGGCAGCGGGATGTTGGCGATGTTGACCGAGGAATCCTGCAAGGTGAAGAACGCGACGACGATGCCGGTCGCGTTCGCGATGGCGGCGACGGAGAGATCGATCTCCGCGCACAGGATCACGAAGGTGAGCCCGACCGCCATGATGCCGGTGACCGAGATCTGCTGCAGCACGTTGTCGAGATTGGCGAGCGTGAGGAAGGACGGGCTGGCGAACCCGAAGAAGGCGACGAGGAATGCGAGCGTCGCGAACGGCGCGATGTTGCGCAGCTGGTCGCGCAGCAGGTTCATCAGCCGGGCCATGCGCGGCCGCCCCACCTCGGTCATGCCCGGTGCGCTCATCCCCGGTGGTTCCTCATGCGGCGGCCAGAAGCTGGTCTTTGCCCACGGTCTCGGAGGCGAATTCACGGGCGATGGCGCCCTTCTTCATGACCAGGATGCGATCGGCCAGGGACAGGATCGTCTCCGGCTCGGTCGAGACGACGACGATGCCGATGCCCTTGTCGCGCAGCGAGCGGATGATATGCAGCACATCCTCCTTCGCGCCGACATCCATCCCCCGTGTGGGCTCGCTCAGCACCAGGACCTTCGGCAGATGCGTCAGCCATCGGGCGAGCGCGACCTTCTGCTGGTTGCCGCCGGACAGCGTGCCAAGAATCTGGCCGGGCCGTGGCGGGCGGATGTGCAGGGCCGCCACTTGCCGCTCGGCGATGGCGCGTTCGGCCGCCGGCTTCAACAGCAGGCGCGAGATGCGTTCGAGA
>DATKQI010000391.1:0-3644 GCA_035532755.1 Acetobacteraceae bacterium
CATCAGATGGCCAGCACGGCGGCGGTCTCGTACAGGCGCCGGTCCAGGGGCCACTCGGAGCGCATCACGTCCGCGTACGGCACGGCCGCCACCTCCACGCCAGCCAGGCCCATCATCGCGCCGCGCCCGCCCGCCAGCAGGTGGGCGACCGCGGCCTCGCCCAGCCGGGCGGCCAGGATCCGATCGGCAGCGGTTGGGGAGCCGCCCCGCTGGACATGCCCAAGCACTGTCGTGCGCGCCTCATGGCCCGTGCGCGCCTGGATGGCGTCGGCGATCGCAAACCCCGACGCGGCGCCCTCGGCGGCGATGATGATGCTGTGGCGCTTGCCGCGGGCGTATCCCCGCTCCAGGCGCTCGCAGATGGCATCCAGGTCGACGGGCTCCTCCGGGACGAGAATGGACTCCGCGCCCACCGCCACCCCGGCCGCCAGGGCGATGAAGCCGCGGTGGCGTCCCATCACCTCGACGACGAAGATGCGCTCATGCGCGGTGGCCGTGTCGCGAATGCGGTCCACCGCCTGCACGACGGTGTTCACGGCGGTGTCGAAGCCGATGCTGCGCTCGGTGCACGGCACATCGTTGTCGATGGTGGCGGGCACGACGGCGGTGCGGACGCCCGCGCCCTCCAGGGCCGCGGCGCCGCGCAGGGTGCCGTCCCCCCCGATGGCCACGAGACCGTCGAGTGGAGCGGCCTGGCTCGTGGCAACGGCGAGCCCCTCCGGCGTCATGAACGCCGCGCTCCGGGCCGTCAGCAGCATGGTGCCGCCGCGATGGACGATGTCCGCGACGGAGCTCACATCAAGCGGCGTCAGCTCGCCGGTCATCAGGCCGGCGTACCCGCGGTGGATCCCGACCACGGCCGCGCCGGCGTAAAGCGCCCGCCGGACGACGGCGCGGATCGCCGCGTTCATGCCGGGCGCGTCGCCGCCGCTGGTGAGCACGCCGATGCGCATCAGATGAGCCTCCATTCGGGGTCGCGCAGCACGCGGAACAGCGCGCCATTTGTGAGCGGGCGGCGCTCTGCGCCGCCCCCCAACCCACGCTCCAAAGCAGCCATGGCTGAACCGTGGCAGATCGCGAGGATTCGGACGTCCGGCCACGCGGCCGCGATGTCGCTGCATGCGGCCAGCAGGCGCTTCAGCACGGCGTCGTCGGGTTCGACGCCGTCAGCCCCGTCGAGGTCCACCCAGCCACCCTCGTTCAGCGAGCGGCCTGTTTGCGCGGCGGCCTCCGCGTACGTGAGCCCTTGGAAGGGGCCGAGCGCGCGTTCGCGCAGCCGCGTGTCCGCAATCGGCGCCGGCAGGCGCAGCGCCTGCGCAATGATGGCTGCCGTCTCCAAAGCGCGGGGCAGATCTGACGTGTAGACGGCCCCAATCCCGGCTTCGCGCACGGCATCCGCCAAGGCGGATGCCTGGGCCCGGCCCCGCGCATTGAGCGGCATGTCGCCGCTCCCCTGAAACCGGCCCGCCCGGTTCCAGTCCGTCTCCCCGTGGCGCGCAACCCAGATCTCCATATGAAGGCCCAGTTCTCCAGCGAACCACCGGGCCACCTGCCCGCAGCGCCGGCCCCGCGCCGCGGCGCGAACGCGACGCGGCACACTATGGTATATTGGTTGGCGGTCCCCAAGGAGGCCCGCATTACACACGCGCACGGACGGCGGCCGGTGGCCCTTCGGGGCTGATTCCGCCGGATGAGGGCGCGGCGGCACCCAAAACCGGGAGGAGTGGCGCGATGTCCGTAGTTACCATGAAGCAGCTGTTGGAGGCCGGTGTCCACTTCGGTCACCAGACCCGCCGCTGGAACCCCAAGATGCGCCCCTATATCTTCACTGAGCGCAATGGCATCTACATCATCGACCTGCAGAAGACGCTGCGGATGGTCGATGACTGCTATCGCTTCGTGCGCGACGCTTCCTTGGCCGGCGGCACGGTGCTCTTCGTCGGCACCAAGAAGCAGGCGCAGGACACGATCGCCGAAGAGGCGCGGCGCTGCGAGATGCCCTTCGTCAACCAGCGCTGGCTGGGCGGCATGCTCACGAACTTTTCCACGATCCGCAGCCGCATCGGGCGGCTGCAGGAGCTGACCCAGATGTCCGAGGATGGAACCTACGAGCGCCTCCCCAAGAAGGAGGTCGCCCGGCTCGAGCATGAGCGCGAAAAGCTCGAGAAGTTCGTCGGCGGCATCCGCACCATGAAGAACCTGCCGGCGGCGCTGTACGTGGTCGACCCCCGCAAGGAGCACATTGCGATCACGGAGGCGCGGCGCCTTGGCATCCCGATCGTCGGCATCGTGGATACCAACTGCGATCCCGATGAGATCGACTACCTGATCCCGGGTAACGACGACGCGATCCGCGCCGTGAAGCTGATCACCGGGCGCATGGCCGACGCGGTGCTCGAGGGCCGCCAGGGCGTGCAGGTGACGGCCTAGACTCCGGGTCTCCGGGGTTGGCCCTGGGAGATGGCCAAGGGGGCGCCGGCACGGGCGAACCCTGATTCTGTGTGAAAGTCTCGCGCGAGATGTCGCGGGGCAAGAGAAGGAGGCCGACCGTGGCCGAAATCGCTGCGGAGCTTGTCAAGCGCCTGCGCCAGCAGACCGGCGCCGGCATGATGGACTGTAAGCGCGCCCTGGTTGAGTGCGGCGGCGACTTCGACGAGGCGGGGGCGTGGCTGCGGACGCACGGGCTGCTGGCCGCGGCCAAGAAATCGGGCCGGGCGACCGGCGAGGGTCTGGTCTACGCCTACATCCACCCGGGCGGCCGGGTGGGCGTGCTGATCGAGGTCAACTGCGAGACCGACTTCGTCGCGCGAACCGAGGACTTCCAGACGCTGTGCAAGGACCTGGCCATGCAGGTGGCCGCCGCCCAGCCGCGCTGGGTGCGGCGCGAGGATGTGCCGGCCGAGGATCTGGAGCGCGAGAAGGAGCTGCTGGCGGCCCAGGCTGTGAACGAGGGCAAGCCGGAGCGCATCGCCCAGCAGATCGTGCAGGGCCGGATCAGCAAGTTCTACGAAGACAACTGCCTGCTCGAGCAGCGCTTTGTGAAGAACCCGGACCAGACGGTGGCGCAGATCCTGCAGGAGGCCATCGCCCGACTGGGCGAAAACATGGTGGTGCGGCGGTTCAGCCGCTTCGCCCTGGGCGAGGGGGCCGGCGAGTAGGCAGGGTGCGGGGGCGGGCCGGATTGCGGCCGGCCCCTTCTTTTGGGCCAGGCCATCGGCCCTGAGGTGGAGGGACCGCCATGGACGGGGTTGCAGGTGCTTCCGCGACAGGTGAGGGTCCGAGTCCGGCGGCCGGCCTCGGGCGCGGGGTGACGGGGCAGCCGCCGCCCCGGTACCGGCGCATCTTGCTGAAGCTGTCCGGCGAGGTGCTGGCCGGCGAGCAGGGCTTTGGCATCGACCAGGCCGTCATCGCCCGCATCGCCGGTGAGATCTGCGACGTGGCGCGCGCCGGCGTCCAGGTGGCCGTGGTCGTGGGCGGGGGCAACTTCTGGCGCGGGGCGCCGGCCAGCCAGCGGGGCATGGACCGGGCCACGGCTGACTACATCGGCATGCTGGGGACCTGCATCAACGCGCTTGCCATGCAGGACGTGCTCGAGACCCAGGGTGTGCAGACGCGCGTGCAGACGGCGATTGAGATGCGGGCCG
>DATKQI010000392.1:0-3620 GCA_035532755.1 Acetobacteraceae bacterium
GCTGGCGGGTGCCGGCGCTGGTTGATCAATCCGCTGCCGGTGGCGGCGAGAACGGCGACGATGATCCGGCCTGTGTCAGTTGCCCTGGCTGGCTGGCGGCGCTTCGCCAAGTCGGTGCTGCGCCAGTGCCCGCCATGGCGCATTGGGGGGCGCCTCGGCCAGTGCCTTGCGGAACAGTGCGGCGGCAGCCGCGGTCACGCGCCCGGCGGCACGGGTTTCGGCCTCCGCTGTTTCGGCGGCAAGCGTCGGGTCGAAGCGGACGGCCAGCGCCTTGCGCCATGCGGCGGCTGCCGCCGGCAGGTTGCCCATGCTGCGCTCCGCGTTGCCGAGCAGAAGATAGCCTTCACGGGCCTTGCGCGAATGCGGGTCGAGGCTCGCGAGGTGCTGCTGCAGCATGTTGATCAGTGCCTGTTCCTGCTGCATGGCCGCCCTCGCGGCCGCGAGGCGCGCGGCATACGGCGCGGCCGGCAGAAACGGGCTGCCGCCCGGCAGATACAGCGCCAGCCCGGCCAGCGGCACCAGCACCAGCATCGCGACCAGCGGCTTGCGGGAGGAGCGGGTGGGCGCGGCGTCGGCGGTGTCGGCCGCGGCCAGCAGCCGCCGCTGGATTTCGATCTTCGCCTCCTTGTGTTCGGCGAACCCCAGGCGCCCTGCCGCGAGGTCCCGGTCGATCTCGGCAAGCTGGGCGCGGTGCAGGTCCATCGCCGCCTGCCGGCGGCCGCGCGCGGGCCCCTGCCGGTAGAGCGACAGCGCGAGCGGAACCATCGCCACGGCGGCGAGCGCGAGGAGAGCGAGCCAGATCATCGCGGCAGCAGATCGGCCAGGCGCGCCTGTTCGGCGTCGGACAGCGGGGCAGGGGGAACGGCATGGCGGCGGCGGAGCAGCAGCACCACGGCAAAGCCCGCAAGAGGTGCGAGCAGCGGCATCGTCCATAGCAGCGCGGTCAACGGGTCGAACGGCGGGCGCAGCAGCACGAAATTGCCGTAGCGCTTCACCATGAACGCCATGATCTGCCGATTGCTCTCCCCGGCCGCCACCTTGCGGCGAACGATGGCGCGCAGGTCGGCGGCAAGTGCAGCACCGCTGTCCTCTATGCTCTCGTTCTGGCAGACCATGCAGCGCAACTGCCGCCCGATCGCCTCGGCGCGCGCTTCCTCGGCCTTGTTGGGCAGCATCTCCCACGGCCCGTTCAGCGCATAGGCGACTGGGGCCGCAGCAAGCAGGGCGAGAATCAAGGCAAGGCCGGGCAGTTTGCGGATCATGCGTAGCGGCGCATCAACGGCCGGAGGTCCTGCGCGAGAACCTGGCTGGTGATCGCCCCGGCCCAGCGCCAGCGAACGATGCCGCGCGGGTCGATCAGATAGGTCTCGGGCACGCCGTACACCCCCCAGTTGATGGCCACCCGCCCGGGCAGATCGGCGACGATGCGGCGATAGGGGTTGCCGTGGCGGGCCAGGAACCGGGCGACATCCGCCGGCTTGTCCTTGTAGGCGATGCCCCAGATCGGGATGCCCTGGCGGGAGAGATGCAGCAGCATCCGCGCTTCCTCGATGCACGGGACACACCAGGAGGCGAAGAAGTTGACCAGGACGATCCGTCCCGGGGCCTGCAAGTCCGCTCCCGCAAAGCCGCGGGCATTGCCTGCCGCGGGCAGGGTGAACCGCGGCACATGTCGGCCGATGAGTTGGCTGGGCAGGGAATGCGGATCGAAATTGCCCTGGCCCATGCGGCGGAGCATCGCATAGAAGCCGGCGCCCCCGAGGGCGACGACGCCGAGCGGGGCGGCCAGCAGCAGGCGGCGGCGGTCGATTGCCATGCTACTCCGCCGGCACGGTGGGCAACGACACCGCGCGGCGCTGAGGGGCGCCCAGGCGCAGCCGCCGGTCCGACAGGGACAGCCCGCCGCCGAACGCCATGATCAGCGCGCCCAGCCAGATCCAGGGCGCCATCGGGTTGTAGTGCAGGCGCAGCACGGCCCCGCCGCCGCGCTCCTCGCCCAGCACCGCGTACAGGTCTGCGAAGCCGTTGGTGCGGATCGCCACGCCCGAGGTGGTCGTCTGCCCGATCGGGAAACTGCGGCGGTCCGGATGCAGGACCGTGACGGGATGGCCGTTGCGGGACACATCGACCGTGGCGACGCGGGCGGTGAAGTCCGGCCCCGGGCGCGTGGCGAGGGAGGTGAGCGTCCAGTCATACCCCGCCAGATGCACGCTCTGGCCGGGATGCACCAGGGCGATGGTGTTCACCGCGAGCGTCATCCCCGCGATGCCGGCGATGGTGGCGCCAAGGCCGGCATGGGCGATCGCCGCACCGAACGCCCCGCGCGGAATGCCGCGCAGCCGGTGCAGGCTGTCGGGCAGCGGAATGCGGAACAGGCGGATGCGCTCGACGATATCCGCCGCCGAGCCGAGGATCAGCCACGCCGCGCCGGCAAGGCCGAGGGCCGGGATGGCGCCGTACCCCCGCGCGGCGACCAGCCCGACCACGACGGCGGCAAGCGCGGCCCACCACAGGCGCAGCAGTGCCGGGGCCAGGGCCGCGCGCTTCCACGACAGCACCGGGCCGATCGCCATGGCCGCGATCACCGGGGCGGCCATCGGCAGCACGGTCTGGTTGAAGAACGGCGCGCCCACGCTGATCTGCGTGCCGAACAGCAACTGCACGAACGGCGGGTACAGCGTGCCGACGAACACCACCGCGCAGATCGAGCACAGCAGGATGTTGTTCAACACCAGCGCCCCCTCGCGCGACAGCGGTGCAAACAGCCCGGACGCGGCGAGTACCGGTGCGCGCAGCGCGAACAGCAGCAGCGATCCGCCGATGACAATGCCCAGCAACACGAGGATGAAGATGCCGCGGGAGGGATCGTTGGCGAAGGCATGCACGGAGTTCAGCAGCCCCGAGCGCACCATGAACGTGCCGGACAGGCTGAGAGAGAAGGTGGCGATGGCGAGCAGGACCGTCCAGGTCTTCATCGCCTCCCGCTTCTCCACCACGATCGCCGAATGCAGCAGCGCGGTGCCGGTCAGCCACGGCAGGAGGGAGGCGTTCTCCACCGGATCCCAGAACCAGTACCCGCCCCAGCCGAGCACGTAGTAGCTCCACCACGACCCCAGCGCGATGCCGGCGGTGAGGAAGCACCAGGCCACCAGCGTCCATGGCCGCACCCAGCGCCCCCACGCGGCATCCACGCGGCCTTCCAGCAGGGCTGCCACGGCGAAGGCGAAGGCGATCGAGAAGCCGACATAGCCGGTGTAGAGAATCGGCGGATGGAAGGCGAGCCCGGGGTCCTGCAGCAGCGGGTTGACGCCGTTGCCCTGGATCGGCGGCGGCCAGATGCGGGCGAAAGGGTTGGAATCCGTCAGCGTGAACAGCAGGAACCCGGCGGAGCAGAACCCCAGCACGCCGACCACCCGTGCCCGCAGGCTGGTGGGCAGGTTGCGCCCGAACCCCGCCACCACCGCGCCGCAGGCGGAGAGGATGAAGCACCACAGCAGGATGGAGCCTTCGTGGTTGCCCCAGGTTCCGGTGATCCTGTACAGCAGTGGCGTGTTGCTGCTGCTGTAGCTGGCAACGTTCATCACCGAGAAATCCGAGACCACGCCGCTCCAGATCAGCGC
>DATKQI010000393.1:0-5964 GCA_035532755.1 Acetobacteraceae bacterium
CATCACTGCGATTGATGCTGGGACAGGCGGATCACTCTCGATATTACCTGCTGCCATTATAAGAGAACACTGCTTTCTCCAAATTCGCATGATCTGCGAGCTAATTGCTCTTGGGTGTTTGGTTGCTCACGGAGATATAGAAAAGGCCACAAGGCTTAAGAAAGTGTGGGAAACCGGCAAGATTATTGATGAATTAGAAAAATTGCATCCGGACTTCTTCCCAAAAGCTATGAGACAAGAGCAGGATCAATTTGGGAAAGATCACCACGGACTTCATGGGAAAGAAGACACATTAACCAAAGAAGCTTTTTTGAAGATGTATCGCGAATGTGGTGGCTACCTTCACAAGGGTAGTCTGAAGAATCTCTTGAAGCATAATTCACCCATACAGATCAACTTCCCGGAAATCACGGCGAGAGCGCAAAAACTGAATGATTTTCTAGAAGTTCACGCCATAATGATGTTTGGAGCCGAGATGTTTTTTGTCTGCGTCTTGCGCAATCGTAACGACAGTCTCAAGACTCAAGTCGCGATCTTGGAGAAGAGCGCACTGCCACGACCCTCGCATGCCCCTTTATCCAAGAGACGCTGATGACCGTAACAACTTGACCACACCTATATCCCCTACCAATGGGAAGGCGCATCGCATCTGCTTTCTCACTCTCGTTACGAGCCGGCCTGTCACGCTCTGTTATCATAGGAATCTTTCCCGTTTTGTAAACTGAGTAATTGGGCCGCACGGTGGTGGACAGCCAGCTGATGCCGGAACAGAAGGTCGGCATCGTTCTGGACGGAAGCTGGGTCAGCACCGGATGGCTGCCGGCGGGCGCGCGCCCGTGGCCCGCGGCCTTCGCATCGTACAAGGCGGCCAATGTGCCGACGGCGAATGGCGCCCCCCCGGGCGTGACCAATCTTTCCGGCGGCTGGGCCATGGCCATTCCGGCCAAGAGCCCGCACAGGAAGCTTGCCCTCGCCTTCATCGAGACCGCGACGAGCCTTTCGCTTCTTGCCCGGTATGACAGCGAGAGCGGCCAGATCCCGGTCGAGGCGAACGTGGCGTCGGACCCGGTGTTCGTGAAGGGGATCGCGAACGATCCGCTGCTTCAGCAGGCTGTCACCTACGCCAGGACGACGCATTATCGCCCCGCCTTCGGGCCGTACAACCAGATCACGACCGATATCCAGACGATCACCGGCTCGCTCGCGCTCGGCAAGATGACCGCCGCCCAGGCCGAGAAGGCGTATGCCCGCGATGTCACGCGCGCGGCGGGCAGCGGCAATGTCGAGAGCCATGGCAAATAGGTGCGGGGAATCGCCTCCTTGATGGAGATCGTGTGTTGACGGCCATAGCCAGGTACCAGACGGAACCCTCACGCGCCGAGACGCAGCCGATGCGGGAAAAGCGGCGGGCAAATCCGCACCGGCGGCGCCAGCTTGTCGCGGCGGGGGTGATGCTGTCCCCGTTCCTGCTGCTGCTCGGCGGCCTGCTGGCCTGGCCTGTCGGCTGGACGATCGTCCTGTCGTTGACGAACGAGCAGCTCACCGGGCCGGCGGCCCTGCACCACCGGTTCATCGGCCTGGGGAATTTCGTCCAGCTCCTCTCCAGCCGGCACTTCTCCGGCTCCCTGCTGCACAGCCTCATCTATCTCGTCGGCTCCGCCTATCTCGGGCAGGTGGTTCTCGGCTTCGCCCTGGCCCTGCTGCTGCGCGGCTGCACACGGAGGATCCAGGCCGTGGTCGGCGGGATCATCGTTGCATGCTGGGTCGTGCCGGAGATCATCTCGACCTTCATGTGGTTCGCGCTGCTGGGCCGCGGCGGGGTTCTGGCCGAGTTCCTCCATCTGTTCGGCGTCGGCTACCGGCCGATCCTCGTCACCCGGCCGATGCTCGCCCTCGATATCGCCAACGCGTGGCGGGGCGTGGCGTTTTCCATGATGCTGTTCACCGCGGCGCTGGCGACGATACCCGCGGAGATGCTGGAGGCGGCCATGCTCGACGGGGCATCCGCCCTGCGGCGGATCACGCATATCGTTCTCCCCTGCATCAAGGAGACGCTGCTGGTCGCCATCGTGCTCGTCACGCTCGCCACGCTCAACGACTTCACCCTCATCTACGGGCTGACCGGCGGCGGGCCGGGCAATGCGAGCCAGGTGCTCACGACCTATCTCTATCAGGCCGGATTCACCGAATACCGCATCGCCTATGGCGCCGCCGTATCCGTGATCCTTCTACTCATCGGCATGGTTCTTTCCGTGATCTATGTCCGCGCGCTGAGGAAAGCCTGAAATGGCCCCCACCGCACCCGCCGCGCATCCCGCCCGGCCACGGACCATGCGCCGGGCATTCCGGCGGCATGAGCGCGCCATCTGGCATGCCGTGGCGCTGCTGGCCGGCGCGCTGTTCTTCATCCCGTTCATCTGGCTGATCCTGACCGCCTTCGTGCGCTACGGCGGGCTCGATCTCGGCTTCGCGGGCGGGCTGACGTTCGGCAATTTCACCGGGCTGTTCCACGGCAGCGCGATCTCCGACGCGCTGGGCGAGGGGGTGGGCGCGGCGTTGCTCAACTCGCTCTATCTCTCCACGGCGACCACGATCGTCACCACCGCGGTTGCCATTCTTGCCGGCTATCCGCTCGCGCGGTTCCGGCTGCCCGGCAGCGATGCCATCGTCTATGCCATCGTGTTCGTCGCCGGGCTGCCGATCATCGCGATCGTGATCCCGACCTACGATCTGTTTGTCGCCTGCGGCTTCGTCGGCTCCCGGCTGTGGACGGCGCTGTTCATGGCCGCGACGTCCCTGCCGTTCTCGGTATGGATCGCCAGGAACTTCATCGATGCGGTGCCGGTGGAGCTGGAGGAGGCCGCGGCGACCGAGGGGGCCGGCATTCTGGCAACGCTGCGATACGTCACCGTGCCGCTGGTGCTGCCGGGCGCGCTGGTCATCGCGCTCTATACCTTCATCCAGTCCTGGTCCAACTTCTTCGTTCCGTTCATCCTGCTCGATTCCCCGAAGCTGCCCGCATCGGTCACCATCTATCAGTTCTTCGGGCAGAACACCGTGAACTACGGCGGTGTGGCCGCGTTCTCGCTGCTGTTCTCGGCGCTGCCCGCCCTGCTCTATGTCGTGCTGTCGAAATGGGGCGGCGGCAGCTCGATCTTCAGCGGCGCGGTGAAGGGGTGAGAAGCCGGCCAGGTTCGTAGCGAGAGGATTTCATGCACGACACCCGCGAGATCGTGGAGCGGCGGATCGGCCGGATGCTGGAGGCGCGCATCCGCCCGGCCATCGTGGCCGCGCGGCTTCCCTGCGCCACGCATGCCTGGGACGCTCCGGGCCGGAACGAGCCGTTCGAGAACATGCGCCGCGCGCGGTTCTCGGAACTGCCGCCCGGTGCGCCGTGGGGCCGGCCGTGGCAGACCACCTGGCTGCACGTGCAGGGCACGGTTCCGCAATCCTGGGCCGGGGGGCGGGTGGAGCTGCGGGTGGACCTGGGCTTCGACCGCGGCCGCCCCGGCTTTCAGGCCGAGGGTCTTGCCTACGATCCCGCCGGCCATGTGCTGAAAGGCATCTCGCCGCGGAACGACCGGCTGAACATCGCGCACCCGGCGGCGGGAGGCGAGAAGGTTGCGTTCTACATCGAGGCCGCCGCCAATCCGCGCATCAGCCTTGAACTGCCGGAGAACACCCGGTTCGGCGATCCGCGGAGTGCGGGCAGCACCCCGCTGCATCTTTACGGAGGGGCGGAGCTTGTCCTTCTCGACGAAGAGGTGAGCGGCCTTGCGTTCGACATCGAGGTTCTCAACGGCGTCATGCTCGAACTTCCGCTTTCGGATCCGCGCCGGCACGAGATCCGCCGGGCGCTGGAGCGTGCGCTCGACCGGTTGGATTCGACCGATCCGGCCCCGGCGGCGCGCGCGGCCAGGGCCGAGATCGCCGCCGCGCTTTCCGCCCGCGCGGTTCCGAGCGCGCATCGCTGCTCCGCCGTCGGCCACGCGCATATCGATACCGCCTGGCTCTGGCCGCTGGCCGAGAGCGAACGCAAATGCGCGCGGACCTTCGCCAACGTTCTCGCCCTGATGGACGAGCAGCCGGATTTCCTCTTTGCGTGCTCCCAGGCGCAGCACCTCGCCTGGGTGAAGGCGCGGCACCCCGCGCTTTACGAGCGCATCCGTGCGCGCGTGGCCGAGGGGCGCTTCATCCCCGTCGGCGGCATGTGGGTGGAGCCGGACACCAATCTTCCCGGCAGCGAATCCCTCGCGCGGCAACTGCTCTACGGGCAGCGTTTCTTCCAGGAGGAATTCGGCATCACCTGCCGGGAAGGCTGGCTGCCGGACTGCTTCGGCTATTCCGGGGCGCTGCCGCAGCTTCTCTCGCTGGCCGGTTGCCGCTATTTCTTCAGCCAGAAACTTTCCTGGAACCAGACCAACCGCTTTCCCCACCACAGTTTTGCGTGGGAAGGGATCGACGGCACGCGCATCTTCGCGCATTTCCCGCCCGTGGGCACCTACCGCGCCGAATGCACGCCCGCCGAGCTGGCCCAGGCGGCGCGCGGCTTTGCCGAGCACGGCGCGGCCACCCGCTCCCTGATTCCATTCGGCTATGGCGACGGCGGGGGCGGACCCAACCGGGAGATGATGGAGCGCGCCCGCCGCCTTGCGGACCTTGAAGGCATGCCGCGCCTTGCCATCGAGCCGCCGGCGGACTTCTTCGCCGCCGCCGAGGCGGAATACGAAAACCCGCCGGTATGGAGCGGCGAGCTTTATCTTGAGCTTCACCGCGGAACCTTCACCTCCCAGGCCGGCATCAAGCGCGGCAACCGGCGTGCCGAGCATCTGCTCCGCGAGGCGGAGCTGTGGTCGGCCGGCGCGGCGCTTTCCGGCCGGCTTGCCTATCCGTACGACGAGCTTGAGCGGCTGTGGAAGGTCGTGCTGCTCCATCAGTTCCACGATATCCTGCCCGGATGCGCGATCGCGCAGGTGAACCGGGAGGCGGTCGCGGCGCTCGCCGGCGCCGCCGAGGCGCTCGAAGCGATCATCGTGCGGGCCCTGGGCGCCTGCGCCGGGGCGGGCGATCGCGAATTCGCCGCCAACGCCGCCCCCGTGCCGCACGGCGCCATCGGCGCCCTCGCCATTGCCGCGCTCCCTGCGGCCTGCGGCATGCCCGCCATGGCCACGGCCCGGCCCGGCGGGGGCCATGTGCTCGACAACGGCCGCCTGCGGGTCGTGGTGGATGGGAACGGCCTTGTCGAATCGCTCGTGGACATCGAGGCGGGCCGGGAACTCATCCCGCCCGGGTCCGTGGGCAATCTTCTGCAACTGCACCCCGATTTCCCGGCGGACTGGGATGCCTGGGATATCGATGCGTTCTACCGCAACACAAGGGAAGACCTTGTTGCCGCCGAACGCGTCGTGCTGGAACACGCAGGCCCGGACGAGGCCGTGCTGCGCATCGAGCGGAGCTTCGGCCACTCCCGCGCCGTGCAGGCCATCCGCCTGGCGCGCGGCGAGCGGCGCGTTGAATTCCTGGTGGAGATTGACTGGCAGGAGCAGGAGAAGCTGCTGAAACTGGCCTTCCCGTTCGATCTTGCCGCACCGTGCGAGACGGCCGAGATCCAGTTCGGGCATGTCTCCCGCCCGACCCATCAGAACACGTCCTGGGATGCGGCGCGCTTCGAGCTTTGCGCGCATCGCTTCATTCATCTTGCCGAAGCCGGCTACGGCGTGGCGGTGGCGAACGATGCGAGCCATGGCCACGATGTGACGCGCCGGCCGCGGGCCGGCGGCGGCGTGAGCACGGTTCTTCGCCATTCGTTGCTGCGCGGCCCGCGCTTCCCCGACCCCGGGGCGGATCGCGGCGTGCACCGCTTCGGCTTTGCCCTGGCGCCCGGCGCGACGTTGGCCGATGCCGTGGCGGAGGGCTGCCGCCTGAATCTTCCCCTGCGGCGGGTGCGCGGCGCCCACCCGGCCG
>DATKQI010000394.1:0-4490 GCA_035532755.1 Acetobacteraceae bacterium
TTCGTGCCGACCGACTGGCTTGCGGTCATTTTTAATCCGTCCTTTCCCTACCGCCTGGTCCACATGGTGCTGGCTGCCTACATCAGCGTGGCCTTTTTGGTCGGTGCCGTCGGCGCCTGGCACCTGCTGCGCGACAACGCCAACGCGGCGGCGTGCACCATGTTCTCGATGGCGATGTGGATGGCGGTGGCGGTCACGCCGATCCAGATTTTTGCCGGCGACCAGCACGGCCTGAACACGCTGCAATACCAGCCGGCAAAAGTCGCGGCGATGGAGGGCGATTGGGATACGCCCGGCGCGGGCGAGGGCGATCCGCTGGTGCTGTTCGCGCTCCCCGACATGGCGTCCGGACGGAATTATGACGAGCTGGCGATCCCGCACGCCGGCTCGCTGATCCTGACGCATTCGTGGAACCGGGTCATCAAGGGGCTGCGGAGCTGGCCGCGGACAGACATCCCCCCGGTGCCCTACGTGTTCTTCGCTTTCCGCATCATGGTGGGGCTCGGCTTTCTGATGCTCGCGGCCGGGCTGGCCGGCCTGGTGCTGCGCCTGCGCGGGCGGCTGTACGACACGCGCTGGCTGCATCGGAGCATGGTGCTGCTGGCGCCGGCCGGGTTCATCGCGCTCCTGTGCGGCTGGACGGTGACCGAAGTCGGACGCCAGCCGTACACCGTGTACGGCCTGCTGCGCACTGCGGACAGCGCCTCGCCGATCGGCGCCCCGGGCGTGGCGATCTCGCTGCTTGGTTTCGTCGTCGTCTATCTGATCGTCTACGGCGCCGGGATCACGTTTCTGCTGCGCCTGATGGCGCGCCCGCCGCTGCCGGGCGAGAGCGGGCCGCCGAAAACGCCGATCCGCACCGCCGGCATCACCCCCGGTCCGGCCGGCGCCACCGAAGACCGCCAGCCTGCCGGGGCGGAGTAGCCCGATGGCCGCGCATGTCTGGCTTCCGGTGGTGTGGGCCGGTCTGATCGCCTTCGCCGTGCTCGCCTACGTGCTCTTGGACGGGTTCGACCTCGGCATCGGCATCCTGTTCTTCGTCGAGCGCAAGGACGAGGACCGCGACGTGATGGTGAACTCGGTGGCGCCGGTGTGGGACGGCAACGAGACCTGGCTGGTGCTGGGCGGCGGCGGCCTGATGGCGGTGTTCCCGCTCGCCTACGCGACCATCATGCCGGCGCTCTATCCGCTCATCATCGGCATGCTGCTGGCGCTGGTGTTCCGCGGCGTGGCGTTCGAGTTCCGTTTTCGCGCCCGCCGGCGGAGGACGCGCGAGCTATGGGATTTTGCGTTCTTCGCCGGCTCGACATTTGCGGCGCTGTGCCAGGGGCTGGCGCTGGGGGGGCTGCTGCAGGGCATCCGCGTGGTCGATCGCCGCTATGCCGGCGGCTGGTGGGACTGGCTGACCGGCTTTACCGTGATCTGCGGATTTGCGGTGGTGCTCGGCTACGCGCTTCTGGGCGCGTGCTGGCTGATCTGGCGCACGGAAGGCTCATTGCAGCGCCGCTGCCGCCGCTACGCCGGCGCGCTCGGCGTCGCGCTTCTGGCGATGATCGTGGTGGTCAGCCTGTGGACCCCGATGCTGAACAAGGATTACCTGAACAGTTGGTTCGCGTGGCCCGAAATCGTGCTCACCAGTCCGGTGCCGATTCTGGTTGCGGTGGTTGCCTGGGCATTTTGGCGCGGCCTGCGCGCGCGGCGCGACCTCGTGCCCCTCTTGTGCGTGCAGGCGTGGTTCGTGCTCTGCGTCGCGGGGCTGGGGATCAGCCTGTTCCCGTACATCGTGCCGCCGTCTATCACCATCTGGCAGGCGGCGGCGCCGCCGATCAGCCAGGGGTTCCTGCTGGTCGGCACGGTGGTTCTGATCCCGATCATCCTCGGCTACACCGGCTACGCCTACTGGGTTTTTCGCGGAAAAGTGCGGCCGGGCATGCATTATCATTGAGGCGCGGGGGGAGGATGGGGCGCAAGTTGCTGTGGTTTTTCGGCATTTGGGCGGGGAGCGTGATTTTGGTCGCGGCCGGCACCGAGGCGCTGCACTGGCTGCTGCGGTTGTAGTTTGGCCGCCCGTCTGGACGACCGCCAAGGCGACCGGCCACTCCGATGGTTAGTGCCCGCTCTTGTGCTTGGCGGGTATATCGAGCCTCCAGCCCGAATTTCGGGGCTGAGTCGGCGGGAGCGGCTTTCCGCGTGTTGAGTCCGCTTGTTCGCCGGTTCGGCCGCCACGCGGTCCCACCTGCTCATAGATGCCCGAGCGCGGTGTGGGCGTGCCGGGCGGGAGTGAGGGTGTCTTAGCCATGATGGCTTTTCTCCTCGGCGGCTGTTGCATGAACACGAGCGCCGGGGATATGGCTATCGCTGTCGAGAGCGGCGCGCTGCTCGTTCACGCTCCATATCAGGGTGGCGGGAGCGGAGTCGAGCTATATATAGCCGCTCCGCAAGACGTGGACCCACAAGATAGGCGGACACCGGATCGCGCCAGCGTCTTCCTCGTCCCGATCCCCGATTTACGCACTTACTTCTTGTGCTGAGCGGGCCTGACCAGCGTCCAGCCGTGGCCGGGACTGGCTGTAGGTGGCAGGGGCTTACCGCGGGTGGAATCTGCCTGTTCGCCAGTGCGGCCGCCGCGCGGGCCAACCTGCTCATAGATGTATTAGCTACGACTTCATCTGACGGGCGGTGTTGGCTGTGCGAGCCGTCTGGTCTGTCTGCCGTGTTCAGGCTGCCATGAGTTTCTCCTTCGCCAGCGCGAGGGCGTCAAGGAAGGTCTGCATCGGGGTCTTGCCGTAGCACCATCGGCCCTGATGCGACCGATGCTCGTTGTATTCGGCGAGCCAAGCGTCGAGGTCGGCCTGCAACTCGTCTATGCCGCGGTAGATCTTTTTGCGGAACGCCACGCGATAGAACTCGTCCAGCACGGTACGGTGGAAGCGCTCGCAGATGCCGTTGGTCTGCGGGCTCCTGGTCTTGGTGCGGGTGTGGTCGATGTCCTCGACCGCCAGGTAGAGCTCGTATTCGTGCCGCTCGGGGCTGCCGCAGTATTCGGTGCCGCGGTCGGTCAGCACGCGGCTGAGCCGGATGTCATGCTCGTCGAAGAACGGCACCACGCGGTCGTTCAGCAGCTCGGCCGCCGTGATCGGGGTCTTGCGGTCGTAGAGCTTGGCGAACGCCACCTTGGCATAAGTGTCGATGAAGGTCTGCTGGTAGACCCGCCCGACACCCTTCAGCGTGCCGACATAGAACGTGTCCTGCGCGCCGCAGTAGCCGGGGCATTCGCTCTCGAACTCGCCATGCGCTTCTTTCTCCGCCGTGGCCCGTTCGAGCGCTTGGACCTGGGCCTCTGTGAGCACCAGGCCCTCCTGCGCCATCTTGGCTTCCAGCGCCTTCAGCCGCTTGCGGGTGGTCTCCAGGTCGTGGCGCTGCCAGACGCAGCGTACGCCGGCGGGCGAGATCGACAGCCCTTGGCGCTTCAGCGCCTCGGCCACCCGCACCTGGCCCCAGGCGGGCTGGTCGACCGCGAGCGCGACGATCGCCTGCTCGACCTCGGCGGGAGCGCGGTTCTTCAGCACCGGCTTGCGACGGCTGATCTCCTGGAGGGCGAGTTGACCGCCTTTGTCGTACAACTCCCTGAACCGATAGAAGCTGTCCCTGCTGTAGCCCATCATCTTGCAGGCCTGCGACACGTTGCCGAGCTGCTTGGCCAGCTCTAGCAACCCTACTTTGGCCCGAATCACCTTCTGGTCCTTGGTCATCTCCTGGTCTCCGTTCCGCCGGTGGGCGGGCGCGGTCCCAGCCATGGGTGAGAACCGCGCCCGCCCACCGGCTCCGCTTCCGAAAACCAACAATGCCTGTCAGGTTAAGTATTAACTAGTGCATCATAGATGCCCGAGCGCGGCGCAGGAGCGCCGGGGGGCATCCGAACGCTGGACGCGGAACGCGGCAGAACCCCGTCTCTGGTTTTCGTCATGGATTGGTTCTCGGCCCAAACATAGAATCAAAATAGGCAATGGCAGCCTCGTCCGCCAGCGCCAAAAGGTCTTTGCGCTCCGGCAGGTCGCCCGTCGGGAAGTGCTTCGCATCGGCATCATGCCGCAATTTCATCAGCACGCGACGCCGATCAGTGATTTGCTCGTTGGTGAACTGTCCAGCATATACCCCCTCCGCCTCATAAAGCGCTTCGATAAGCAGAGCCTCCAGAGTCGTCACTAAGTCATTCGCGGCTTTATGACGGGCCGTGAAAGGGAACACATCTTTCAGTGCATCGGCAACCTGCGAGGCTGCAATGACGCCGCCCCAAATCATCGGGTAGGACTGCCACACTGCCCACGCGGCGATTGCGCCGCTGGACGCTAGAGCGTGGTCGCTTGAAGCTGAATCGGCTGGCTGGGGGGATTCCGGCTCGGGTGCGTATGTGATTCAAGATGCTGGCTGGAGTGGAGGCCAGCCTGCATGGGAGCTCCCTACTCACTCGACCTGCGTGAGCGCGTTGT
>DATKQI010000395.1:0-19034 GCA_035532755.1 Acetobacteraceae bacterium
GCGAAGGGATTCGAACCCTCGACCCCAACCTTGGCAAGGTTGTGCTCTAC
The DNA here is from genome assembly GCA_035532755.1 of Acetobacteraceae bacterium. GTDB lineage: Bacteria > Pseudomonadota > Alphaproteobacteria > Acetobacterales > Acetobacteraceae > DATKQI01. Next base: position 51 of record DATKQI010000395.1, read on the forward strand.
CCCTGAGCTACGCCCGCATCCGGCAGAGCGGGTTTCTATTTGGCTTCACCGTGGATTGCAAGCGGCCCCCTGCCATGCCATCAGACGCACCCGGCACGGCCTGGGCCACGGCTGCCGCCCATCCGGGGCTGCCGACGCCGTGCCGACTTTCGCCGCGCGTGGCGATGGGGGATCGGCGGCTTGTCGGCGGCCAAACACGGAACATCTAACCCTCATGGGAACGGGACCATCGCCATGGATCTGATCATCGGCCAGACAGCCGCCTCCGGCGCCGCCGCCGACTCCATGATTGTCGAAGGCGACCAGAAAACCTTCATGCAGGAGGTGGTGGAGGCGTCTCGCACCACGCCGGTGCTGGTTGATTTCTGGGCCACGTGGTGCGGCCCGTGCAAGCAGCTCACGCCCATCCTGGAAAAGGTGGTGCGCGCGGCCGGCGGCCGGCTGAAGCTCGTGAAGATCGACATCGACAAGAACCGCGCCCTGGTTCAACAGCTCGCCCAGCTTGGCCTGCCTCTGCAATCGGTGCCGACCGTGGCGGCCTTCTGGCAGGGCCAGATCGCCGACCTGTTCCAGGGGGCGCTTCCTGAATCGGAGATCAAGCGTTTCGTGGAAACGCTGCTGAAGCAGGCGGGCGGCAGCATGCCCGCGGCCGATCTGCTGGCGGAGGCAAAGGCGGCGGTCGAGGCCGGCAAGCCCGAGGAGGCAGCCGAGAGCTTCACCGCCCTGATCCAGCAGGAACCGGAGAACGCGGAAGCCTGGGGCGGCCTCGTCCGCTGCCTGATCGCACTCGGGGAGGAGGACGAGGCCCGCCAGACGCTGGACCAGGTACCGCCGAAGATCGCCGAGCATGCCGAGATCGCCGGCGCGCGCAGCGCCCTCGCCCTGGCCGCCGAGGGGCGGGAGGCCGCCGCCCAGTTGCAGCAGTTCGAGGCGCGGCTCGCAGCCGATCCGGCCGACCATCAGGCCCGCTACGACCTCGCCGCCGCCCTGAATGCCATGAACCGCCGGGAGGAGGCCGCCGAGGCCTTGCTGGAGATCATGCGCCGCGCCCGCGGCTGGAACGAGGATGCGGCCCGGCTGCAACTGCTGAAGCTGTTCGAGGCGTGGGGGCTGGACGATCCGGCGACCATGGCCGCGCGGCGCAAGCTCTCCGCCCTGCTGTTCAGCTGATCCACCCGCCGGCATGGCCGCGCGCCCGCCGCGACTGGAAGATATCGGCGAGGAATTCGCCATCTTCCCGCTGGCCGGCGCGCTGCTGCTGCCCCACGGCAAACTGCCGCTGAACATATTCGAGCCGCGCTATCTCGCCATGGTCGAGGACAGCCTGGCCGGCGGGCGGATGTTCGGCATGATCCAGCCGGACACGCATCTGCAGCACTCCGCGTTCGGCCCCGGCCTGTTCCGCATCGGCTGCCTGGGGCGGGTGTCCTCCTTCAGTGAAGCGGAAGACGGCCGTTTCCTGATCACGCTGACGGGGTTGATCCGTTTCTCTGTCGTCGAGGAGCTGGCCATGTGCCGCGGCTACCGGCGGGTACGGGCCAGTTGCGCCGGCTTCGCCGCCGATCTCGATGCCGTCCGGCCGGTCTCCACCGTCTCGCGGGCCGAGCTGCTGCGCGCGCTGCGGGCCTATTTCGCCCGGCTTGGCATCGATGCGAATTGGGATGCGATCAACCAGATGCGTGATGATATGCTGGTGATCACCCTGTGCATGATCTGCCCGTTCAAGCCGATGGAGAAGCAGGCCCTGCTGGAATCCCGCACCCCGGCGGATCGGGCGGCCGCCCTGCTCGTGCTGCTGGAGATGGCGGCCAAGGGTCCGCAAGACGGCGGGCAGAATGATGGCGCATCCGGGCCTCTGATGAACTGAGCGGGCCGCCCCCGCATGGAGAGACGAACGTGAGCGATACCCCCCCACGGCAGAATGTCGCGCCGGAGCCGGCCACCCCACCCACCGGCCCGGCGGTCGATCCGCGCCTGCTGGAAATCCTGGTCTGCCCGCTGACCAAGGGGCCGCTCGTGTATGACAGGCAACGCAATGAGCTGGTCAGCGAAAAGGCGGGCCTCGCCTATCCGGTGCGCGGCGGCATCCCGATCATGCTGCCGGAGGAAGCCCGGCCTCTCGGCGTGTGATGCCCACCCCGCGCGAAATCCGGCTGCGTCGTGCCGAGCGGCTGCTGGAGGTGGCGTTCGACGATGGCGCCAGCTTCTCTTTCCCGGCCGAGTTCCTGCGCGTGGAAAGCCCGAGCGCGGAGGTGCAAGGGCACTCCCCGTCCGAGCGCCAGACCGTGCCGGGCCGGCGCCTTGTCGGCATCCGGGCCGTGGAGCCGGTCGGCCAGTACGCCGTCCGGCTGATTTTCGACGACGGGCATGACACCGGCATCTATAGCTGGGACTACCTGCATCAGCTTGGCCGCGAACAGCCGGCCCGCTGGCAAGCCTACCTGACCGCCTTGGCAACCAAGGGACTGCGGCGGGACCCATAAGTCGCCGCCGGCCGCAACCCTTCAGTTGACGGTGATCGGCACCCGCACGTCCACGCCGGGCACAAGGCTCCGGCTGCCGCTGCCCGGTATCGTCGGGTCGGTGCCCGGGGCGTGGAACAGCCGGGGCACGATGTTCGGCGCGGCTGGCAGCGGGTTCAGCGCCGGCGCTTCCAGGCTGAAATCCGGCATCGGCGCGTCTATGGAAGGCGGCGGCCCGGGTGGTGGCGGCGGCGGCAGGGGCAGCCAGGCCAGAAGGGCGGCGAGCAGAATGGCGGACGTCCGGCGGGTCATAACGCCGGCAGCCCGTCGAGCGGGCGGGTTCCACGCGCATCCTCCGGCGGGTTGCCGGCCGGCCGGCCAAGTGGCGCACCGTGCGCCCGTCGCCACGCCGCAAGCGCCCAGTGAACGGAGGGAAAGGCGATACGGTCGAAGGGAATCCGCTCCCACTCGAACAGCCCGACCTCCTGGCTCTCCGGCCCGGCGGCGAAGACGGGGGGCGTGGTGGCGAAGCGGGCGCGGAAGATCACCTGCACCTGCCCGATGCGGCTGATGCTGAACACGCCCAGAATCCCCTCGATCTCGATGCGGGCGCAGGCCTCCTCGGCGGCTTCGCGGGCAGCGCCTTCCTCGACCGTCTCGCCCAGTTCCAGATAACCGGCCGGCAGCGTCCACAACCCCCGGCGCGGTTCGATGGCGCGGCGGCAGAGCAGGACGCGGCCCTGATCGGAGACGACGGAGCCGACGACCACTTTCGGATTCTCATAGGCCACATGGCCGCAATCCGGGCAGATCAGCCGCTCGCGCGTATCGCCTTCAGGGGTGTGCCGGATGAATTCGGGCATTGCGGCAGCCTGGACCGTGCTGCCGCGCGAATCAACGAAAGACCGTCCGCGCGCCGGTTCAGACAGACAGGTTGAGCAGCGAGCCGCGCGGCAGGATTTGGCCCGGCCCTTGCGCGGGGGTTTGCGGGGCGGATTTCAGCAAAGGGGCCGGTGCGGCGCCGCCTGCCGGCCCGCTCTCCAGGGTGCGGATAGGGCGCATCATGCCGGACTGGCCGAGCGGCGATGTCGCGATGCCGGTGGAGAAGGCCGCCAGGGATGTTCCGGAGATCATGCGCGGGATGATCCCTGACATTTCCTAAAAATGCGTGAACGCGCCGTGGTGCACAGCCGAACCCTGATGGGTCCGGCACGTCCGGATGAAGACGATGATGTGGCTCTCGCGGTCAGCCTGGCGCCAGCAGCGCGCGCCCTGGAACGCCCCCAGCAGATGCGGCAGCGTCGCCCGGCTGCTCGCATCCACGCCCAGCATGGCAAGGATCACGCGGGGGTAGGGCGCGGCGCGGGCGCGGATGGCGGCTTCCGCCGTGGTGTCGCGGACGATCAGTACATGCAGCCAGTCGGGCGCGGCCGTGATGAAGGCGCCAACCACGCCCACGCCGTCATTGCCGCGCGGCAGCAGCACGAGGCCCCGCGGCCCGGCACGGGCGCCGGCGGCGCGCGCGGTCGCCCCCTGCGGCTGCATGGTCTGCGGCATCACGGCCAGCCCGGCTACCGCCGCGGCCTGCACCGCCAGCATCAGCCCGAGCCACTTTCCGCCGCCGCGGGTGGCCGCGAAGGCCCCGGCCGCGAGCAGGGCCAGGAACGGCAGGGCGAAGGCGAGGTACCGGATCTCGAACGGCCTCGTGTCGAATACCAGGCCAAGCACAACCAGACCCGCCGGCGGGGCTAGAGCGGCCATCGCGAACAGGGTGCGTGTGCCGCGCATGCCGATGTGCCGCCAACGGCCTGCGATCAACAAGACCAGTGCCACCAAGCCAAAAGCCAATACCATCTCCGCCGCAACGCGCCCCACGCCGGAGAGGTAGAGCGGCAATCCGCCTAAGATGGCGGCCGCCGCATCGCGTGCCAGCCGCGCCACGGCCGGGCCGGTCGCGAAAGGCGCGAACTGGCCGATACGGCTGTCGCGCTGGGCGAGGAAAAAGAAGAAATCACCGGGCAGGAACAACAGGAAGCCCACCCCGGCCGCAAGCCACAGGGCCGGCCTGCGCAACTCCGCCGCAAACAGCCACAGCAGGGCGGCACAACCCACGAACACCGCCAGGTAATTCGAAAAACCGGCCGCACCCAGCGCAAGCCCGCCGGCAAGGGCGCTCCAGGCACGATCCCGCCGCGCCGCGCGCAACAGCAGCCACACCCCGCCCACCGACAGCGCCTGGGCGAGCGCGAAACCGCGCGCCACCGCACCGGTATAGGCGAAGCCATAGCAGCCGAGCGTGAGCGCCATCGCCGCCGCCGGCGGCAACCCGGCCTCGGCCGCGATGGCGCCCACCGCGCCGAGGGCCAGCAGGCTGAGCAGCACCGAGAGAAGGCGCAGCCGGAGCAGGCCGAAGCCGACCATCCGGCGCCAGGCGGCGGCCAGCCAGAAATACAGCGGCGGATGCACATCCGTGCGCCGCAGCAGGGTGACGATCCGCCCTGGTGCCGCGCCGCCACGGAAATAGTGCCGGACGGCACCCGCACGGAATGGCACACTTGGCCAGGCCGGGCGCGGGGTGCCGGCGGTCACGAATACGGTATATCCCTCATCGTACTCGGGCCCACGCAGCGCGGCGACCGCGGCCAGCGTGATCAGGGCCGTCAGTAGCACCAGGATGACGGTCCGGCGGCCCGGTCGCCGGGCCAATAGCGGGCGCAGCACCGCATCTCCTGGCGCGTGGGTTCGCGAGTGGTTGTAGCCGCGCGGCCCGGCATGCGCCACCCTCGCGGCTCCCGGGGAATTCAGCGCGGCGCTCTGGACGAGCGCGGCCATTTGCGTGCATCTTTTGTCTGACAAGACCAGCAAGCGGCCGACCCGGCTTCACGGACATAACAAAGGGGTCGAACCAGACCCGGAACGGAGGAAACGATGACGAACGCGATCACGCGGCGGGGGATTCTGCAGGTCGGCGGCATGGGTGTTGCCGGCCTGGGCGCGGGGCTGGTGCTGCCGGGCCTGCCGGCGGCACAGGCGGCGAGCGGCAAGAAGTTCAAGATCGCCCTTTCCAACTCGTATATCGGCAACAAGTGGCGCATCGAGATGGAGAACGTCTTCAAGGCCGCGCTCGCCATGGAGCCGTACAAGAGCCAGGTCGAGGGCACCTGGTTCAATTCCGGCAACGATGTTTCCAAGCAGTCCCAGCAGATCTCGAACCTGATCGCCGAGCGGGTGGACGCGATCCTGGTGGATGCAGCCTCACCCACCGGCCTCAACGGCATCCTCCGGCAGGCCACCGCGCGCGGCATCCTCGTGGTGTCGTTCGACAACATCGCCACCGCGCCGTCCGTGCTGAAGGTGAACATCAGCCAGTACGACCTCGGCCATACGCTGGCGAGCTGGCTGGCGAAGAAGCTGAACGGCAAGGGCAACGTGATGATGGTGACCGGTGTTGCCGGCACGTCGGTTGACGAGGACCGCAACCGCGGGGCGGACGATGTGTGGAAGAAGAACCCCGGCATCAAGGTCGTCAACCGCTTCACCGGCATGTGGGATTCCGCGACCGCCGAGCGCAACACCGCCGCCGTGCTGCCGTCCCTGCCGAAGATCGACGGCATCTGGTGCCAGGGCGGCACGGATGGCGTGCTGAAGGCCTTCATCGCCGCGAAGCGCCCGCTGCCGCCGACCGCCGGGGAATGCGAGAACGGCTTCCGCAAGTTCATGATCGGCTACATGGGCCACAAGGTGGACGGCATCTCCATCGGCTCGCCGCCGTTCCTCTCGGTGGTCTCGCTGGAACTCGCCCGGCGGGTGCTGAACAAGAGCTATCCGAAGAAGAACATCGACCTGCCGCTGGCGATCGTGACATCCAAGACCGTGAAGGTCGGCGAAACCGTGTTCCCGAACATGCCGGACAGCTTCTTCGACGATTTCACCGACAGCGGATCGAAGGCGATCCTGAAGCTGTGCGTCGATGCCGCGCTGAACGGCAAGGCCTGCGGCGGCAACCTGGCCGTGGCGCTGCCGGCGGCATGAGTTTGCCGGCCGCGATGCCGCCCGCCACTGCCGGCCCGGCGCCGGCGGTGGAAGGGGTGGGGCTCGGCCGGTCCTACGGCGGCGTGCGCGCCTTGCGCGATGCGGACTTCTCCGCCGTGGCGGGCGAGGTGCACGCGCTGGTGGGGGAGAACGGCGCGGGCAAGAGCACGCTGATCAAGGTGCTCGGCGGCCGGGTGCGCCCCGATACGGGCATCATGCGGATCAAGGGCCGGGACGTCAGCCTCGCCAGCCCGCATGCCGCGCACGCCCTGGGCGCCTGGACCGTGTTCCAGGAGCTTACGCTGCTGCCGTGGATGACCGTGGCGGAAAACCTGCTGCTGGGCCGCGAGCCGCGCAGCCGGCTCGGCCTGATCGACCGGGCCGCCACCGAACGCGCGGCGGAGGCAACGCTCGGCCTGCTCGGCATCCACCATATCGACCCGCTCGCGCTGGTGGAGGACATCTCCCTGGCCGAGCGCCAGATCATCGAGATCGTGCGCGCGATCACCCAGAACCCGGAAATCCTGTTCCTCGATGAACCCACCTCCTCGCTGGTCGAGCGCGAGGTGGAATGGCTGTTCGGGCAGATCCGCCGGCTGCGCGCGGCGGGCACCTGCGTGATCTTCACCTCCCATCGGTGGAACGAGATCAGCAACATCGCCGACCGGATCACGGTGTTCCGCGCCGGCACCGGGGTGGGCACGTTTACCGAGATCGACGAGAGCGAGGCCGTCACGCTGATGACCGGGCAGCGGGTGGATGCGCTCTATCCGAAGCCGCCGGAATCCGTGCGGCCGGCGCCCGCGTTGCAGGTGGCGGCGCTGGCCGGGCCGGGCGTGGCGGGCGTGTCCTTCGCGCTCAACAAGGGCGAGATCCTCGGCGTCGGCGGCCTCGCCGGCCATGGCCATCGGGAGCTGTTCTTCATGCTGTTCGGTGCCCTGCGCGCCGCTTCGGGAACCGTGAAGGTGGACGGCAAGCCGGTGCGGATCACAAGCCCGCGCGCGGCCATCCGCACCGGCACCGGCATCGCGCTCGTGCCCGAAGACCGCAAGAGCGAGGGGCTGCTGCTCGCGATGAGCGTGCGGGACAATCTCACCCTGTCGATCCTGCGCCGCATCGCGCGCGCGGGCGTGATCCGGCAGGGCGCGGAGCAGGGGCTGTGCCGGCGGACCGTCGATCAGTTGAAGGTGCGCACATCCGGCCTGTCCAGCCGGGTGGGCGCGCTGTCGGGCGGCAACCAGCAGAAGGTGCTGCTCGGGCGGTGGCTGCTGGCGGATTGCCACACCCTCCTGCTGTACGACGTGACCCGCGGGGTGGATGTGGCGACCAAGCATGAAATCTACGAACTGATGGTGCGGCTGGCCGCCGAGGGGCGGGCGATCCTGTTCTATTCGTCGGATGCGGAGGAACTCGCGCATCTTTCCCACCGGGTGCTGGTCATGCGCGAAGGGCGGATCGCGGCCGAGCTGCCGGCCGCGGGGCTGACGGCGGAGGATGTGGTGGCCGCGGCGGTGCGAGACTCCCGTGCCGCCTGACACCGCGCGCGCCGCACGGCGCAGCCCCACCTTCCATCGCCTGACGCAGAACGCGCCGCTGCTGCTCTCCGCCGCGATGCTGCTGGCCGCCGTTGTCCTGTACTGCGTGATCTATGTCGCCTCCCAGCACCGCCTGCCGGGCGGGTTCGAACTTACCTCCACCGTGAACAACACCATGCCGCTCGCTATGGCGGCGGTGGGGCAGAGCCTTGTGGTGCTGACCCGCGGGATAGACCTCTCGGTCGGCGGCATCATCGACATGACCAATGCCGTCGCGGCGATCACGATCCACAAATCGCCCGCCAGCATGGTGCTGTGGACGGTGCTGATCCTGCTGATCGGCGCGGCGGCCGGGCTGGTGAACGGGCTGCTGGTGGCGATCGGCCGGCTGCAGCCGATCCTGGTCACACTCGCCACGCTGTCGATCTTCCAGGGGCTCGCCATCCGCGTGCTGCCGCAGCCGGGCGGGGCGATCCCGGAGGCCTATACCAACGTGCTGGCCAACATCTCCGGGCCGGTTTCGCTGGCCTATGTGGTGCTGCTCGCGCTGCTGTGGCGGGCGTTCCGGCGCACGCGGCTCGGTGTGGCGATCTTCGCCATCGGCAACGACGAGCAGGCCGCGCAGACCAACGGCATCAACGTCATCCGCACCAAGATCCTGGCCTACGTGCTGGGCGGCACCTTCTCCGCCGCCGCAGGATTGTTCCTTGCGGCTGCGGCGACGGCGGGGGATGCGACCACGGGCAACAGCTTCACGCTGACCTCCATCGTCGCGATCGTGCTGGGCGGGGTCAGCCTGTTCGGCGGGCGCGGCAGCGCGGTGGGCGGTATCATCGGCGCGTTCGTGATCAACATGATCGTCAACATCCTGTTCTTCGCCCACATCAACCCGCTGTACCAGGATTTCTATGAAGGGCTGTTCCTCGTGATCGCGGTCGTGGCGGCATCGGGCGTCGGGCATCTGGCGCGGCGGGGGAGCGGCAGATGAGCAGGACCGGCGTGGTGGCGTGGCTGAGCGTGGAGCGGCGGCGCATCCTGTATGCGTGCATTGCCGCCGTGCTGCTGTTCGTGATCGGGAATGTCGTGCGGCCCGGCTTCGCCCGCCCGGCCAGCATCGAGGCGGTGCTGGTGGTGGCCAGTTTCGTGGGGCTGGTGGCTGCCGGCCAGACCTTCGTGATCCTCATCGGCGGGATCGATCTGTCGGTGCCATGGATCCTGAACGCGGCGGCGATCCTGCTGGTGACCAGCTCGCTGGGGCAGGATGCGCGCGCGCCGTGGGCCCTGCTGCTGACGCTCGGGATGGGTGCGGTGGTCGGCATGGTCAACGGGCTCGGCATCGCCCTGCTGGGCGTGCCGGCGGTGGTGATGACGCTGGCCATGAACGGCATCATGGAAGGGCTCACGCTGGGGCTGAGCGGCGGGCTGACGTGCGGGGCCTGCGCCTCCTACGCCCCGCCGGTGGTGCAGGCGGCGGTGCATGACACCATCCTGGGCCTGCCGGCGGTGTTGTACCTGTGGGCCGCGGTGATCGTGCTGGTCTCGTTCGTGCTCAGCCTGACAGTGTTCGGCCGCGCCACCTACGCGATCGGCAACAACGCGCGGGCGAGCTATCTGGCCGGTGTGAACGTGACGGCGATGACTGTGGCGCTGTACACGCTGAGCGGAATGTTCTCGGCGCTTGCCGGTATCATGCTGGTGGGGTTCGGCGGCCAGGCGTCGCTCGGGATGGGCGATCCGTACCTGTTCCAGTCGATCGCGGCGGTGGTGATCGGCGGGGTGTACATCCTGGGCGGGCGCGGCCATTACATCGGCTCGGCGGCCGGGGCGGTCACGCTGGTCGCGCTCGTCAGCGTGCTGCTGGCGATGAACATGCCGGATTACGGGCGCAGCATCATCTACGGCGTCATCATCCTCGCGCTGCTGCTGCTGTACGGGCGCGAAGAAGGGGAGGGCTGAACGCCGCGGCCGGCGCGGGCTTGTGCGCCGGCCGTGGCGTTCGCAGGCAAGACGATCAGAAAGCCGGCGTCAGAGCCCGCCGCCCAGCAGGCCGCCGAGGTTGAGGCTGCCAAGAAGGCTGGCCAGCAGGGCGTCGAGATCGCCGAGCAGGCCGCCGAGGCCGTGGATGGAAACCGTAACGGAATCGGCCGCCATGGCCGGCATCGTCGCGACCGCGAGCAGAGCCGCAGCCACAAGGTATTTCTTCATCGTCGTGTTCCTTCCAATTTATTGGACTATGGTCAATTTTTTGATTGACCTAAGACATCATCGGCCCAGGAAATCTTCCTGGCGCCGGGAGCGCCATCTTGGAAATCGCAGCCAGCAACAGGAACATCATTGAAATTGCATGATGATTTGATGAGGAATTTTATTGTATGAAATATAACTATCAAAAATATATATATCAATCTCACGTAATGGTGTTCTGCTTTATTCCTTGCGCATAAATCGGCACGCACCGGTCCAGAACCGGGCCCCCTGCGCGCCCGATGATTCCGGCCGGCGCGCGAGGAGGCGCATCAACATCCCTGCACGCCCCAACTGCACAGCGGTCCGCAGGAAGGACCGTACCTCCACCGGCGCCCAGCCATGGGGGATGAAGAAACCCGGCCCCTCGGCCGGAGCGAAGTGCATGGGCGCCGCTTTCAGCTCCGTGGCGTATCTCTTCTGCATCGCGCGCAACACGCCCGGCGAGTTCAATTCCAGCAGCCAGGTCTGGAACGCCGGCGGCGCGGCCAGATCGCGCGCCAAGGCCGCCACCTCGTCCGCCGGCAGGTAGGACAGGAACCCCTCGCTCACCACCAGTACCCGGTTCGCCGATGCGCCGATGCGTGTGAACGCGGTCTGCCGGGCAGCCGTATCGCCAAGGTCGAGCGGGATGCGTTCCAGCCGGCAGGACGGCGTGGCATCGGCAAGGGCGGCGGATTTCTCCGCCATCAGGTCCGGCAGGTCGATCTCGATCCAGCGCAGGCCGGCCGGCAGCGCCATGCGGTAGGGGCGCGTGTCCAGCCCGGCGGCGAGGTTGAGCACCGTGTCCGCGCCGGCCGCAACCGCATCTTCGATCATCCGGTCGAACAGCCAGGTGCGGACGATCAGCGGCAGCACGGGCGCGCGGCCCATGCGCCGCGCAATCGCCGCGCCCTCCGCGCCATGCAGCAGGGCGGCCAGCGGATCGTGGAACAGCGCATCCGGGCGGAGGGATTCCTGCGCCCGGATATAGGCGATCAATCTTGCCGTGTCCGAAACATGAATGATCATCGGCGCATGGTCGCCATCGCGCCGGTTCCGCGCAAGTGGGGCGGCGTCAGGCGCGGGCGGGCCGCCGCCTTGTCAGGCGTGCCGGCCACGCCCCCAGCGCGATCATGGTCGCTGCCAGCATCAGGGCCATGCCCAGCGCCTCCGCCGGATGCAGCGTCTCGTGGTCCAGCAGCACGCCGAGGATGACGGCGACCGCCGGGCAGACGAAGGCATAGGAACCGGCGCGCGAGGCACCCCAATCCCGCAGCAGGACAAGGTAGATCGACGTGCCCACCAGCGAGCCGAACACCACCAGGAACAGCCAGCTTGCCCAACCCATCCAGCCCCATTGGCCCAGCGCGGCGTGCGTTGCCCCGGGCTCGAACGCGAGGCTGCCGGCAACCAGCAGGATCCCGCCCAGCAGGTTGCTCGCTCCGGCCACCAGCGTGGGCGGGTGGCTGCGCAGCAGCGGCCGGGCGACGACCGATCCGGCGCAATAGGCGAGCGTGCTGGCGATGATCGCGATGGCGCCGGGCAACGGATCGCCGCCAGGGCCGCCGCCAGGGCCGCCGGACGAGAGGGAGCGGGAGAACAGGATGAACAGCCCGAGCACGCCGAGCCCGATCGCACCCGCCTGCCGCAGCGTGAACCGTTCCTGCCGGCCGGCGATGGCGAAGCCCAGCATGGCGAGCGGCATGACCGAGAGGTTCAGCACGGCGGCCAGCCCCGCGCCCACAAAGCGTTGGCCCCAGTACAGCGGCGCATAGGTCGCGGTGACCATCAGCACGGCCACGACCAGCAGCCGCCCGAACGCCGGCGGGCTGAAGCGCAGGCGGATGCCACGCCCCCCGCACCATGCCAGGAACAGCGCCCCGGCCGTGACGAACCGCGTGCCGGCGAAGAACGACGGCGGCACCGCATCCACGCCGAATTTCACCGCAAGCCAAGTGGTGCCCCAGATCGCGCACAGCGCCACGAACAGCAGCCGCTGCTTCGCGACGATCCTGGAATCCATGCCGGCTCTCCACCCCCATCCGCCGACCAACGGCAGATGAAGCCGCCAAGCTAGCGGAATGCGCCGGGTTGCCGGTGCTGCCTGTTCGCAGCGGTGATGCGCGGAAACGTCATGTCGTGCTGTCCGTCACTCCACATGGCGCGTGCCGCTACATCAGCCGCTCGGTCCAGGTGCGCGGCGTGCGGGCGGTGCGGATCTCGATATCCAGATGGTAGCGGAACTTCCGCGGCCCGACCGCTCGGATATGGTCCACGATATCGCACAGCCCGTCGTCCAGGCTGCGGGTGGTACGGTAGCCCAGCATCGCCCGCGCCTTGGCGCTGCTGCACCAGGCGTTCTTCACCTCCTGCGGCCGGTCGCGCAGGTGCACGGGCTGGCAATCGAACCCGGTGATGCCGGTCAGCTTGCGGAACAGGTGGTTGATCGAGACGAATTCCTCGTCCGGCCCGATGTTCACCACCTGCCCCAGCCCACGTTCCGTCAGCCCCATCGCGAGCAGGCAGGACAGGCAATCCTCGATATGGCTGAAGCAGCGCATCTGCTCGCCATCCCCGTACACGAACGGGGGGCGCTGCTGCAGCATCAGATTGGCCATGATGGAGGCGACGTTGCGGTACGGATCGTCGAACTTCTGCCGCTTGCCGATGATGTTGTGCGGCACCGCGATCGCATATTCGAAGCCGTGCGCGTGGGCGAGGTTGACCAGCGCCTGCTCCGCCGCGACCTTGGCGATGCCGTAGGGGTCCTGCGGGCGCGGATCGTAGGATTCCTCGAACGGCGCCGCGTTCGTGCCGTAGCGCGCCATCGAGCTGCAGAACACGATCCGCCGCGCCTCGTTCGCGATGGCCGCCGAGAACAGGCTGACCGATCCGGTGACGATATTGTCCATGATCATCGCCGGGGAGAACACCGACAACCCCTCATACGCGGTTGCGGCGCAGTGATAGACGAGCTCGCAGCCCTTCATCACCTTGGCCATGGCGTTGAAGTCCCGGCAATCGTACTGGAAGAACTCGGCTTCCGGCGGCACGTTCACCAGCTCCCCGCCGATCAGGCTGTCGCAGCCGGCCACGTGGTGGCCCATCGCCAGCAGGCGCTCGGCGAGATGGCTGCCCAGGAAGCCGGCGATGCCGCTGATGAAGATGCGCATGGGCTTCCCTCGCTCAGTCTCAGCGGACCAGGACCGCGCGCAATGCCTGCCCGCCCTTGCTGAACGGGTGCGACACCTCCACCCCGGTGAAACCCAGCCGGCCCGCCAGCGCGCGTATCTTTCCCTCGGTGTAGGCGGAATGGTGGAACTGGCCGGGGCCGTTCTGGTTGCCGAAGAACATGGTTTGCAGGATGCCCCACCGCTGGCCGAGGTCCCGCCCGCAACCGGCGTAATCGTCGGGGTGGCCGACACGATAGAACGCCTGCCAGTCGTCGGCCGCGGCCAGGAACTGCCCGCATGTCCATTCGAAATCCGGGACCTCGATCGTCAGTATTCCGCCCGGGCGCAGCACGCGCGCCATCTCCGGCCAGACAGCGCCTTCCTCCTGGAAGGTGAAATGCTCGAACACATGTTCGGCCAGGATTTCCTGGACCGAACCGTCCGGGTAGGGCAGGGCGGTCGCGTCGATCCCGGTGACAACGCCGGGTGCGCGGGCCACGCGGTCGATGTTGATCCATCCGGCCATCACCTTCGCCCCGCATCCCAGATGCAGGCGGCAGGGCGCGGCCGCGTGCCCGTCCATCGGCATCAGGCTGGCTCCGCCTCGGCCGGCGCCCGCGCCGACAGGGCGGCGATCTCGGCATGCACCCAGGACAGGCCGGCTTCCGGCACAATCGCCTCCACCGCGCGCACGGCATCGGATAGCTGCGTGGCGATCCACCGGCTCGTCAGGCCGTCTTCCGTCGCAAGCCCGGGCAGGATGTCGGCCACCGCGCGCTCCAGCACCGCCGCTTCCCGCCGCAGCAAGGACAGCCAGCGGGCACGGAAGATGCCGGGCACCGCCTGCATCAGCGCGCGGCGCCGCGTCTCGTCGATACGGGCCACCGCGAACGTTTCGATATGCGCATAGGCGGTGGTGATCAGCGGCGTGCGCCAGCGATGCTCGGCCAGCGGCCCGTCGAGCGGAAGGCCGCGCGTTGCCGCCTCGGTCGCGGCGCGGGCAAGGCGCAGCACCGGCTTGCCGCCGTCCCGCCGCCAGTACAGCAGCTCCGGCACATGGCGGATCTCTCCATACAGCGCGAGTTCCGCCAGCAGCGCATGGTCCCATCCGGCGCGGTGGCCGATCCGCGCCAGCCGGTCCACCGCCGAGCGGCGGTACACGCCCCAGAAGCTGGGTGAGCTGGTATAGGTCGCCATCACATGCCGCGCGCGGGCCAGCGGGTCCGCCCCCACCGCCGACAGCCGGTGCCCCGGCGGATAGGTGCTGCGGATATCGCCCTCGCCGGTGAAGACCAGGCCGGCGGCATGGCACATCGCGCAATCGGGGTGAGCGAGCAGCACCGCCATGGCCTGTTCCACGAAACGCGGGTCGATCACGTCATCGGCGGATTTCGGCAGGACGAAATCGGCATCGCCGAGCCAGAACGCGCGCTGGAAATTCGCCACCGCCCCGCCGTTCACCCGGTTCCGTTTCAGCCGGATCGCCGGGTGCCGGGCGATGAAGCCACGCACCACATCCAGCGTGTCATCGGTAGAGCCGTCGTCGATCACCGTCAGGGTCAGCGCCGGCCAAGTCTGGGCCAGCACGCTTTCGATGGCGGCGGCGATCGTCTCCGCCCCGTTGAACACGAACAGGTTCACATCGACGGCGGGCGTGTGGCGGGCGGGCACTGTGTCCATCCGGACCCCGGTCTGTCTTCCGGGCCGCACGATAGGGTGGCGGGCGTTGCCGAACCGTTAATCGGCCGGGCAGGACCGGGCGGCGCGCACGCATTTGCGCATCACCGACGGCAGCGCCTCCGCGCCCAGCTCTCCGGCCTCGCGCAGGAAGCCCTCCCCGTGGATTTCCGGCACGCGCGCGGCGAGCACGCCGATCGACAATGCGAAATGGGTGAAGACATGCCGCACCTGCCCCGCCGGCTGCCATGCGGCCTGCATCGGTGCGTGGGCCTGCGCCTCGGGCCCGGTCCATGGCGTCGCGCGCCAGGGCGTGCCCGGCAGTTCCGTCATGCCGCCCAGCAGGCCGGTGGGCGGGCGCGTGCGCAGCAGCACCCGGCCCCGGAAATCGGTCAGCCAGAAATGGATGCCGTAGCGGTGCGGGCGCGGCGGCTTCTCCGCCCTGCGCGGCAGGCCGGCGGCGATGCCCTGCGCGCGACCGAGACACGCGGCTTCCCAGGGACACAGGGTGCAGGCGGGTGCCGCGGGCGTACAGACCATGGCGCCGAGATCGAACAGCGCCTGGGCGAAATCCGAGGGCGCGGCGCGGGCGGCAGGATCGGCGCCGAGCGTGGCGGCGGCGGCGCGAATCGCCTGTTTCGCACCGGGCAGCGGTGCGGCGATCGCGAACAGCCGCGCGGTGACCCGCTCCACATTGCCGTCCACCGGCACCGCCGGCAGGCCGAAGGCGATGGCGCCGATCGCCGCCGCCGTGTAGGGGCCGATGCCGGGCAGCGCCTGCAAACCCGGCAGATCGCGCGGGAACCCGCCTGCCCGCACCAGCGCCTTCGCACAGGCATGCAGGTTGCGCGCCCGCGCGTAGTAGCCAAGCCCGGCCCAGGCGGCCAGCACCGCGCCCTCCTCGGCCGCGGCCAGCGCGGCAAGCGTGGGGAAGCGGCGGAGGAAGGATTCGTAGTAGGGTTGCACCGCCGTCACCGTGGTCTGCTGCAGCATGATCTCGGAAAGCCAGACACGGTATGGATCGGCTGCTTCCCCCGGTTCGGCCCGCCATGGCAGGCGGCGGCGGTGGGCGGCATACCAGTCGAGCAGGGCGGCGGCGGAAGGGGGCACGGAGGCAGGATGACGACGGAGGCGAAGGACGACAAGCCGCGAGCGGACAGCCCCCGCCACATCTATGGTCCTCGCCCGGTCGCCGCCCTGGTGCCCGGGCTGACGCGCACGGCCTTCCGCCGCCGCGCCCCGGCCACGGCTCAGGTGCTGGTCGATTGGGCGGCGATCGTCGGCCCGGCGCTCGCGGCCGACACCACGCCGCGGCGGCTGTCCGCCGGCACGCTCGCCATCGCCTGTGCCGGGCCGGTCGCGATGGAACTGCAGCATTGCACGCCGCAGTTGATCGACCGGATCAACACCCATCTGGGCGGCGTGGTGGTCCAGCGCCTGCGTTTCGTGCAGGACGCGCAGGCCACCCCGCCACCGCCGGCGCCACCCCCGGCCGATCCGGCCGCCGCCGCGGCGGCCGAGGCGGCGGTGGCCGGATTCGCGGAGGGCCCGCTGCGCGCCGCCCTCGCCGCCCTGGGCCGCGCGGTGTTGACGCGGCGTTGAATCCCGCGGCGTGCAAACGCGTGCGACAAGAATGCTCGACTCCCGCCGCCCTCCGGCGGTAAAACACCAGATATAGAGGTCCCGATGCCAGTATCCCGCCGTACGCTACTATCTGTTGTAGCCACGAGTTCGTTGATTCCCGGCCTTGCCAGGGCGGCGGGCGATCCGCGCATGGACCTGCGGGCCGTCGGCAGCCCGACGGCGAAGGTGACGGTGATCGAGTACATGTCACTCACCTGCACCCACTGCGCCCATTTCTCGATGGATACGATGCCCGAGGTCGAGAAGAAGCTGATCAAGCCCGGCACGCTGCGCATTGTCTATCGCGATTTCCCGCTGGACGGGGTGGCGCTGATGGCCGCGATGGTCGCCCGCGCGCTGCCGCCGGCGCAGTACTACCCGTTCATCACCGCCCTGTTCGCGAGCCAGGACCGCTGGGCCTTCGCCCAGGGCATCAACTACACCGACGAGCTGTGGAAGATGGCCGCACTCGCGGGCATGGACCGCAAGACCTTCGATGCCACCATCGCCGACCAGGGGCTGAAGAAGGCGGTCCTGGCGGAGCAGTTGCACGCCGAGCAGAAGTACAAGGTCAACTCCACCCCCACCTTCATCATCAACGGCAAGCCGGAGCCGGGCGCGATGTCGTACTCGCAGTTCGCGAAGCTGGTAAAGGCTGCCTCGGCCTAAGGATCGCGCCTTGCCCGTCCGCCTCTCCCGCCTGCGCATCGCCGGGTTCAAGAGCTTCGCCGAGCCGGCCAGCCTGGAGATCATGCCCGGGCTGACCGGCATCGTCGGGCCGAACGGCTGCGGCAAGTCCAACGTGGTGGAGGCGCTGCGCTGGGCGATGGGGGAGAACTCCGCCCGCAACCTGCGCGGCGGCGAGATGGACGACGTGATCTTCGCCGGCACCACCGCCCGCGCCGCCCGCAACCTCGCCGACGTGACCCTGGTGCTGGAGGAGGCCGCCGGCCTCGCCCCGCCGCCGTTCCACGAGCAGCCGGAGCTGGAGATCAGCCGCCGGATCGAGCGCGGCATGGGCAGCACCTACCGGGTGAACGGCAGGGAGGTGCGGGCGCGGGACGTGCAGACCCTGTTCGCCGACCTCGCGAGCGGGGCGCGCAGCTCCGCCATGGTCAGCCAGGGCCGGGTCGGCGCGCTGGTCGGCGCCCGGCCGGAGGAGCGCCGGGCCATCCTGGAGGAAGCCGCCGGCATCACCGGCCTGCATGCCCGCCGGCACGAGGCCGAGATCAAGCTGCGCGCCGCCGAGGCGAACCTGGGGCGGGCAGAGGATCTGCGCGGCCAGTTGGAAGGCCAGCTGGCGGCGCTGAAGCGCCAGGCGCGGCAGGCCAGCCGCTACCGCAACATCTCCGGCGCGATCCGGGGCGCCGAGGCGGAGCTGCTCGCGCTCCAGCGCGCCCGGGTGGAAGCCGCCCGCGCCGCCGCCCAGGCGGCCCTGTTCGCCGCCCGGCAGGCGGTCGCGGAGGCGACCACCGCGGCCACCGCCGCCGCCGCCCGCGCCACCGAAGCCGCCGCCGCGCTGCCGCCGCTGCGCGAGACGGAGGCGGCGGCGCGCACCGAGCTGGAACGCCACCGCCTCGCGCAGGAGCAGATCGCCGCCGAGGAGGCGCGCGCCCAGGCGGCCCTCGCCGCCGCCGCGCAGCGGGCGGCACAGATCGCGCGGGATCTCGCCCACGCCGGTGGGCTGCATCGGGATGCGCAGGCGGCCGAGCAGCGCCTCATCGCCGAGGCCGCATCGCTCGACGCGCAGGAGCAGGGCGATCCCGCTCGCGCCGCGTCTGCCGAATCGGTGGCCGCCGAAGCCGCCATGCAGGCGCGGGAGGCCGAGGCGGCGGCGAATCGCGCCACCGAGCATGCCGCCGAACTGTCGGCCCGCACCCAGGCCCTGGCGCAGGATCTGGCCCAGGCCGAATCCCGTGCCCGCCGGCTGGCCGAGCAGACGGCGAAGCTGGAAGCCGAGCAGGCGCACCTGCGCACCCGCATGGTCGATCCCGTGCGGCTCGAACAGGCCGAGGCCGAGCGCGCCGTCGCCGATTCGGCGCTGTCGGCCGCCCGCGCCGCGCTGGAGGAAGCGGAGCGTCGTCGCACCACTGTCCAGGCCGGGCTGTCGGCGGCGCGCGAGCGTGGCAGCGTGGCGGAGGCGGCGCGCACGAAGCTCGCCGCCGAGCAGCAGGCGCTGGCCGAGGTGCTGGCGGTGAAGGACGGCGAGAAATGGCCGCCGATGGTCGATGGCCTCGCCGTGCCGGCGGGGCTGGA
>DATKQI010000396.1:0-2853 GCA_035532755.1 Acetobacteraceae bacterium
CGCCCAGAAGCACTCCCGGAAATGCCGCCCGCGCCGTGCGATGGAGGGCATCGAGCGGCGGGCACGGTGGCCAGACCGAGCCGGGCGGCGTGCTGATGAGGTCCGCCGCCGGCACCACCATGACCGCAGCCGGCGCCAGCCCCGTGGCACGCACCGCGTCCGCCGCCGCGCGCAAGTCCTCCGCAAATGCATCAACCGATGGCACCACGATTTGCAATTCGACCGTGGCTGCCAACCCGGCCGCAAGGTCGCGGAACCGTGCCAGCTCGGCCATGCCGTGCCCGAGCCGGGGATCGTAGCGGCATACCAGCGCGGCCACGCCCGCCTCACGCAGAGCCGCGACATGCGCCTGTGCCGCCGCCGCTTCCTCCGCCGTGCAGCCCAGCGCGAGCGGCGGCATCGCTCCGCGCTCCGCGCCGATCCGCACGGCGATGGCCCCATCGCCGTCCGCCCGGCGCGGCGGGGTGCCGGAGAAGGACAGCGTGACGCTCTGCCGCAGCGTCTCGCCGGCCGCGAGGGTGAACGGCCAGGGCAGGGCAAGCGGGCGCGAATAGGTCTTGAACGAGGCGTCGGACCAGTTGCGCTGGTCCTCCATCTCGAACGTGTCGCCGTCCATGCGGCAGGTCACGCGCAGGCCGGGAATCGGCTCATGCGTCAGCGCGCGCAGGTTCAGCATCGGCTGTACCGGGTCGATCAGCGCGGGGAACGTGCCGTCCTCGATGGCCCCGTCCGCATGCTCGATCCGCACGCGATTGCCTGCCACACCGGCGATCGGGTGCAGCACGACGAAGCCGGTGCGGCAGGTCTCAAACGCCGTCTCTGCCGTCGCCTCGCAGTGGAAGACGAGCCGTCCGGCCGCTTCGCCCTCGATCCGTGCGGCGTAGCGCAGCCGCTGACCGCCGGCCGCGATGCGTCCCGTGTAGCGCACGGCGAACGCGCCCTCCGTCTCCTCGATCTGCACGTCCTCCAGAACCGGCGCGAGCGTGCCCCAGGTCGGGCCGCGCACCAGGAAGGCGATGCCGCGGATCACCTCCGTGTCGCCGAAGCGGATAACGCGCAGGTTGCCGTCCTCCAGCAGGGCGGACACCGCCCCCGCCGCAAGGCGTCGCGGCCCGGGCGCCGGTTCCGTCGTGCCGAAGATCAGGCGCGCGTGCGAATCGCTCATTGCGGCGTTACCTCCATCTTTTGCCGCGACTGTGGCATGGCGGGCGTGGTGCCGGAAGGCGGCGCACGGGCGGGATGCAACGGGGCGGGGAACGCCCTATGTCGTGCGCAGCATCGGCGGAAAGGGCCGTTTCGTTGTGTTTCGGCGTGGAAAAAGGACCCCGTTGTGGAGTGCGCCGCTGAGGGTGGACACTTTGAGTGTCAGTCGGCGTTGAAAACTGACCCTGGATGTCAACGCCGGAGAGGTGGGAGGAAAGGGAACCCTATCAGCCCAGGGAAGCTGAGGAGCCTAGGAAAAAATCAAGAACTAGTGCTCTGACTCATTCGGCTGGTTCAGGCAGTCGGTTGAGCTTGGCGAGGATCGATGCGGCGGAGGCCTTCCAGACGAAGGGCTTGGGCTGGGCGTTGTGTTCGGCGAGAAAGCGGTTGATTGCAGCTTGGAGGTCGACGATCGAATGAAAGCTGCCGCGACGGATGCGCTTGCGCGTCAGCGTCGAGAAGAAGTTCTCGACCGCGTTCAGCCACGACGCGGAGGTGGGTGTGAAATGGAAGGTCCAGCGCGGATGTCGCGCCAGCCACTCGCGGACCTTGGGATGCTTGTGGGTGGCGTAGTTGTCGACCACCGCCTCGATCAGCTTGCCGGCCGGAACATCGCGCTCGACGGCGTTGAGGAAGCGAATGAACTCCTCGTGCCGATGGCGCTGCATGCAGCGTCCGATCACCGTCCCGTCGAGCACATTGAGGGCCGCGAACAGCGTCGTCGTGCCGTGGCGCTGGTAGTCGTGCGTCATGGTGCCGCAGCGGCCGGGTTTCAGCGGCAGCCCCGGCTGGGTGCGGTCGAGCGCCTGGATCTGGCTCTTCTCGTCGATCGACAGCACCACGGTATGCGCCGGCGGATCGAGATAGAGGCCGACGATGTCGACGAGTTTGTCGGCGAAGCGCGGGTCGCGCGATCGCTTGAACGTGCGCACGCGATGCGGCTGGAGTTGATGCGCCTGCCAGATGC
This sequence comes from Acetobacteraceae bacterium, assembly GCA_035532755.1. Taxonomy (GTDB): domain Bacteria; phylum Pseudomonadota; class Alphaproteobacteria; order Acetobacterales; family Acetobacteraceae; genus DATKQI01. Next base: position 2,171 of record DATKQI010000396.1, read on the forward strand.
GCTGCACCGAGCGCAACGAGATGCCGGCCGCCTTGGCCATGGCGCGCCCGGTCCAATGTGTTGCCTGGTGCGGCGGATCGGCGCAGGTCAGCGCGACCACGCGCGCCACGGTCTCGGCCGCGATCGGCGGCTTGCCCGGCTTGCGTGTCTTGTCGCGCAGCAGGCCGTCCACGCCTGCTTCGGCGAAGCGTTGCTGCCAGCGCCAGACCATCGGGCGGCTGACGCCGAGCTGCAGCGCGATTTGCTGCACCGGTCCGCCGCCAACCGAGGCGAGCACGACCTGCGCCCGCTCTATATGTTTCCGTTGGCGGCTGCGGTCCGACGTGATCGCCTCCAACCGCTGCCTGTCCCGCGCGCTCACCAGCACGCACACTGTCTGTGCCATCCAGCCAGATTCGCACGCCGGCCGGCCGCTGTGAATCGGCGGAATGCGTCAGAACATTAGGTAATCAGGACGGGTTGGTGCTCTAAATATCCTTTCACATAAAGGGTCTTCACTAACGTAATTCCGACTGCGGTTAGCGGAACTGCAAGTGTCAGACCTAAGATTCCAAACAGCACACCAAGTAAGAGCTGCATTGCGATGGTCAGAGCGGGTCTTAAGTCAATGGTTTGCTGCTGGATTATGGGTGTAGTCAGATTTCCTTCGACTATCTGTACACAGATATACAACAAAGAAACCC
>DATKQI010000397.1:0-4026 GCA_035532755.1 Acetobacteraceae bacterium
GCCGCTTTGCGCGCCAAACCCGGTGCGCTGACCAATCTGGCTTATCGTGACGCGCTCTGGCCACGCACCGCTTACCGGCGCGCATGGGAGGCTCTCCTCGCGGCCGGTTCCGCGCGCGACGCCGCTCGCACCATGGTTGGCCCAGACCCAACATTCGTGTCACCAGGTGCAAAGTAGCGGTCAGGCGATCTGAGTCGCCTTGGCGCGGTGGCGTTTGACGATATCGGCCACGGTATTCTTGCTCAGTCCCACCTCGCGCCCGATCAAGCGATAGCTGCGTCCCTTTGCGACAAGTGCCACGACTTTCGGCGCCAGGCGGTCGGATTTTGGCCGTTGCCCAGGTTGGCGGCCCAGCTGCTTGCCGCGCGCCTTGGCCGCGGCGATGCCGGAGCGGATGCGCTCCTGGATCAGCTCACGCTCGAACTCGGCAATGCCGGCGAGCACTGTGGCCATCATCCGGCCGTGCGGGGTGGCCAGATCGAAGGTCATCCCGTTCAACGCCACGACCGACACCCGTCGTGCCTCCAGCTCTTTGAGTGTCGCCAGCAGGTCGGTCGTACTGCGCCCCCATCGCGAGAGCTCGGTCACCAGCACTGCATCGATCCGACGTGCCTGGGCGAGTGCCATGACCTTGCGCCGTTCCGCGCGGTCGAGCCTACTCCTGACCCTGTCTCCTTGAAGACTCCGTAACTGCCCAGGTTCCGCCGGCCGCCCCTGATCGGCGCGGGGGCGAAGATTTTTGTTGACATGACTTCGGCGGGCCGACTCCAAGGAGTCGGTGGATTGCACCGCCCTTGAGCAACTCTCGAAGCAAGATCTCATCGCCCTGCTGTTGGCGCAGGAGGCGCGTCACGCGGCTGAGATGGCGGCGATGCGGGCGCATATTGCCGAGTTGGAGCGTCGGCTTGGGCTGAACAGCAGCAACAGCGGCAAGCCGCCCTCGAGCGACGGACTGAAGAAGCCGGTTCGAGTCGGCAGCCTGCGGGAACGCTCCGGCAAGAAGCCGGGCGGACAGAAGGGCCATCCGGGCGAGACGCTGTGTCGAACCGAGACGCCCGATGCGGTCATCGACCACTACCCGTCGGCCTGCGCCGGGTGCGGCGCGCCGCTGACCGAGGCGATGGCCACCAACCATACTGCGCGGCAGGTCTTCGACCTGCCCGAACCGCAGCCTCTGATCGTCACCGAACACCGGGCGCACGAGTGCCGTTGCGCGGCGTGCGGAACACAGACGCGGGCACGCTTCCCCGATTGGGTGACGGCGCCGGTGCAGTATGGCAAGCGGATCGGCGCCATCGTGCTCTACCTGCTGCACTACCAGTTGCTGCCGGAGAAGCGCCTGGCGACGCTGATGTTCGATCTGTTCGGCGTGCGCCTGGCCACCGCCACCATTGCCCGGATCAGCCAGGATTGCGCCAAACGCTTCCGGTGTTTCGCCGAGGCCGTGCGCGACAAGGTGGCGGTGGCACCGGTCAAGCATATGGACGAGACCGGCTTCCGTATCCTCGGGTCAAGCCCAAGGACCGGCAAGACGCAGTGGCTGCACATCGCCTCGACCACGCTGCTCACCTTTTACCGGGTCTCGGCCAAGCGCGGCAGCCTGCTGGCGAACGTGGTGGGCATTGTGGTGCACGACCACTGGCATCCGTACTACACGCTGAAAAGCGTGCTGCACGCGCTATGCAACGCGCACCACCTGCGCGAACTGAAGGCGCTGGTGGAGATCGAGAAAGAAGACTGGGCGCGGCGGATGCAGCAGTTGTTGCGGCGAGCCTGTCACGCGACAAATCTGGCGCGCGAGCAGGGCATACCGCTGAAGCCGGAACTGATCGCGCTGATCAAGCGGTGCTACGACCGCATCCTTGCGGACGGTCTGGCTTTTCATGAAGCGCAGCCCGCCTTGGCGAAAGCCAGGCCGCGCGGCCGACCGCCACGACGGGTGGGTCACAACCTGCTGCTGCGGCTCAGCACACGAAAGCCGGATGTGCTTCGCTTCCTGACCGATCCGAGGGTACCGTTCACCAACAACCTCGCGGAGCGCGACGGACGAATGATGAAAGTGCGGCAGAAAATCTCCGGCGGGTTCCGCTCCGAGCAGGGGGCCGCCGACTTCGCCACGATCCGCTCGCTGCTCTCGACCGCTCGCAAGCAGGACTGGGACCTGCTCCAGACACTAACGGCCGACCCGGCTCTGCTCACCGCCAAACTGCGGCTGGCCTGATCACGCCGGACCTGGGCAGTTACGGAAAGTCGTGGATGGCCGGCCTCCGCCGGCCATGACGGTGGGGGCGTCACCGGCCCGCCACGCCAAAATGAGAACCGCTGGACCAACCCCGCCCGCCTGCCTGCCAGCCAGCCCGGCGGCGCCCATCTTATGCCCGCCCACCACGGAAGCCGCCATGAGTACCATCCGAATGCGCATCCATATCGCCGCCGATCACACGGTCAGCGGTGTCGCACCGGCCGAGTTGCCACCCGGCGAGCACGAGGTGACGGTTGAACCAACCGCTCCACACCGGCGTGGCAAGCCATTCCGGTTCGAGGGATTCCCGGTGGATGACCGCCCCTGGGACGACAGCATCTCGCTCCGCCGCGAGGACATGTATGGCGATGACGGACGCTGAGGACTGGTTCATCGACACCAACGTCCTGGTCTATGCATCGCATACTCAGTCGCCATGGCACGCCCAGGCGGAGGCGGCACTACGCGACGCCGAAGCCAGCAACGCCGCGCTCTGGATCAGCGACCAGATCCTGCGCGAGTACCTCGCCACCGTGCCCCGTCCGCAGCCGGGCCACGCGGCAGTGCCTATGTCCACGGCAATCGGGCGCGTCCGGCTCTTCGCGCAACGCTTCGACATGGCAGAGGCCGGTCCCAATGCTCGCGAACGGCTTCTGTCGCTGCTTGAAGGTGTCCGGGTTGCTGGCCGCCAGGTACACGACGCCAACATCGTCGCCGCCATGCTGGCGAACGGCATCACCCGCTTGCTCACATTCAACCTCGGCGATTTCCGGCGTTTCTCCGGCCTGATCGCTATCGAGACGCCCTGAACCAGCCGGGTCGCCTAGCGCGACCCGGTCAGCAGCCCCTCCACCGCCTCGATCAGCGCGCGCGCGGACTGCAGGCGCTCCAGCGCCAGTTCCTCGGCGACGATGTCGGCGGTGTCGATCTGCGCGTAATGCGCCTCGGCCTCGGCCAGTCGGCGTTCGCCCTCGGCTTTGTCGAGTTCGGCGATCGGCACGACCTCGTTGGCCAGCACGGTGCAGCGCTCCGGCGTGACCTCGGCGAAACCGCCGGCGACATACAGCGTGTCGGTGATGCGGTCGCCTTCATACAGCGCGATGGCACCGCCGCGCAGCATGACGATCATCGGCTGGTGGCCTTCCAGCACACCCATGTCGCCCTCGCTGCCGGGGATCACCACCATGTCCACCGGGCGGGACAACAGCAGCTTCTCCGGAGTGACGATTTCGAGGTTCACGGGCATGGGCGGGGTCCTCAGGGGCGCGGAGCACGCAGGCTCAACCAACAAGTCGTGGATGGCCGGCCTTCGCCGGCCATGACGGTGGGGAACGACCTACGCCGTCCCGCACCGCGGTCAGGCCGTCGCCTTCATCGACTCGGCCTTCTTCACCGCCTCCTCGATGGTGCCGACCATGTAGAAGGCCGACTCCGGCAGGTGGTCGTATTCGCCGGCGACGATCGCCTTGAAGCTGCGGATGGTGTCGGCGACGGGCACGAACACGCCCGGCGTGCCGGTGAACACCTCGGCCACGTGGAACGGCTGCGACAGGAAGCGCTGGATCTTGCGCGCGCGCGCCACCACCAGCTTGTCCTCCTCGGAAAGCTCGTCCATGCCCAGGATGGCGATGATGTCCTGCAGCGACTTGTAGGTCTGCAGCACCCGCTGCACCTCGCGCGCCACCGTGTAGTGCTCCTCGCCGACGATGCGCGGGTCGAGCGAGCGCGACGTGGAGTCGAGCGGATCGACCGCCGGGTAGATGCCCAGCTCGGCGATCTGCCGC
>DATKQI010000398.1:0-3932 GCA_035532755.1 Acetobacteraceae bacterium
CGGCCCCCCTTCTTCAAGAAACCAACAGGGTTTCCAAAGGGCGACTGCCCTTTGGCGGGTCCAGGGCAGAGCCCTGGCCTTTCTCGCTTCCTGCCCCGCCCGTCCGTCAGTGCGGCAGCACGGCTTGCACGCCGGTGATCATGATCTGGACGCCGATGCACAGCAGCAGGAAGGCGGAGATGCGGGTGAGGGCCCGGCCGGCGGTGGGGCCGATGAGGCTGGAGAGCGTGTCGGCGGAGCGGTAGGCGATCCAGATGACCAGCGCGAGCGCTGTGGCGGCGGCGGTGACGCCGAGGAAGAAGCCGGGCAGGGCGGGGCCGAGGGACGGATGGCCGGCGCCGAGCGCGATGGCGACGGAGATGGTGCCGGGGCCGGTGGTGATGGGGATGGTGAGGGGGAAGAAGGCGACATCGTCCATGCTGGCGACGTCCGTGCTGGAGGCCGGGGCGGCTTCCTGCTGCTTGCGGGCTTCGCGCTGTTCGGGCGCGGACAACAGGTTCCAGGCGGTGACGGAGACCACGACGCCCCCGGCGATGCGCAGGGCGGCGAGGCTGATGCCGAAGAAGTTGAGGACGTACGCCCCGCCCCAGAGGGCAACCAGCATCACCAGCAGCGCGTTGCGCCCGATATGCCAGGCAAGCCGCTGGCGTTCATCGTGCGTGCGGCCGGCGGTGGCTTCGCGGAAGATGAACGCGCCCGCGATGGGGTTGACGATGGAGAACAGGGCCGGAAAGGCCAGGAGGAAAGCCGGAATGGCGTCGCGCAGCGGCATTTTCCGAGCGTGGGGCATAGGCGGAGGGCAGCGCAAGAGGGGTGCGGCTTGCGCAGCGCAGCAAATCGGGCGTAAGGCTGCGCCGCCGCGGGGCCGGAAGGCCGGCGGTTTGGAGTTGGTGCCGCCATTATCGCGGCGTGCCGGTCGGTATGGTTGTTGGGCCGGCCTATGCCGGGCAGGATGCCGGGCGCCGGGAGAACAGAGGCAATCGATGGCATGGACGGCAACCGGCCGATGACCGATGTGGCAACGGCCGAACCGGCCGCGAAGCAGGCACCGCAATATGCGATGCTGCTGGCGGTGCTGGGCGTGGTGTATGGCGATATCGGCACCAGCCCGTTGTATGCGCTGCGCGCGAGCCTGCTGCACGTGTCCGGCCACGGCGTGCATTCATGGGATGTGCTGGGCATCCTGTCGCTGATCTTCTGGTCGTTGTTCCTGATCGTCACCGTGAAATACGTGCTGGTGGTGATGCGCGCGGACAACCGCGGGGAAGGCGGCATCCTGTCGCTGATGGCGCTTGCCCAGCGCGGCTGCAGCAACGCGAAGCTGCGGGCCGGGCTGACACTCGTCGGCATCATCGGCGCGTGCCTGTTCTTCGGCGACGGCGTGATCACGCCGGCCATTTCAGTGCTTTCGGCGGTCGAGGGGCTGGAGATCACGTCGCATGCCTTCAAGATGTATGTGCTGCCGATCTCGGTGATCGTGATCGTCGGGCTGTTCATGGTGCAGTCCCACGGCACAGGCCGCGTGGGGCGGGTGTTCGGGCCGGTGATGGCGGTGTGGTTCGTCGCGATCGGGCTGTTGGGCCTGGGCGAGGTGCTGATGCACCCGGCGGTGCTGCTGGCGCTGTCCCCCAGCTATTCGATCGCGTTCTGCATCAACCACGGGCTGATCGCCTTCCTCGCACTCGGCTCGGTGGTGCTGGCTGTCACGGGGGCGGAGGCGCTGTATGCCGACATGGGGCATTTCGGCGCATCGCCGATCCGCCGCGCCTGGATCGGCTTCGTGCTGCCGGCATTGGTGCTCAACTATTTCGGCCAGGGCGCGCTGCTGATCCGCCATCCGAAGGCGCTGGAAAACCCGTTCTTCCTGCTCGGGCCGCACTGGATCCGCCTGCCGATGGTCATCCTGGCCACCGCCGCCACCGTGATCGCGAGCCAGGCGCTGATTTCGGGCGCGTTCTCGATGGCGCGGCAATGCGTGCAGATGGGCTTCCTGCCGCGGCTGACGGTGCGCCACACCAGCGATACCGCCGAAGGGCAGATCTACGTGCCGCAGGTGAACGCCGCGCTGATGCTGGGCGTGCTGATCCTCGTGCTCGCCTTCCAGAGCAGCGATGCGCTGGCCTCGGCCTATGGCATCGCGGTGACGGGCACGTTCCTGTGCACCTCGGTTCTGGCGATGGTGGTGTTCCGCCGGCAGTTCCACTGGTCGCGCGGCGCGGCGGTGGTGGTGTTCGGTGGATTCTTCCTCATCGATGCGGTGTTCTTCAGCGCCAACCTGCTGAAGGTGCCGGAGGGCGGGTGGGTGCCGCTCGCGCTCGGGATCGCGCTGATGGCGCTGATGACATCGTGGAAGCGCGGGCGGGATCTGATGCTGGCGCGCTGGAAGCAGGACAGCCTGCCGCTCGCCTCGTTCATCGCGCGGCTGCCCGCCTCGCGGACCATCCGCGTGCCGGGCACGGCGGTGTTCCTGACCGGCAACCCCGATTACGTGCCGGCCGCCCTGCTGCACAACCTCAAGCACAACAAGGTGCTGCATGAGCGTGTACTGTTCGTGACAGTGAACAACCTCGACATCCCGGAGGTCCCGCGGGACAAGCGCACCGAGGTGGAGGAGCTTTCACCCAACATCTTCCGCGTGGTCCTGCGCTACGGGTTCAAGGAAAGCCCGAACATCCCCCGCGCGCTGGAGCGGCTGCGCGAGAAGGGCGTGGCGTTCGATGCGATGCAGACGAGCTATTTCCTCGGCCGGGACATGATCGTGCCGGCGATGGTGCCGAAGATGCCGTGGTGGCGGCTGTGGCTGTTCCTGGTGATGGCGCGCAACGCCGTCTCCGCCACCGAATTCTTCCGCATCCCGAGCGACCGCGTGGTGGAACTGGGCGTGCGGGTCGCGATCTGATCGGGCCGCCGCCGCCGCGCCCGCCACGCCTGCTCCATCTTCATCGTCATGCCGGCGAAGGCCGGCATCCAGGCCCGCCGCGCAGATCGGCCCCCAGGTTTGCACCTGCATTCGCCCCCACATTCACCCTCGGCCTCAATCTTTCGCCGGAACGCCGAACACCCGCCCCCAGCCCCGCACACGCGCCGGATCGGTGCCGGCGAGGGCGAGGGATTTCCACAGCACGGTGGCGATCGTGTCGTACACCGGCACGCCGAGTTCCGCCTCCAGCCCCGCCACCAGATGGGCCGCGCGCATGTTGGTGCAGATCGTCGCGATCGCATCGGGCCGCGCGGCGGCCACCGCGCGCACCATGCCGCGCACCGCATCTTCATCGACCTCGCAGAACGAGAAATTGTCCCGCCGCCCCATGTGGCGCTCCCCCGCGCAGGTGTAGCCGAGGGCCGCGTAATTCCCGATGATGCGCTGCTGCACATCCTCCAGATAGGGCGTGACGAGGCCGAGCGTTCTCGCGCCCGTGCGCGCCAGAACCTCGTTCAGCGCCAGCATGGACGTGGTGGCCGCAATCCCGGTGGCCTCGGTGATCCGCCGGCACAGAACCCGGTCCGCCTCGAACCCCAGCCAGCCGGAGGAGGTGCCGTTCCACGCGATCACCTGCACCTTCGCATGCGCGAGCAGTTCCGCCGCCGCCAGCAGCCGTTCCTCGTCGAACTGCCGCAGCGCATCGGAAGACAGCGCGATCTCCGTGACCGGGAAGCGGCTGAAATGCACCGATACCTCCGGCAGCCCGGCCACCATGGCCTGCGTCATCGGCTCCAGCGTGGTGTTGGAAGATGGGGTGAGCATGCCGAGGCGGATGCGGGCGGTCATGGGATTCCTGTTCAACTTACGTAGCGGCCGTTATCGGCCCTGCGGGCCTGGCCAAGTGCGACCAGCGTATCGAGCATGGGGCGCATCCGCCCGCGCGGGGCGCCGCGGAAGCGGGTGGCCATGCCCGCCGCATCGGCCGGGCCGGAGGCGAGCGCGGCACGCA
>DATKQI010000399.1:0-5155 GCA_035532755.1 Acetobacteraceae bacterium
CCGGGCGAAGGACATCATCATCTCGGGTGGCGAGAACATCTCCACCATCGAGATCGAGAGCGTGCTGTACCGCCACCCGGCGGTGCTGGAGGCGGCGGTGGTGGCGCGGCCCGACCCGACCTGGGGCGAGACTCCCTGCGCCTTCATCACGCTCAAGCCCGGCACGGCCGCGACCGAGGCGGAGGTGATCGCCTTCTGCCGCGCCCATCTCGCGCATTTCATGGCACCCCGGGCGGTGGTGTTCGGGCCGCTGCCGAAGACCTCCACCGGCAAGGTCCAGAAATTCGTCCTTCGGGGGCAGGCGAAAGGCTCTGGCTGATCCCGCGCCGATTGCCAACAGCCGTGCATACCTGCCACCCTGCGGCTCCTCGTTCCGGGAGTGACATCGATGGCCCCCATTTTTCGCGTCTTGCTGCCGGCCGCCCTGGCGGGTGCGCTGCTGCTGCCTGCCGCCGCCCGCGCCGCCACGCCGTCCTTCGTGAAGAACGGCAGCGTGACGCTGTGTTCCGATCCCAGCTACGCCCCGATGGAGTTCTTCCGCAAAACCGGGGAGAAGACCCCCGTAGGCTTCGATATCGACATCGCGCATGACCTGGCGAAAGCCTGGGGGGCGAAGCTGCGCATCGTGACGATGGATTTCACCGGCCTGTTGCCCGGCCTTGCCGCGCACCGGTGCGATTTCATCATCAGCGGCATCTTCGTCACGCCCGCGCGCACCAAGACCTTCGATGCCGTGCCCTATCTGCGCTCCAGCATGGTCATCCTCACCCGCGCGGGCGCCGCCATCCACAGCCCCGCCGATCTGGCCGGCAAGGTGGTGGGCGTGCAGAGCGGCACGCAGTACGAGGTGCGGGCGAAGGCGCTGAGCGCGGCGTTGCGGAAACAGGGGAAGAAGCCGCTCACGATCCAGAGCTATCCGAAGGAAACGGACGTGATCGAGCAGCTTTCCACCGGCCGCGCCGCCGCGGTGCTGACGCAGGATACCGAAGCCGCCTGGCGGCAGACGGCGCAGAAGGGGATGTTCCAGGTCGGCTACGTCTATCCGCCGACCGACAGCTTCGGCATCTATTTCCGCAAGAGCGTGACCGACAAGGCGATCATCACCGGACAGGTGAAAGCGCTGCGCGGCCAGGGGCTGGTGAAGGAGCTGGCGGCGAAATGGAAGATGCCGGAATCGGACGCGACCGCCGCGCTGAAATAGACCCGCGGGCGTGCAGTTCGATCCGCACATCTTCTGGAGCGCGCTGTTCTCCTGGCCGTTCTTCTACGGCGCGCTGATCTCGCTCGCGCTCGCGCTGTGTTCGCATGCGATGGGGATCGGGCTCGGCCTGGGGCTCGCGGTGGCGGGCGCGGCGCGCAGCCGCCCGGTGCGGTGGGCGGTGGGCGTGTATGTCTGGCTGTTCCGCGGCGCGCCCACGCTGCTGCAACTGCTGTTCGTCTGGAACGCCTTGCCGCAGCTGATCCCGGCGCTGCGGCAGACATGGTTCACCCCGTTCCTCGCCGCCTGGGTGGCGCTGAGCCTGAACGAAGCAGCCTATCAGGCGGAGATCAGCCGGGCGGCGCTGCGTGCGGTGGAGCCGGGGCAGCGGGCAGCGGGGCTCGCGCTTGGGCTCTCCCGGGCGCAGGTGTTCCGCCACGTGGTGCTGCCGCAGGCGGTACGCGTGGCCATCCCGCCCACCGCCAACGAGTTCATCACGCTGCTGAAGACCACCTCGCTCGCCTCGGTGATCAGCCTGCAGGAGCTGCTGGCGGTGACGACGAGGGCGATATCGGTCAATTTCCGCTTCACCGAGCTCTATGCGGTGGCGCTCGTTTATTACCTCGTCATCGTCTCGGTGCTGATGCTGGGGCAGGGATGGCTGGAGCGGCATCTGGCGCGCGATGCCCATCCGGTGCCGGGGCCGACCCATCACGGCTGACCGGCTGCCCTGTGGCCACGGGATGACAGCGCGGCAGCGGTGCGCTACGTCCCTCTGTCCGCTTCCGCAGGGAAATCCGCCGCGCAATGGCCAGCAGCAACGATATCCGCGCCACCTTCCTCGATTATTTCGCCCGCAACGGCCATCAGGTCGTCGAAAGCTCGCCGCTGGTGCCGCGCAACGACCCGACCCTGCTGTTCACCAACAGCGGCATGGTGCAGTTCAAGAACGTGTTCACCGGGCAGGAGCGGCGGCCCTATGTGCGCGCCACCACCGCGCAGAAATGCGTCCGCGCCGGCGGCAAGCACAACGACCTCGACAACGTGGGCTACACCGCGCGCCACCACACCTTCTTCGAGATGCTGGGCAATTTCAGCTTCGGCGACTACTTCAAGGAAACCGCGATCGAGCATGCCTGGACGCTGGTGACGCGCGATTTCGCCGTGCCGAAGGAGAGGCTGCTGGTCACGGTGTACAGCGAGGACGAGGATGCCGCCCGCTTCTGGAAGCGGATCGCCGGCCTGCCGGAGGAGCGGATCATCCGCATCCCGACCGACGACAATTTCTGGCGCATGGGCGATACCGGCCCCTGCGGGCCGAGCTCGGAGATCTTCTACGACCATGGCCCGTCCATCCCCGGCGGCCCGCCCGGCAGCGCGGAGCAGGACGGGGACCGGTTCGTCGAGATCTGGAACCTCGTCTTCATGCAGTACGAGGAAGGCCCGCCCGGCGTGCGCGCGCCGCTGCCGCGCCCGTCCATCGACACCGGCATGGGGCTGGAGCGCTTCGCGGCCATCCTGCAAGGCAAGCACGACAATTACGATACCGACACGCTGCGCGCGCTGATCCTGGCGAGCGCGGAAGCGACGGGGCAGGACCCGGACGGGCCGCACAAGACCTCCCACCGCGTCGTCGCCGACCATCTGCGCAGCTCCGCCTTCCTGATCGCCGATGGCGTGCTGCCTTCCAACGAGGGCCGCGGCTACGTGCTGCGCCGGATCATGCGCCGGGCGATGCGGCATGCGCAGATGATGGGCGTGAAGCAGCCGCTGATGGCGCGGCTGGTGCCGGCCCTGGTGCGCCAGATGGGCGCGGCCTATCCGGAGCTGGTGGCGGCCCAGGGGCTCATCACCGAGACGCTGGCGCTGGAGGAAACCCGCTTCACCGTGCTGCTCGACCGCGGCCTGCACCTGCTGGCCGACGAGACCGCGCGCCTGGGCGACGGGGCGGTGCTGCCCGGGGCGGTCGCGTTCCGATTGTACGATACCTACGGCTTTCCGCTGGATCTGACGCAGGACGCGCTGCGCGAGCAGGGGCGCGGCGTCGATCTGCCGGGGTTCGAGGCGGCGATGGCCGAACAGCGCGCCCGCGCCCGCGCCGCCTGGGCCGGCTCCGGCGAGACCGGCACCGAACGGGTGTGGTTCGAGCTGAAGGAGAGCCTGGGCGCGACCGAATTCCTCGGCTACGCCACCGAAACGGCGGAGGCGGAAATCCGCGCGCTGGTGGTGGGCGGCAAGCCGGTGGAGCAGGTCGGGCCGGGGACGGAGGTGAGCGTCATCCTCAACCAGACGCCGTTCTACGCCGAGAGCGGCGGCCAGGTGGGCGATACCGGGGCCATTACCGGGCCGGACGGGCTTCGCATCGCCGTGACGGACACGCAGAAGAAGCTCGGCGATCTGTTCGTGCATATCGGGCGCGTGGAGTCCGGCACCGCGCGCGCCGGCATCCCCGTTCTGGCCGAGGTCGATCATGCCCGCCGCACCGCGATCCGCGCGCATCATTCGGCCACGCACCTGCTGCACGAGGCGCTGCGCCGCCGGCTCGGCGCCCATGTCGCCCAGCGGGGCAGCCTGAACGCGCCAGACCGGCTGCGCTTCGATGTCAGCTACGGCAAGCCGATGACGGAGGAGGACCTCGCCGTGGCGGAGGCCGAGGTGAACGCCCGCATCCGCGAGAACAGCGAAGTCACCACGCGGCTGATGACGCCCGAGGCCGCGGTGGCGGAAGGCGCGATGGCCCTGTTCGGCGAGAAATATGGCGAGGAGGTGCGCGTGGTCGCCATGGGCGCGGGCAGCGAGGGCCGCCCGGCCTATTCGATCGAGCTGTGCGGCGGCACCCATGTGCGGCGGACCGGCGATATCGGCCTGTTCCGCATCGTCTCCGAAGGCGCGGTCAGCTCCGGCGTGCGCCGGATCGAGGCGGTGGTGGGCGAGGCGGCGGAGGCCCTCGTCGCCGCCAATGAACGGCAGTTGGCCGAAGCCGCGGTGGTGTTGAAATCGGCCACGGCCGATGTGGCGGCCCGTGTTGCCGCACTGGCCGAGGACAAACGCAAGCTGGAACGGCAGGTGGCCGACCTGCAACGCAGGCTCGCGACCGGCGGGGCCGCGGCGGAGATCGAGGATCTGGCCGGCGTGAAGCTCGCCGCGCGCAATCTGGGCGAGGTGCCGCCGCGCGAGCTGAAGGGGCTGGCGGACGTGATCGGCAGGCAGCTCGGCAGCGGGGTGGTTGCGCTGGTATCCACCGCCGAGGGCAAGGCGAGCATCGTCGTCGGCGTCTCGCCCGATCTGGTCGCGCGGTTCAGCGCGGTCGATCTGGTACGGGCCGGCAGTGCGGCGGTGGGCGGCAAGGGCGGCGGTGGGCGGCCCGACCTGGCCCAGGCCGGCGGGCCCGACGCCGCGGCGGCGGACGCCGCATTGGCCGCGATCCGCCAGCAGATCGCGTCGTAAACACTCAGGGAACGGAACGATGACCGAAACGACGGCAAGACCCGTGCTGCTCACCGGCGCCTCCGGCGGGCTCGGCCGCGTGCTCGCGAAGGCCCTTGGCGAACAGGGCTTCACGCTGAAGCTGACGGATATCGCCCCGTTCCCGGATGCGCTGCCGCCGCGCGCGCAGTTCACCCGCGCCGATCTGAACGACGGCGTGGCTTTGCTGCGTCTTGCCGAAGGGTGCGGAACCATTCTGCATTTCGGCGGCATCTCGATCGACCGCCCGTTCGAGGAGGTGCTCGGCGCGAACCTGCGCGGCCTGTACCACATCTTCGAGGCGGCGCGGCGGGAGCGGGCGCGCGTGGTCTTCGCCTCCTCCAACCACAGCATCGGCTTCCATGAACGCAGCGAGAAGCTCGATGCCGATTGCAGCCACGAGCCCGACAGCTACTACGGCCTGTCCAAGGCCTATGGCGAGCTGATGGGGCGGATGTACTGGAACAAGCACGGGGTGGAGAGCCTGTCGGT